>DASTAE010000176.1:0-13415 GCA_035712985.1 Actinospica sp.
CCGGCCTCGTCGGCCGCACGCTTGGTCAGGGTGTTCTTCACGACGGCGTACTGCGTGTCCGCACCCAGGGCGCGACGCAGCTCCTTGAGCTGCTTCACGGTGAGCCCGCGGTACTCGGTCAGCACGGCCGCGTTGGACTCACGGAACTGCGCCGTGATCTCCTCGACGGCGGCCTGACGGTCGGACTTCGCCATGGCCCTCCTTCCGGGACGGTGTGTGTGAGACCGCCGCTCGTCCCGGGAAAACAGAAAAACCCCATGCGCAGGCGCATGAGGTCGCAGCTCCGCTCGGGCGATCGAGACGGGTCTTCGTTCACAGCACACCTGCGCGGGCCACCTGTTTGCACAGGACCTTCGGTTCGCCGTGCTCGCGCACGACTCACGACCAGCGGTCATCGGATTGCCTCAAGGCTAACCGGTGGCCCGCGCTCGGTGCAAATCCCGGGTCGAACCGGGCGAATCAGGCTCAGCTCGAGGAGCTCGCGGCGGCCGCGCTGGCGCTCGCCTGGGCGCCGGTGAGGGCCGAGGTCATGTTGTAGACCTCGGAGGCCGGCGGCGCGCCGACGGACACCGGGGCGCCCCAGTCGGACATGTGCATGTCGCCGGCAACCGTGCCGGTGCTCATCTTCTCGCTGTACTTCTCCTCGATCGGCAGGCCGCCGGAGGAGATCCACACGTCGATGGTCACCGCGCTGACGTTGGCCTCCTGGATCAGGCTCTTGAGCTGCGCGACCTGGGCCGCGGTGAGCTTGCCGCTGCTCCCGGTGAGCGTCGCGAGCTGACCGGCCGTCAGGGTGCCCGAGTAGTGCGTCGCCTGCTGGCCGTCCACGGTCGCGGAGCCGACCTTGGTCACGTCGCCCGAGGCCACCAGCGCCGACATCTGCGTGGTCGGGTTCTGGTTGCGCACCGAGGACAGCAGCGAGGACAGCGAACCCATCGCGCCGCTGGCCGAGGACAGGTCGATCTCGCCCCACTGCTTGCCGCCCATCTCGGCGGAGAGCGCGGAGTACTTCATGTACAGCTTGTCGTTCACGAGGATCTCGCTGATGCTCTGACCGTTGATCTGCGTGGTCATCGACATCTCGAGGCTCGGGCTGTACTCCTCCTCGGCCGTCATCGTCATCGGCGTGGTGGAGCCCGGCATCGTCATGGTGCCGGTCACCTTGACCGTGCCCGCCGAGTTCGCCTTGTTCATCGCGTCGGCGACCAGGGACAGCGCCGCGGAGTTCCCGCCCGTCCCGCTGCCGACCCCGGTCGCCCCCGTGCTGCTGCTGCCTCCCGAACCCGAACAGCCCGCCACGGCCAGTACGGCCAGCGAGGCGGCCGCGGCACCGATCCCGAGTCGCGCCTTCGTGCCCATCATGTCGAACCCTCCCGTCGCGGCGGCCGAGTGCCGCCGCCGTCTCTGCGAGCCCAGCCTAGTCATATCAGCGGACAAAGCGAGCGAGGCGCCCCGCGAAAGCGGGGCGCCTCTTCAGCTTCGGTTCAGGATCGAGACCGATCCGTGCCACGACGGCGAGGATCAGTCCTCTTCGTCGCTGAGCAGGCCGCGGGTGCGGTTCGGGTCCACCGGGACGCCCGGGCCCATCGTCGTGGCGATGGTGACCTTGCGCAGGTACTTGCCCTTGGCCGCGGACGGCTTGACCCGGAGCACCTCGTCGAGGGCGGCGGCGTAGTTCTCCACCAGCTGCTCCTCGCTGAACGAGGCCTTGCCGATGATCAGGTGCAGGTTCGAGTGCCGGTCGACGCGGAACTCGATCTTGCCGCCCTTGATGTCGGACACGGCCTTGGCCACGTCCGGCGTCACGGTGCCGGTCTTCGGGTTCGGCATCAGGCCGCGCGGGCCGAGGACGCGGCCGAGGCGGCCGACCTTGCCCATCAGCGCCGGGTCGGCGACCACGGCGTCGAAGTCGAGGAAGCCCTTGGCGACCTCGTCGATCAGCTCGTCCGCACCGACGTGGTCGGCGCCGGCGGCACGGGCCGCCTCAGCGCGCTCACCGGTGGCGAAGACCAGGACCCGGGCGGTCTTACCGGTGCCGTGCGGCAGGATGACGGTCGAGCGGACCATCTGGTCGGCCTTGCGGGGGTCGACCCCGAGCCGGAAGGCGACCTCGACGGTGGAGTCGAACTTGGCCGAGGAGGTCTCCTTGGCCAGCTTCACCGCTTCGAGCGGCGAGTAGAAGGCGTCGCTGTCGATCTTGGCGGCGGCCGCCGTATAAGCCTTGCTGCGCTTCATGCTGATTCCTGTCTCTTCCTGAAGGAATTCGTGGTGTAACGGGCCGCGCGCGGCCCTACCACTGTCGGGTTCCGCTGAGAGGGCAGAGCCCTGGTCAGTCGGAGATCGTCACGCCCATGGACCGGGCGGTGCCGGCGATGATCTTCGCGGCCGCCTCGATGTCGTTGGCGTTCAGGTCCTCCATCTTGACCTGGGCGATCTCGCGGACCTGGGCCTGCGTGATCGAACCGACCTTGTTCTTGTGCGGCACGCCGCTGCCCTTCTCCAGACCCGCGGCCTTGAGGATCAGCTTCGGCGCCGGCGGGGTCTTCGTGATGAAGGAGAACGAACGGTCCTCGAACACCGAGATCTCGACGGGGATGACCTCGCCGCGCTGCTTCTCGGTGGCCGCGTTGTACTGCTTGCAGAACTCCATGATGTTCACGCCGTGCTGACCCAGCGCGGGGCCGACCGGCGGGGCCGGGTTCGCCATACCGGCCTTGATCTGCAGCTTGATGATCGCTGCGAGCTTCTTCTTGGGAGGCATGCTCCGGGTCCTTAACTCTGGAAAGGTGATTTCCCTGATCGTGTCCGTCCGGCGCGCACGCTTTCGCCGAGCATGCGCGGGGTTTTATGACACAAACGCCAAGAGTACCCGAGCCCGTCACCGCACACCAAAACGCGTGCGGGGACGGGCTCGGGCCAAGCCTGGCTCTTAGCTGCTAGTTCTTCTGGATCTGCGAGAAGGAGAGCTCCACGGCCGTCTCCCGGCCGAAGATCTCGACCAGGCCCTTGACCTTCTGCGAGTCGGCGTTGATCTCGTTGATCGTGGCCTGCAGCGTGGCGAAGGGGCCGTCGATGATGGTGACCGAGTCGCCCACCTCGAAGTCGAGCACCTTGACCTCGACCGCCGGCTTGGGCGCGCCGCCCGCGGCCTCCGGCTCGTCCGCGGCGAGGATCTTCACGACCTCGTCGAGGGTGAGCGGGTACGGGTCGTGCGCGTTGCCGACGAAGCCGGTGACGCCGGGGGTGTTGCGCACCACGCCCCAGGAGTCCGCCGTGAGGTCCATGCACACCAGCACGTAGCCAGGGAACTTGTTCCGCTTGACCTTCTTGCGCTGGCCGTTCTTGACCTCGACGGCCTCCTCCATCGGCACCTCGACGCGGAAGATCTGCTCCTCCATGTTGAGCGAGGTGATCCGGGTCTCGAGGTTCTGCTTGACCCGGTTCTCGTAGCCGGCGTAGGAGTGCACGACGTACCACTCGCCGGGCGAGCGGCGCAGCGCCTCACGGAAGTCGTCGGCGGTGCCCGGCGTTTCGGGCTCGGGCACGTCCACGGCCGCGTCCTGCTCCTGCGGCTCCTCGAGCAGCTCCGAATCCGATTCGTTGATGTCGGACACTACGGCCTCTTCTTCCCTGTGTGGTTCCGTTTCCTGCTGTTAACCAGACTAGCCGGAAACTTCAGCGGGCTTAGCCGAAGACGGCGGAGACCGCGTGCGTGATGCCGTAGTCGAACAGGGCGACGATGCCGATGATGGCCACCACGAAGACGATGACCACGCTGGTGTAGGTGAGCAGCTCGCCGCGGGTCGGCCAGACGACCTTGCGCAGCTCGGCGAGGATCTGCCGGATGAAGAGCGCGGGCGAGGTGCGCTTCTTGCGCGGGCTCTTCGGCGCGGACTTGCCCGAGGCCTTGTCCCGCTTGGCCCGGCGCTTCGCGGCCTTGCGCTCGGCGCGCGACGGCTTGGCGGCCCCGGTCTCGTCCTCATCGACGACGGAGTCCTCGAACTCCTCTTCGCCGTCGGAGACGCCGTCCAGTTCCTCGCCGGCGTTGCTGCGCGTCTGGCTCACCTGTCTACCTCACTGCTCGGTCTCGGCACCCGCGATCGACGCGGCGCACCGCAAAGCGTACGACGCAAGCCGCGCCAGGGCTACCTTCTGTACCGAAGGCGCCCGGCGCGGCCGTTATTCCTGCTGCATCGTGCAGGGCCGGGGGACGTGAACCCCAACCCCCGGTTTCGGAGATCTACTCCTATTAAGATCGGGTCTTCAGCCTAGTTGCTCCGGCTGCGGGGACGCAATTCCCCTCCCTCCCCGCGGGTCAGGAGTCGGCCGGAGGCCGATCGGCCTTCGCCTGAGCCCGTGCCCGCCTCCAACCGCGGATCTGCACCACGTACGAGGCCACCGCGATCGCGATGGACACGGAGTAGAGCCAATGCAGCCGTGGATAGAGCTCCGCGGCGAGCGCGCAAGCCATGAACGGCCAGGCGAGGGCGTACCAGATCAGGAACCGCCGGACCCCGTCACGGCCGCGCTTGCGCCGCTCGGTCAGGAACCCGAAAACGCCCAGGGCCACCAGGACGGCGCCCATGTACAGGAAGACCGAGACAGCGCCATGCACCCGGGCATGGTCGCAGACCTCGAACCGTGCGTCCAGAGCGCGGCCCTTACCTGCCCGCCGACGGGTAACGGCGGAGACTGAGACGAGAAAGGCACCCAACCACGTGGTTGGATGCCTTTTCGCTGATGAGAGTGCAGGGCCGGAGGGACTTGAACCCCCAACCCCCGGTTTTGGAGACCGGTGCTCTGCCAGTTGAGCTACGACCCTAAGGTGAGATCGCTCTGCACTGGCGAGCAGTCTAACCGTTTCCCCGGTCCGGAGTCGAATGGCTTAGCCGACGGCGGGAATCCGGGCGCGCCGCGGCAGGGCCCAGATGGTCGCGGCGGCGACCAGCAGGACCACGGCGCCGGTGTACACGGCCGGGATCACGCCGTTGACGAAGTGTTGCGCGGCGCTGAGCGTCGGGGTCGGCCCGTAGCCGCCGCTGGCCGCGAAGATGGCGCCCATCACGGCCACGCCGAGCACTCCGCCGAACTCCCGGATGGCGTTGTTCACCCCGGAGGCCAGCCCCTCCTGCTCGCGGCGCACGGAGCCGAGCACGAGGTTCGCGATCGGCGCGAAGAACAGCCCGTTGCCGATGCCGCCGAGCACCAGGCCCGGGATCACGTGCGAGTAGGGCGCCGTGGTCGTGGTCACCGCGGCGATCGCGGCGAGCCCGGCGGCCTGGAAGAGCAGTCCGACCCCGACGATGGCCCGGCCGCCGATCCGGTCGGACAGCGCCCCGGCGATCGGCGCCGCGACCATCGGGATGGCCGTCCAGGGCAGCGCGTGCACGCCGGCCGCCAGCGGGGACATCCCGTAGACGTCCTGGAAGAGCTGGATCAGGAAGAAGACCGAGCCGAACATCCCGAAGAACATCAGCATCGAGGCCAGGTTCACCAGCGTGAACTGCCGGCGGCGGAACAGGCCCAGCGGCAGCATCGGCTGCTCGACCCGCGACTCCCAGGCCAGGAATCCGGCCAGCAGCAGGCCGCCGGCGACGAAGCCCGCGAGCACCTCGGGCCGGGTCCAGCCGATCTGCCCGCCGCGGATCAGCCCGTAGACCACGCCGAGCAGGCCCAGGCTGACCAGCGCGTTGCCGGGCACGTCCAGCTTCCTGGCCGGGCCGCGGGACTCGCTGAGCCAGTACCGGGACAGCGGCAGCAGCACGATGCCGATCGGCACGTTGACCCAGAAGATCCACTTCCAGGACGCGGCGTCGGTGATCGCGCCGCCGATCACCGGGCCGAGCGCGACGGCGACCCCGGCCAGCGCGCCCCAGCCGCCGATCGCCAGCCCGCGCCGTTCCGGGCGTACCGCGGCCGAGAGCAGGGTCAGCGTGAGCGGCACCATGATCGCGCCGCCGAGCCCCTGCAGCGCGCGGGCGCCGATCAGGGTGCCGATGTTCGGGGCCAGCGCCGAGCCGACCGAGCCGAGCGTGAACACCGTCAGGCCGATGCCGAACAGCCGCTTGCGGCCGTAGCGGTCGCCGAGCGTGGCGCCGGTGAGCAGGAAGACGGCGAAGGTGAGCGTGTACGCCGAGATGGTCCACTGCAGCCCGGAGAGCCCGGCGTGCAGCGCCTTCTGGATCGAGGGCAGCGCCGAGGTCACGACCAGGTTGTCGAGCTGCGCCATGAACATCGCGGTGCCCACGATGACGAAGGTGCGGATCGGGTGGCCGATGGTGATCGGCGCCTCGTCCAGTTTCTCCGCGGCCGCGGCGGCGCCCGGCGCCTGCGCGTCCCGGGCCAGTGTCGATTCGGTCATCGCCCTCGTACCCCTTAGAGTAGTTATCGATTACTAACTTGGCTGGTCAAAAAGAAGGGCGCCCGCGAGCGCGGGCGCCGAGGCGCCGATTCCTACTGCTCGTTCGGCAGCGGGAACTTGTGCGGCCACAGGGCCATCAGCACCGGGAGCCACTGCGGGTCGCTGCCGTCCGAGCGCCCGGCGGCGGCCATCACGTTGCACATCATGCCCTTGGCGAAGAACACCGCGATCTCCTCCAGCGGGACCCCGGTGAGCTCGACCACCATGTTCCAGATGTCCTGCATGCAGTGCCGCACGGTGCGCTGCACGTCCTCGTCCCAGCACGCCGCGTACTGCTGCATCTGCAGCAGCAGCGAGTCCCGGTTCGTCTCCATCCGGTCGACGTACGCCTCGCCCATCGCCTCGAGCGCTTCCTTGCCGGTCTTGCCGCCGGCCGAGTCGCGCATCTGCTCCATCGTGGTGCGCATGTTGCGCTCGCAGGCCGCGATGAACAGGTCCTTCTTCGAGGCGTAGAGCTTGAAGATGTACGGCTGGGTCACCCCGGACCGCTTGGCGATCTCGGCCGTGGTCGCGCCCTCGAACCCGTAGCGCGCGAACACCGGGATCGCCTCGCGGAGCACCAGCTCCCGACGCTCCTCCATCGCCATCCGCGGACTCATGGTCGCGACCTCCTCATGAGACCTAAGTTAGTGACCGATAACTACCAAGTCAAGGGGCTCGCGAAGACGGGCTCGGGAACCAGCGTCACGCCGAAGCGCGCGGCCACCCCGTCGCGCACCTCCACGGCCAGCTTCACCAGGTCGTCCGTGCCGGCGCCGCCGCGGTTGGTCAGCGCGAGCGTGTGCTTGGTGGAGAGCGTGACCGGGCCCGAGCCGTAGCCCTTCGCGAAGCCCGCGTGCTCGATCAACCAGGCCGCGGAGATCTTCAGCCGGCCGTCCGCCTCGGGATACGCGGTCGGCGCCGCGATCCCGGCCTCGGCGCAGCGCCCCTCGAAGGCGGCGTGCTGATCCGGGGTCAGAATCGGGTTGGTGAAGAAGGATCCGGCGCTCCACGTGTCGTGGTCGGCCTCGTCCAGCAGCATGCCGCGCCGCCGCCGCTGCGCCAGCACGGCCTCGCGCACCTGCGCGAGGGGCGCCTGGGCGCCGATCTCGATCCCGAGGGCCTCGGCCACGTCGCGGAACATCACCGGCTTCGAGAGGCCGCCGAGATCCTCCAACTGGAAGTGCACGGCCGTGACCACGTAGCGCGCGTTGCCCTTGAAGGCGCTGTGCCGGTACGTGAACCGGCAGTCGGCGCGGTCCAGCACGGTCATCGTCCCGGTGGCGCGGTCGTAGGCGTCCACCATCACGACGGTCTGGCTCACGTCCTGGCCGTAGGCGCCGACGTTCTGGATCGGCGTCGCGCCGGCCAGGCCCGGAATCCCGGACAGGCACTCGATCCCGGCCAGGCCCTCGGCCACCGAGCGGGCCACGACCTCGTCCCAGACCTCGCCCGCGGCCACCGACAGCAGCCCGTCCCGCGCCGTGACGCCGAGCAGGCCGACCTTGACCACGCTGCCCGGATAGCCCTCGTCCGCCACCACCAGGTTCGAGCCGCCGCCGAGGATCAGCAGCGGCTCCCCGTGGCCCTCCGCGTCTTTGACGGCCGCGATCAGCGTCTGCTCGGAGTCCGCCTCGAAGTAGTGCCCGGCCGGTCCGCCAAGCCGCAGCGTGGTCAGGTCCGCGAGCCGCACCCCGTGCTTCCAGCCGCCCCCGTTCGCAGCCTCGTTCACGGGAGCCGCACCACCGCGATCGCCTTGCCGAGCACCTTCTGGCCCGCGCTCTGCACCGTCAGGTCCACCTGCACCCGGCCCTCGCCGAGCGCCTTGGACACCTTGCCGGTCACCTCGATCAGCGCGCCCACCCCGTCGTCCGGGACCGGCACCGGCTTGGAGAAGCGCACGAAGTACTCCTCCACCGCCGCCGGGTCGCCGATCCAGTCGGTCACCACGCGGCCGGCCACGGCCATCGTGTACATACCGTGCGCGATCACGTCCGGCAGCCCGACCTCGACGGCGAAGCGGCCGTTCCAGTGGATGTCGTTGAAGTCGCCCGAGGCCCCGGCGTAGCGCACCAGGTCCTTGCGGGTGATCGGGAAGCTCGCGGGCGGCAGCGCCGAGCCCACCGCGAAGCGCTCCTCGGCGTCGGTCACGACTGCTCCTCCTCCGCGCGGGCGACCAGCAGGGCCCGGGCGACGGTGATCAGCTCGCCGTCCTCCGTGCTCATCTCGGTCATCAGCGTGATCATGTCGTTGCCCGCGAAGGACTTGATGGACTCGACGGTCACCACGGCCACCACCCGGTCCCCCGGGCGCATCGGCCGCTCGTGGTTGAAGCGCTGGTCCCCGTGCACCACCCGCGACCAGTCCAAGCCGAGCGCCGGATCGTAGACCACCTGGTCCGCGGCCGGCATCGAGATGACGATCGGGAAGGTCGGCGGGGCGACGACGTCCGGATGCCCGAGCGCCTTGGCCGCCTCCGGGTCCCGGTACACCGGATTCGGGTCGCCGATCGCGTCCGCGAACTCCCGGATCTTCTCCCGGCCGACCTCGTAGGCGGGGGTCGGCGGATAGGTCCGGCCGACGAAGGACTGGTCCAGGGCCATCGAAAACCTCAATCTACTTCCGGCGGGGCGCACCGCGAGCATAGCGAGGGCCGCCCTCCCCCAGGCGGGGTGGGCGGCCCTGGCGAACGATCGATACGCCGACCGACCAGCGACTAGCGGGTCTCGCGGTGCGGGGTGTGCTTGTTGCAACGCGGGCAGTGCTTCTTCATCTCAAGACGGTCCGGGTCGTTGCGCCGGTTCTTCTTGGTGATGTAGTTGCGCTCCTTGCACTCGGTGCAAGCCAGCGTGATCTTGGGACGGACGTCTGTGGCTGCCACGAGTACGACTCCTACTGCCAAATCGGTAGCTGCTGTGGGGCCTGGATCCTGGCGGACGCAGGCCGATAAACGGACCCCAACACTTTACCCCATACCAGACAAGGCCTTGGCCGGGATGTCACGGGGCACTACAGGGTTCGGTAGCGGTGACCGGACTTGAACCGGTGACACAGCGATTATGAGCCGCTTGCTCTGCCAACTGAGCTACACCGCCATGATCGACGAAAGCCCGCCGGTGGACGCTCGTTCACGTCACGGGCGGGCCGCCAATCAAGAGCCCCTTTACGGAATCGAACCGTAGACCTTCTCCTTACCATGGAGACGCTCTGCCGACTGAGCTAAAGGGGCGTCGCTCCCGCTGCCCGGTGCCTTGTGGGCCCCGCGCTTCGTTCGCTGCATGGAAGACCTTACACGGCGCGGCCACCACAACGAAATCGGGTTTCCCCCGTACGCGGAGGTAGCCACCCCGCCAACCGCGCGACCTGCCAGGATGTCGCGCATGACTGATGCACCGGAGTGGCTCGGGGAGCTCACCGCGCCGGAGGAACGGCTCTGGGAGGCCTTCGGCTTCGGCCTCCAGGTCGAGTACTGGCACGGCGAGCAGATCCGGGCCGAGGTGGTCGCGGCGCTCGCGCTCGGGGCCGAGCCGGGCACCGCGGGGCGCACGGCGGGCGTCCGGATCCGCGGGGCGCGCATCGTCGGCGAGCTGGATCTGCGGCACGGCACGGTCGACGTCCCGCTGACGATGCTCCACTGCGTCTTCACCGACGCGATCCGGCTCGAGCAGTCCGTGACCAAGTCGATAGACCTGAAGCACAGTCAGCTTGTCCGACTGTGGGCGACGGGCGCGCACGTGCGCGGCAGCCTGACGCTGTCCCGGGTCGAGATAACCGGCGGTGGGGACGACGCGGCCAAGCTGCAACTGCTGACCGTGGACACGGATCTGCGGGCCCGCAGGCTGAACTGCGCCGGCCGGATCACGCTGATCAACGCCCGCGTCGGCGCGGAACTGAGCCTGACCCTCGCGCAGTTGCGCAACGGCGGCGACATCGCGATCAACCTCGGCGGCGCGGCGATCGGCAGCAGCCTCTACTTCAGCCAGGCGAAGGTCGAGGGGCACCTGCGGATGCCCGGGATGACCGCGGGCGGCCTGATCAGCCTCGAGCAGACCACGCTGAGCGACCCGCCGACCGAGGGAGTCTTCGCCAACCAGTCCATCACCGGCGACTCGATCACCACCGGCGGCGACGGCAACTTCGACCACGTCGACGCCGCCGCGCAGATCGACCTGACCGGCTCGAAGTTCGGCGGGCGGCTGTCCTTCAAGGGCGCGAAGCTGCGCACGACGGTGCCCACCTGGGCCGCGCTCGTCTGCAACGCCGTGAGCGTCAGCCGCGGCCTGTACATCGGCGACGGGTTCCACTCGCACGGGACCGTGCGGCTGACGGGCGCTCAGATCGGCGGGCACCTGGACGTGTACGGCATGGCCCCGGGCTCGGGACCGCTGCAGCTGTACTACGTGAAGGCGGGCAGCGTCCGGGACGGCCGGACGGAGAACGGGCAGTACGTCGCCGGCGGGGTCGAGTCGTGGCCCGACGACGTGCAGCTCGACGGCTTCACCTACGGCGCCTTCGACCCGTATCTGGACGCCAGGAAGCGGCTCAAACTGCTCCGCAGGATGCCGGGCTACGCCGCGCAGCCCTACGAGTTCATGGCCGCGTACTACCGGGAACTCGGCCACGAGGAGGCCGCGCGGCAGATCCTGATCGAGAAGGAGCGCGTGCGGCACCGCGACTTCCAGCCGCTCTCCCGCTTCGGCAGTGTGATATCCAGCACACTGCTCGGCTACGGCTACCTGCCGCGGCGGGCCGCGTACATCGCCGTCGCAGTTCAGACGGCCGCGAGCGTCTTCTACGCCTACGATGTGCCGACCGCCATTCACCCGGGCGATCACGTGACGTTCTATCCGGTGCTCTACGCTGCGGATCTGTTCGTGCCCATCGTGCACTTCGGCCAGACCGACGCGTTCCAGTCGCACGGTTTCGCCGCCTTCGTGGCCTTCGCGCTGCCCTATCTGGGCTGGGCCCTGGGCCTGGCGATCGTGGCCGGCGCGTCCCGCACCCTGTCGAAGGGCGGCGGCGGAATAGTTTAAGATTCAACTTGGTTGGCCCTGATGGCACCCTCCCCCGACCCGGGGACGCGACCGACGACCAAGAACGGAAGAACGATGACTGAGCTGCACGAGCACCTGGTTCTCGACAAGACCGCGCAGGACCTGCTGTTCCGCGAGGCCCGCACCGCGAACACCTTCAGCGACGAGCCGGTGAGCGAGGAGCAGGTCGCCGCGATCTACGACCTGGTCAAGTACGCCCCGACCTCGATGAACATGCAGCCGCTCCGGGTACTGCTGGTCCGCACCCCGGAGGCCCGCGAGCGCCTCGTCTCCCACCTGTCCGAGGGCAACAAGGCCAAGACCCAGGCCGCCCCGCTGGTGGCCGTGCTCGCCTACGACCCCGAGTTCCACGAGCACCTGCCCACCCAGTTCCCGCACTTCCAGGGCGCCCAGGACATCTTCAAGGGCCAGGACCACCGCTTCGGCGCCGCGTCCCTGAACGCCAGCCTGCAGGTCGGCTACTTCATCCTGGGCGTCCGCGCCGCCGGCCTCGCCGCCGGCCCGATGACCGGCTTCGACGCCGCCGGCATCGACAAGGAGTTCTTCGCCGAGTCCGGCTTCAAGACCCTCGTCGTCGTCAACATCGGCAAGCCCGGCGAGAACGCCTGGTTCCCCCGCAGCCCCCGGCTGGACCAGGACCTCGTCGTCGCCACCGTCTGATCCCCGCAAGCCCGAAAGGGCCGCGCACGCCGCTCCCCTCCACGAGCGCCGTCCGCGGCCCTTTCGCTTGCCCGCACAAGTCAGCTCATATGACTTATATAAATACTCTTCCCTAGCGGTTCGGCATGTGCCTAACCTGGAATCCTCGCTCATCAGTTCTACCGAGGAGGACACCGTGGCCGCCTGGAGACCTGCGCGAGGCCGTGGCCGACTCCCTGACGATGGTCGAGGTCGCGACCAGGCTCGGCGCGAAGCCGGTAGGCGGCACGATCCACCATCTCAGACGGCGCATAGTCATGCTCGGGTTGGACACGAGCCACTTCAACCCGACCAGACCCAGGAAGCCGGTGAGACCGAGGCCGACCAGTCCCGGTTTCCGGCGCGAAGGACGCAGGCTCGTGGTCGACGAGGCGCTGCTTCGTGCCGTCGTCCCGACATGCCGGAGCGTCGCGGAAGTGATAGGTGCCCTCGGGCTGGAGCGTTCGGGGACGCGTCATCGACTCGTCCGCGACGAGATACGGCGCCTGGCGCTCGATACAAGCCACTTCGGCGGTCAGGGACACCAACCGGGCAAGCCGAGTGACCGCCGCATACCACCCGGGCAATTGCTGGTCTTCCGTCCGGAGCAGAACTACCGGCGGAAGCCGCCCATGATTCGCAGAGCACTCATCACGACGGGAATGCCCGAGCGCTGCGTCGGATGCGGGACCGGCCCCGAATGGCAGGGCAGGCCGCTGACCCTCGAACTCGACCACATCAACGGCGACTTCCGCGACAACCGCCGCGAGAACCTCAGATTCCTCTGCCCGAACTGTCACGCGACCACGGACAACTACTGCCGCTAGAAGTGTGTCCGCTAGAATCTGGAGGCTGGGACCGTAGCCCAACGGTAGAGGCAACTATTTTAGGGGTAGTACAGGTGTCGGTTCGAATCCGACCGGTCCCACCGCACGCAAGACCGTGGCCAGGCATTTCGCCTGGCCACTGCCATTTCAGTACACGTATTCCGCGCAGGCCGCCGACGCTGGCGCAGCCCCGCGCAAGCCGCGCGTAGGGCGGGTGGGCGGATCGACGAGGAGCGGCCCCGGAGTGGTGGCTCCGGGGCCGCTGGGGCGCGGCTCGCGCTGCCGCGGGTCTGTGCCGGGTCTGTGACCGGGTGCTACTTCACCGAGCCGGCGGTGAGGCCGGAGACGACCTTTCCCTCGATGAAGGCGAAGAGGATGATCACCGGGATGGTGGCGATCACGGAGCCGGCGAACAGGTGCTGCCAGTCCGTCGAGTACTGGCCGATGAAGGTGTTC
>DASTAE010000177.1:0-8173 GCA_035712985.1 Actinospica sp.
GCCGAGGCGCACGAGCTCCAGGAATCCGGCGTCCACGACGGCGCGCTGGTCGTAGGAGCCGCCGCCGTTCGAGATGGAGACGGTGTCGGACGCGTTGGGCGTGCCGTTGGGCGCGATGCGGATGAAGTACGAGCCCGAGGCGACGGAGCCGCTGGTGGTGTACGTCCAGCCGTCCACATTGCTCGCCCACGTCTGCGCGGTGCTGAGATAGGTCGAGGCGTCGGAGGTGTCGCCCTGGGTCGTGGCCAGTGAGTAGGCGCAGACCAGGCCGGCGATCTCGGCGGCTATCGTCGAGGGCGAATATCCGCCGTTCTCCTCCCAGCGCTCCTGGCCGGTGTACGGGCCGTTGGAGACGAGGTAGCTCGCCTCCAGTTTCAGCGTGGCCCAGTCGGTGGAACTGGTGTCACCGAGCTGGTAGGCGAGGATCAGCGGGTCGGCCGCCTCGTCCATCTGCTGGCCGCTCCACTCCTGATTGCCGTTCAGCCACGTGTTCTGCTTCACCTCGCCGCTGGATTCGACCTCGTACTTGAGGATGTACGCGAGCGCGGCCGCCGCGTCGGTCGAGTCTCCGGCCGCCAGCAGAGAGGAGGCCATCTCGTACTCGTCGCGGGTCCACACCAGGTGGTAGCCGTGGTTTCCGCTGCTCGCGGCGCTGTCCGAGGCTCCCCAGGGATCGGTGGGCGAGGCCACGAATCCACCGGTGTACGTCTTGTCCTCGTCCGCCTTCAGCTCCATCAGCGAGATGTAGTACTGGTTGAGCAGCGCCGCGGTGCCGCTGACCGAGGCAGGGGGCGAATTGAGACCCGAAAGCCAGGAGTGCCAGCCGGATTCGAAGCTGGACTCCAGCGAGGAGAATCCGGTGCCGAGCGCGGTGGACGCGTCGCTGATCGCGGAGGACTCGCTGCTGTCGAAGGCCAGCGCCAGGGTGAACGAGGTCGAGCCCGAGCTGTTCACGGGGATCTCGGCGGTCTGATCGAGATGGCCGCTGCCGGAGACCCCTGAGTACGTGGTCGAGAGCCCGTATCCGCCGGCCAGCTGCGTGACGCCGGAGCTGCTCGTGCCGACGTAGCCGGTGCTGGACTCGGTGAATCCGGTGCTCGCGGACAGCGCGCTGGCCACGGAGCCGTTGATCGCCTCGAGGTCGCCGCTGGTCGAGTCGGTGCCGCCGGTGTTGCCGTCGCCCTGGTTGGCGAGGTACGGCTGGTAGTCGGCGTAGAGGTAGAGCGGGGACGAGGTCTCGTTGGTAAACGTCGTCTGGATGAGCACGACGTTCGCGTTCGGGTCGGCGATGTAGGTCTTGACTATCTTGAAGTCGCCGTTGGAGGCCGTGTTCGTCTGCTGCCACGTCAGCGACGTGGAGTCGGCGAGGGTCACCGCGTGCGTGGTGTTGGAGACCTCTGAGTTGGTGAACGTGGAGCCGTCGGTCACGTAGTACTGCAGGCCGTAGGTGTCGGGCTCGTCGTCCTCGGGATAGAAGACGTTCTCGAGTTCACCGTTGCCGATCGTGTAGGCGACCTTCGAGGAGGAGCTGACCGAGTCGGCGAAGCCCTGGACCCCGCCGCTCTCGTTCCAGTCGGGGGTCGTTCCGGGACCTCCCGAGGCGGTGGCGGCGAGCGCCGGGGCGGCGAAGCCGGCCACCAATGCGGTTCCGGTGAGGGCGAGGACCGACGCGGTGGAGATCAGGGGCCGTAGTGCGCGGAGCCATGGGTGCGCCGCATGCATCGTCGTTCTCCTTTGAACGAGGAAGTATTGGTTGTTCGAGCGAACAAACTGGGCAGCGGTGCGTAACGTAACAGACACATGACGGGTCCGCTAGGGGGCGAACCCGTCATCCTAGGCAAAGATTTGTTTTGGCGGCAAGCAAACCGCGGACGCGGTCCCCTAGGTGCGGGGGATCAGGAAGGCGAGGAACCTCGTGCGCACGCCGAGGTAGATGATCGCGATGACCGTGGCGTCGAAGACCGTGTTGATCAGGAAGTCGTGCGGTTTGAAGGCGAAGGGCACCAGGAAGACGACGAAGCTCTGGGCCACGTAGACGTACAGCGAGTTGCGCCCGAAGGGAATCAGGATCTTGCCGACGGTGCGGCTGATCGGCTCCTCGTAGCGGCGGATCAGCAGATACGTCCCGGCGACGCTGACCGGGGCGGCGAAGGGCCGTAGCAGGCCCAGCCGGTTGTTCTCGAACAGGTGGTAGTACATGCCGTCGCCCGAGACCAGGTGCGGCCGGTAGATCAGCAGCAGGCCGGCGACGTAGAGCGCGACCGTCGCGGCGATCAGGCCGTACCGGATCAGGCCGTTCCAGAGCGGCGGGAGCCGCGACATCAGCTCCCTGATGTCGTACCAGTGGTAGCCCGCCACGCACCCGACGAAGAAGTACACACCCCATTGCAGGAAAGGGCTGATGTACGAGGTGTGGTAATGCGAGGGCAGCCAGAAGCCCGCGTAGGCGAGCACCAGGATCAAGGGCCAGAGACGCTTGGACAGCAGCCATACCGCGAGCGGAGCGAGGAGGAACATCGGCACGTAGTACGTCAGGAAGTCCGCCCAGCCGTACGTGTAGTGGAACGTCAACGTATGGTAAATCAGCCGCGGCCATGATGAGCCGGTATCGAGCCCGACCTTCACCTCCGGGTGGCCGTGCTCCACCGCGAGGCGGCCGATCAGGGTGAACAGCAGTGTGAGCGGCACGGCCACGACGTAGAGCTGCAGGCCACGCTTCCAGGAGCGCAGCGTCATCCTGCGTACCCCGTATTTCTCCAGGTCACGGCGCCGCAGCAGGCCGACCAGGAGTCCGGAGATCATGAAGAAGCCCTCGGCCTCGGAGACCAGGAGCGCGCCGCGTCCGTCGACGAACCCGAGCAGCGACGGGATGTAGTCGAGGTGGATCGCGGCGAGGACGCCTACGTAGTACCCCCGCATGAGGTCGAGGGCGACGAGGCGGCGTTGGGGCGGGTGGGTCATGCGTATAGTCCGGCGTCTTCATCTTCAGCCTCCCTGAAAATCGGGCCCGCTGGAGCAAGCCTTCAGGATCCTTGGAGCCGGTCTTCAGGAAACCTCACCGATCGTGATCATGCGGCGACTCTGTGATCGATTCCGCGAGTGTTGACGGACCGTCATCCCGGTCCTACGTTCGCCTGCAAGACGTTTGTTCACTTGCCGAACCGCACGCTCCGTCATCAGCCGTTGAGGAGACGCAGTTGTCTGGTGCAATCGATCCCACAGGACCCACGAGACGTCGGCTCATCAGCACCGCGGCGCTCGGCGCGCTCGGCTTGGGCGCCGCCGGCGGCGGGTTGTCCGCATGCTCCTCCGGACTGAAGGGCAGCGGGGGAAGCAGTACCGGTACCACGCTCAAGATCGGGTATGTCAGCCCACAGACAGGCGCGCTCTCCTCCTTCGCGCAGAGCGACGGCTTCGTTCTCAAGCGCCTCGCCCCGATCCTCGCCAAGGGCTTCAGCAAGAACGGCAAGACCTACACCATCGACATCGTCGTGGAGGACAGCCAGTCCACGACCACGCAGGCCAGCGCCGTGACCACGAAGCTGATCACGCAGGACCAGGTGGACATCGTCGTCGCGTCGGCCACGCCGGACACCGCGAACCCGGTCTCCAGCGTGTGCGAGGCCAACGGCGTGCCGAACGTGACCACGATCGTGCCCTGGGAGGCCTGGTTCTTCGGGCGCGGGAAGACGCACGGTCAGTCCTTCGAATGGTCCACCTGCTTCTTCGTCGGAGTGGATCAGCTCTATGACTGCTTCCAGTCGATGTGGAAGAGGCTGGGCATCGACAACGGCAAGGTCGCCTGCCTGTGGCCGAACGACGACGACGCGAACGCCTTCCGCGGGGCCTTCCCCGGCTTCATGGCGAAGGGCGGCTACACACCGGTGACCACCGGCGCCTACCAGGACGGGCTGACGGACTTCAGCCCGGAGATCGCGACCTTCAAGGGCTCCGGCGCCGAACTGTTCACCTGCACGCCGATCCCGCCGGACTTCCAGACCTTCTGGAAGCAGGCGGCGCAGCAGGGCTACCAGCCCAGGCTCGCGACCGTCGCCAAGGTCATGCTCTTCCCGGCCGAGGCCGTGGCGCTCGGCGGCCTGAGCAACAACATCGCCACCGACGTCTGGTGGAGCCCGCAGAACCCTTACACCTCGCCGCTGGACGGGGTCTCGGCCGCGGACCTGGCCAAGGCGTATTCGGCCAGTTCGGGCAATCAGTGGTCGCAGGCGCTCGGCTCCTGCTACTCGCTGTTCGAGATCGCGCAGGCGGCCCTGAAGGGCGCGAGCGATCCGACGGACAAGGCCGAGGTCGCGGCGCAGCTGAAATCGATGAAGATCACCGGGATCAGCGGGCCGCTGGACTTCACCAGCGGGCCGGAGAAGGGCGTCGCGCTGCAGAAGCTGTGCGGCGGCCAGTGGAAGCCGGGCACTTCCTTCCCCTGGGACCTGTACATCGTGGACAGCGCGCTGAACACGGCCGTGCCGGAGAACGGCACCCTGACCCTGACGCATGCATGACCGAGACCGACGCGGAGGAGGAACCGCTGCTCGACCTGGCCGCGCTCGGCCACCGCTTCGGGCGCGTGGTGGTGGCCGAGGATCTCAGCCTGCGCGTGCCGCGGCGGGCCGCGCTCGGCGTGGTCGGGCCGAACGGCGCCGGCAAAACGACGCTGTTCTCGCTGATCGGCGGCCAACTGCCGCTGCAGTCGGGGCGGATCAGCCTGGACGGGCGGCCCTTGGACGGCCTCTCCCCCGCCGCGCGCGCCCGGCTCGGCATCGGCCGGACGTACCAGGTGCCGCGCCCCTTCGGCCGGATGACGGTGTTCGAGAACACGCTGGTCGCGGCGTCGCACACCGCCGGGCTACGCGGTCGGGCCGCCGATGCCGCGGCGTACGCGGCGCTGGAGCGGACCGGCCTCGCCGACGCGGCGAACGAGCGGGCCGAGCGCCTCGGCCTGCTCTCCCGCAAGCGTCTGGAACTCGCGCGGGCGCTCGCGGGCGGACCGAAGCTGCTGCTGCTCGACGAGGTGGCCGGCGGACTGACCGAGCCGGAGGTGGTCGAGCTCGTCGAGATCATCAGGAGCCTGCGCGAGGACGGCGTGACGGTCGTCTGGATCGAGCACGTCGTGCACGCGCTGACCCGCAGCGTCGACCGCCTGGTCTGCCTGGCCCAAGGGCGGATCCTCGCGGACGGAGAGCCGCACGCGGTGCTCGCGGACCCGGCGGTGCGCGAGGTCTACTTCGGCGGTGAGCTCGAGTGAGCGCGCTGCTGGAGGTCGAGAACCTGTCCGTGCGGCACGGTCAGCTGCTCGCCGTCAGCGGGCTGGGTCTCTCCGTGCACGCGGGCCAGGTCGTCGTGGTGATCGGCGCCAACGGGGCCGGGAAGAGCACGCTGCTGGAAACGATCGCAGGGCTCTTGCACGCCGAGCACGGCCGGGTCGTCCTCGACGGCGCCGACGTGACGAGGCTGCCCGCGCATCGACGGCTTCGCGCCGGGATCGCGCTGGTCCCGGAGGGCCGCCGGCTCTTCCCCTCGCTGACCGTGCGGGAGAACCTGCAGACCGGCCAGTACCGCAAACGCCCCGGTCCGTGGGATCTGCCGGCGGTCTACGAGCTGTTCCCCTGGCTTTCCGGACGGTCCGGCCAACGCGCGGCGGCCCTGTCCGGCGGCGAGCAGCAGGCCGTCGCGCTCGCCCGCGCGCTACTGGGAAACCCCCGGGTTCTCCTGCTCGACGAGCTCTCGCTCGGACTGGCCCCGGTCGTGATCGCGAGCGTGTACCGGACGCTCCCGAAGATCGTCGAGCAGGGCACGGCCGTGCTGCTGGTCGAGCAGGACGTGAACCTCGCGCTGCGCAGCGCCGACTACGTGCACTGCCTGCTGGAGGGCCGGATCCGGCTGAGCGGCGCGCCCACGGCGTTGACCCGCGGGCAGATCGAGGCTGCGTACTTCGGCGCGTTCCGGGAGGCCTCGTGATCTGGGTGAACGCGGTCGTCCAGGGAGTGCTGGTCGGCGGGCTCTACGCGCTGTTCGCCTGCGGGCTCTCGCTGATGTTCGGCGTGATGCGGATCGTGAACCTGGCGCACGGCGACTTCGCGGTGCTCGCGGCGTTCATCGCCTACAGCCTCATTTCCGCAACCGGGATCAGCCTGCTGTGGGCTGCTGTGCTGACGGTCCCGGTCTTCGCCGTATTCGGATACGCCGTGCAACGCGGGATGCTGAACCGCGCGATGAACGGCGGCGCGCTGCCCCCGCTGCTGGCCACGTTCGGCCTGTCCGTGCTGATCCAGAACTCGCTGTTGCAGGGCTACACGGCCGACAGCAGGGCACTGAGTCCGGGATCGATCGGCACGCAGTCCGTCCGCGTCAATGGTCAGATATCCCTGTCATACCTCAGCCTACTGATCCTAGGTCTGGCGGTCGTCGTCCTCGGCGGCCTGGAGTTCTACCTCAGCCGAAACCGCACCGGACGGATGCTGCGCGCGGCCTCCGACGATCCGCAGGCGGCAAGCCTCGTCGGCGGCAATCCGCGTCACCTGTACGGAATCGCGACCGCCCTCGCCTTCGGCACACTCGCGCTCGCAGGGCTCTTGTTCGCGGCCCGCAGTTCCGTCTCGCCGAGCTCCGGCCCCAGCGAACTGCTCTTCGGCTTCGAGGCGGTTGTGATCGGCGGGCTCGGTTCCCTCTGGGGCACGCTGCTCGGCGGCATCGCGCTCGGTATCGCGCAGAACGTCGCGGGTCAGGCCGATCCCGCGGATACGCTACTGGCAGGCCATCTCCTCTTCCTGCTCGTGCTGATCCTCAGACCCGAGGGCATGCTGCCGCGCCGGAGGCTCGCATGAGCGATCTCCTGCGCGTGGAGCGCGGCGGCCGCTCGGCGCGGTACGTGGCGATCGGCATCGTCGTGCTCGTCGGTGTCCTCGCGTACCTGCCTTATGTCCTGGTCACCGGCGTGACCCAGACCATGGTCGTGTTCTTCTACCTCGCCGCGATGGCGATGATGTGGAACCTGCTCGCCGGCTACGCGGGCCTGGTCTCGGTCGGCCAGCAGGCCTACGTCGGCCTGGGCGCGTACGCCGTTCTCCAACTCTCCAACTGGGGAGTGCAGCCCTTCCTCGGCGTCTGGCTCGCCGGGGTGGTGTGCGCGGCGATCGCGCTGCCGACGTCGTTCGCCGTGTTCCGGCTGCGCGCCGACTACTTCGCGGTCGGCACCTGGGCCATCGCAGAGGTCTGGCATCTGCTCACCATCCAGGACGACTCGCTCGGAGCGGGCAGCGGCAGCGCGCTGACCACGCTTTCCGGCATCGACCCGGTGCTGCGGGACGCGGAGACCTACTGGAGCGCGCTCGGCGTCGCGGTGTGCTGCGCCCTCGGCTGCTTCCTGCTGCTGCGCGGGCGCATCGGCCTGGCGCTGACCGCGATCCGGGACGACGAGACGGCCGCCGGGAGCAGCGGCGTGCGCGTCGGGTCGGCCAAGCGGACCGTCTACCTGGTCGCGGCGGCGGGCTGCGGCGCGGCGGGCGGGCTGGTCATCGTCAGCCAGCTCAACGTCGCGCCGGACTCCGCGTACAGCGTGCAGTGGAGCGCCTACATGATCTTCATGGTGCTGCTCGGCGGGATCGGCACGCTGGAGGGCCCGATCATCGGCGCGGCACTGTTCACGATCGTGCAGCAGTATTTCGCGGCGGACGGCGCGTGGTACCTGATCGTGCTCGGCGCCGCCTGCGTGCCCGCGTCGATCTGGCTGCCGCGCGGACTCTGGGGCCTGGTGGAGCGGCACACGCGCATCAGGGTCCTGCCGCTGGGCCGCCGGGTCCGCGGTCGATGAGCCGGTGACCGGTCCGTCGGCCCGCGGTCCGGCCGACGGACCGATCACCCCCGCCCGCTCGAAATCGCCGGCCGGTTACTCGAAGCGGATCTGCTTTCCGCGCAGCCAATCCAGGAAGCCGCGCCGCGGCGGCCGCGCCGTGATCGAGCCGGACCGGACGCTGCCCGAGACCGTGACCCGCAGCATCGTCGGCACCGGGGCGGCGTCCTTCGGCTGGCGCACCTTCGCCGAGCCGCTGTTGACGCTCACCTCCTCCATGATCACTTCGATGCCGGGCTTGGTGACGATCGTCAGGCTGCCGCTGCGCACGGTGGCCTCGATCTGCAGCGTCGGCCCGCTGATCACGGC
>DASTAE010000178.1:0-2929 GCA_035712985.1 Actinospica sp.
CTACCACATCCGCGCGCATGCAGGCTCCCGAAACCGGCCGAGTTCAGATCGAAAAGACAGATGGTCCCCCGGCCGTCACCGACCGTTGGGGACCACCTACCCGAAGCGAGCTGTGCTAAAGGCCTCGGACGCCGTCGCGTCGAATCTGTAGTGCCACAGATTGCTGACAAGAGCGACCAGGCGACGGCCATCGGCACGCGAGCCCGGCAGCCATCCCCCGGTCGCTCTTAGAGTCCGGAGGCGAAGGAGTACGGCTGGTAGCCCACGACCTTGCCGAGGTCGATCTGGATGATCTCGTGGGAGGTCAGCTTGATCGAGGCCGGGTCGCCGGTGTACTTCGAGCCGTTCACGAACACCGTGACCGCGCCCTTGTACGGGCCGACCTCGGAGCTGGAGATCGGCTGGTTCCACTCGGAGAAGAACTGGCCGAGCGTGTACAGCGTCTGCGACGGCGACTCGATGTGGATCACGCCGGTGTCGTCGTGCGTGTGCAGGTAGTAGAACGCCGCGCCGGAGTCCACGAACTCCGAGCTGCCGTCCGCCTGGGTGCTCCACGGCTGCTCGATGCCGATGCCGTAGGGCACCGTCTTCTGCGTGCCGTTGACGTAGATCGCCAGGTGCGCGTGGATGTGGTACGCCAGCTGCTCCATCTGGTTGGAGCCCACGCCGTCTATGGTCTGGCCCTTGAGGCCGCTCCAGGTCGGGGCCAGCAGGTTGGACTCGCCGATGGTGGAGTTCGCCGACTCGGAGGCGGCGACCGCGGCCGAGTCCTTGTTGTTGGTGTGTATGGCGAACAGCGTCAGGCCGACGACGAGGGCCGCGATCAGCACGCCGAGGCTCACGCCCCAGGCCGTCTTCCGGCGCTTCTCGGCGCGTGCCATGGCCGCCTGCTTGGCCGCCAGTTCGGCGCGGCGCTGAGCGGCGTCCTTCTTGTTCTGCTGGGTGGCCATGCTTCTCCTCGGATCCCGCGACCTTCGCCGGACAACGATACTTGGGACGGCTGAGAAGACACCAAACGGCGGGTGTATCGCGATCACAATTGGGTCACGACACGCCCGCCGTCAGTGATGATCCGGGGCGTTTTCGTTACGAAAGCCCCTTTTTCATGCTAGAGCCCGAGCTCGGCCTCGAAGTTGCCCTCCTCGAGGCGGGCCTTGACCGCGCCGAGGAAGCGGGCCGCGTCCGCGCCGTCCACCAGGCGGTGGTCGTAGCTCAGGGCCAGGTACACCATCGAGCGCACCGCGATGACCTCGCCGAGGGTCGGGTCGCTGACCACGGCGGGCCGCTTGACGACCGTGCCGGTGCCCAGGATGCCGACCTGCGGCTGGTTGATGATCGGGGTGTCGAACAGGGCGCCGCGCGAACCGGTGTTGGTCAGCGTGAAGGTGCCGCCGCCGAGCTCGTCCGGGGAGACCTTGTTGTCCCGGGTGCGTCCGGCCAGGTCCGCGATGGAGCGGGCAAGGCCGGCCAGGTTCAGGTCGCCGGCGTTCTTGATCACCGGGACGAGCAGGCCGCGCTCGGTGTCCACCGCGATGCCCAGGTTCTCCGAGCCGTGGTACGTCACGGTCCCGGCCTCGGTGTCGATGGAGGCGTTGAGCTGCGGGTACTGCTTGAGCGCCTCGATCGCCGCGGAGGCGAAGAAGGGCAGGAAGGACAGCTTGACGCCCTCGCGGGCCTCGAAGTCCCGCTTCGCCCGGTCGCGCAGCCGGGAGACCGCGGTGATGTCCACCTCGACGACCGTGGTCAGCTGCGCGGAGACCTGCAGCGACTCGACCATCCGCTTGGCGATGACCTGGCGCAGCCGGGAGAGCTTCTCGGTGCGGCCGCGCAGCGGGGAGATCGCGGGGGCCGCCGGGGCCGGGGCCGCGGCGGGCGCGGGGGAGGCCGCCGGGACGACCGGGACCAGCGCCTTGGCCGCCTCGATGACGTCCTGCTTGATGATCCGGCCGCCGATGCCGCTGCCGGTCACCTGGTTCAGGTCCACGCCGGACTCGGCCGCCAGCTTGCGCACCAGCGGGGTGACGTAGGGGCCGGGGCCCTCGTCGTTGGCCTGGGCGGTCACCGACGGGGCGGTCGGGGCCGCGGGCGCCGGGGCCGGAGCGGGTGCCGGGGCGGCGGCGACCGGCGCGGGGGCCGGAGCTGCGACCGGTGCCGGAGCGGGGGCCGGAGCGGGCGCCGGTGCCGGAGCGGGGGCCGGGGCGGCGGCGGGGGCCGGAGCGGGCGCGGCGGCCGGGGCCGGGGCGGCACCCGGGGCGCCGATGACCGCGAGCGTCGTGCCGACGTCCACCGTCTCGTCCTCGCCCACGTTGATCGCCACGATCACGCCCGCGGCGGGCGAGGGGATCTCGGTGTCGACCTTGTCGGTGGAGACCTCGAGCAGCGGCTCGTCCGCCTCGACGGTGTCGCCGATGGACTTGAGCCAGCGGGTGACGGTGCCCTCGGTCACCGACTCGCCGAGCGCCGGGAGCACCACCGGGGTGCCGGAGACCGGTCCGGCGGGCGCGGCCGGGGCCGCGGGGGCCGGGGCCGGAGCTGCGGCGGGAGCCGGGGCGGCGGCGGCAGCGGGGGCGGCCGGAGCGGGGGCGGGCGCGGCGGCGGGGGCCGGGGCGGCCGCCGGGGCCGCGTCGGCCGGAGCCTCGCCCGGGGCGCCGATCAGCGCGAGCTCGGCGCCGACGTCCACCGTCTCGTCCTCGCCGACCTTGATCGAGATGACCACGCCCGCGGCGGGCGAGGGGATCTCGGTGTCGACCTTGTCGGTGGAGACCTCGAGCAGCGGCTCGTCGACCTCGACCGTCTCCCCCTCCTTCTTCAGCCACCGGGTGACGGTGCCCTCGGTGACGGATTCACCGAGCGCGGGCATCGTGACGGATACCGGCATGACGTTTCTCCTGGTTCGTTCTCGTCGATCGCGGGATCAGGCAGGGGGTTT
>DASTAE010000179.1:0-10396 GCA_035712985.1 Actinospica sp.
GAGTACATCCGCTCGCGCTGCGGATCGTCCTCGGGCAGGTCCACGAAGTCGAGCGTGATCATGCCGCCGGCCAGCCGCAGCGCCGTCTCGATCGAGTCGTTCAGCCGCCGCTTGGCCGACTCCTTCACCGCGAGCCGGTCGATGACCACCTCGACGGTGTGCTTCTCCTGCTTCTTGAGGGTCGGCGGCTCGGCGAGCTGGACCACCACGCCGTCCACCCGGGCCCGGCTGTACCCCTTGGCCTGCAGCTCCTTGAACAGCTCGGCGTACTCGCCCTTGCGCTCGCGGACCACCGGGGCCAGCACCTGGAAGCGGGTGCCCTCCTCGAGCTCGAGGACCCGGTCCACGATCTGCTGCGGGCTCTGCCGGGAGATGCTCCGCTTGCACTCCGGACAGTGCGCCCGGCCCGCGCGCGCGTAGAGCAGGCGCAGGTAGTCGTAGACCTCGGTGATGGTGCCCACGGTCGAGCGCGGGTTCTTCGAGGTCGACTTCTGGTCGATGGAGACCGCCGGGGAAAGGCCCTCGATGAAGTCCACGTCCGGCTTGTCCATCTGGCCGAGGAACTGCCGCGCGTAGGCCGAGAGGGACTCGACGTAGCGGCGCTGGCCCTCGGCGAAGATCGTGTCGAAGGCGAGGGAGGATTTCCCGGAGCCGGACAGGCCGGTGAAGACGATCAGGGCGTCCCTCGGCAGGTCGAGGGAGACGTCCTTGAGGTTGTGCTCCCGCGCCCCCCGCACGATCAGCTTGTCCGCCACTGCTCTGCTCCCTGGGTTCATTGCGATCTCGGACCTGCGGCGATTCCCCGTTCCACGGCAGCGCGAGGCCGCGGAGAAACCACCTCGCCCCATCGTAGGCGGGCCCACCGACAGAAATGTGCCGTCCGGTCGAACCGGGGCGCGGACGGGATGCGGCGCGTGGCGGCGCGGGGCCCGGATACGCCAGAGTAGAGGCATGGCAACCGACCCGAACGGGATCCCCCTGCCGGATCCGACCGAGACCCTCGCCCGGGTCGTCGAGTCCACGGCCCAGCTGATCGCCACCGCCGAGCAGTTCGACGACGCGGCCGTGCGCGAGCCCTCCCTGCTGCCCGGCTGGACCCGCGGCCACGTGCTCACCCACGTGGCCCGCAACGCCGACGCCGTCGTCAGGCTGCTGACGTGGGCGGCGACCGGCGTGGAGAGCCCGATGTACGCGACCGAGGACGCCCGCGAGACCGAGATCGAGGCGGGCGCGAACCGGACCGCCGCCGAACTGCTCGCGGACGTGCGCGAGACCGCCGAGCGCTTCGCCGTGCAGGCCGCGCGGCTGAGCCCGGAGCAGTGGCACAACGAGATCGAGGGGCGGCGCGGCGGGAAGCAGAAGGCCGTGTGGCTGCCCTGGTGGCGGCTCGAGGAGATCCTGATCCACCACGTCGACCTGCGGGTCGCGTACTCCCCCGCGCACTGGCCCGAGTACTTCACCGAGCCGGAGCTGGCGATGATCGCGGCGCGGTTCTCGAACAAGGTCTTCACGGCCGAGTCCCCGGCGTTCCGGATCCTGTCCGAGGACGAGGACGGGAGCGACGACCGGGTCTACGCGGTCCTCGCCGATCCCGACGACCAGGACGTGCCCATCGTGCGCGGCCCCTCCGCGGCGCTCGTCGCCTGGCTGATCGGCCGCAGTAACGGCGACGGCCTGAACGTCGAGCCGCACGGTGCGCTGCCCAAGCCGCCGACCTGGAAGTGATCCGGTGATTCGGAAGGAGAGGGCACGAGCATGAACTACCACGGAAACGTCACCGTCGGCGGCGCCCCCGACGTGCGCGAGCTGGCCGGGCTCGTCATCACGAAGGTGGCCGTCGGCCCGTTCGACAACAACTGCTACCTGCTGCGCTGCAGGTACAGCGGCGACCAACTGCTGATCGACGCCGCCAACGAAGGCCCGACCCTGGTCCGCCTCGTGAACGGCTCGCTGGCGAAGGTCGTGACGACCCATCAGCACGGCGACCACTGGCAGGCCCTCGCCGAGGTCGTCGAGGCCACCGGCGCCGAGACCTACGCGGGCCGTCTGGACGCCGAGGGCATCCCCGTCCCCACGCAGACCCTCGTGGACGACGGCGACGAGATCACCTTCGGCGACGCCACCCTCCGCGCGATCCACCTCTCCGGCCACACCCCCGGCTCCATCGCGCTCCTCTACGACGACCCCAAGGGCCACCCCCACCTGTTCACGGGGGACTGCCTGTTCCCGGGCGGCGTCGGCAACACCGAGAAGGACCCGGAGCGCTTCCGCTCCCTGTACGAAGGCGTCGTCGCCAAGATCTTCGACGTGCTGCCGGACGAGACGTGGGTCTACCCGGGCCACGGCAAGGACACGACGCTGGGCGCGGAGCGTTCGCACCTGGAGGAGTGGCGGGTTCGGGGCTGGTAGTCGGACCGCGGACCGCCGACAGGAGCGGCATCACGGATTTGCGTGATGCCGCTCTTTCCTGGCCGCGGCTTGGCCTCGATCCGCATACGGGCAGGTCACAGATCCGCGAACACTCAACGGTGGGACGAATCCCGACGTAGCGTGCCCCTCTGGTGGGACCAGAACTCTTCATCAAGAGGGGGTCATCATGCGCGCGAAGCGCATTTCCGTGCTCGTCGCGAGCGCTGCGGTCATACTCGCGCTCGGCGGCTGCTCCAGTGCCGGCACGCCGAGCGACGTCGGCAATACGTCGGTCATCGGGGGCGACTACAGCAGCACGACCGCTCTGCTGTCCGCCCTCTCGGCTGCGGGCATCCCCTGCTCGAGCCCGTCCGTCATCTCGGGTTCCAAGGTCGTCGGCGCGCAAAGTCCAGTGGACTGCGATTCCCCGGACGGCTCGGGGAGCGATTCGGTGGCGAGCGTGTTCGACACCCATGCGGACGCGCAGGCGTACGCGACGAACATGCTCGAGCTCACCGCGAACGACACGAGTGGCTCGGGCACAAGCATTCAGGTCGTGGTCGGCGCCAACTGGGTTGTGAACACGGTGCCGCCGTACGGGGACGAGGTGTTGGCGCATCTCGGCGGAAGCGAGTCGACCGCAACAGCGCCGACAGCGGCCGCGCCCGTGACAACAGCGGCGACATCAGCGAGTCCGACGCCGACGCCCGCCGCGCAGATCACCGCTCCGGCCGCCCCGGCGACGCAGCCTCCGCAACCCGCGCAGACCACCGCGCAGCAGCCTCAGCAGGGCTGCTATCCGCGCACGAACAGCGGCAACTGCTACAAGCCGGGCGAATACTGCCGAACCAGCGACCACGGCGCAAGCGGCATCGACGGCAACGGCGATGCGATCCAGTGCGAGGACAACAACGGCTGGCGCTGGGAACGAGTGTGAGAGGTAGCCCGGTCAGCCGTCAGGGCGGGCGCTCACGGGGCGTTGGCGTGATCGTGGAGGGGTGGACCACGAGATCACCACTGCCGCCGAGCGCTCCGCCCCGGTGGGCGAGGTCGAGGTGAAGTTGACCGTCGCTCAGTTGCGGGGGCTGCTGCACGAGGCGGCGGTGCGTGGGGCGGCGGAGGGTGTGGAGGTCCGCATCCCGTACGTCGGCGGAAGGGAAGACCAGCGGCGCGATGTCTGGCCGCTGGTCTTCATGGTTTCCGGGTGTGTCGGTCTTGCCGCGTGTGCCGCTGTCGCGGCGACGGGGAGTCAGTACGCGTTGCTCGCGTTCTTTGCGGCGGTCGCGGGTTGGGGAACCGCCGCGTACCAGCTGGTCTTCAACCGCAGGGATTGAGGACCAGCTGGTCAGTGCGTCAGCCTATGGGCGTTCAGCTCATGGGCATTCAGCTCATCGGCATGACGCGGGCGATGACGATCGAGGTGCTGGTGCTGGTGCTGCCGGCCTGCAGGTTGTACCCCGCACCGGACACGGCGAGCCTGTGGAACTGCTGGTCGGTCTGATGGTTGCAGACGTACTGGATGATCGGCGTGCCGTCAGCCTTCGAACGCGCCGTCACATCGAGGCACTCGTTCGCGTTCCGCGTATCGATCGTGAAGACGTCGGCGCTTCCGCTCACCGGCGTGAAGGTGAAGTTCTGCTCGGCGCTTCCGGTGCACGTCGCCGCGTCCAGCTCGAGCCGCTTCAACAGTTTCAAGGTCCGCTCTTCCTCGCCACGTGCCCGACTTGTGGGTTGTCGGTGCACTAGTCGTCGCAGACTTCGAAATGGTTGCCGCGCTCTACGGCACGTCCCACACGAACCGGTGCGTGTGGATCCCGAAGTAGGTGAACGTCTCGACGTGCGTCACGCCGGGGACGGGCTTGATGCGGTCGTTGACGACGGCGAGGAGTTCGGCGGGGGTGTGGCAGACGACTTCGACGAAGAGGTCGAAGGCGCCCGCGGTCAGGACCACGTAGATGACGCCTTCGCAGGCGGAGACGGCGTCGGCCACGGCGCGGATGTCGCCCTCGGCGCGGACGCCCAGCATGGCCATGGTGGGCAGGCCCAGGGCGATCGGGTCGGTGACGCCGACCACGCGGACCACGCCCGTGTCGATCAGGCGCTGGACCCGGGCCCGGGCGGCGGGGGCGGAGAGGCCCACGGCCGGGCCGAGGTCGGCGTAGGACACGCGGCCGTCGTGCTGCAGTGCCCGCAGGATCTGCTTGTCGGTGTCGTCCAGGCGCGGGGTGCTCATGGAGCCGAGGGTACCGGGTGCTCCCCGAGGAGTTCGGCGACCGCCGCGGCGAAGACGCGCGAGTGCAGGTCCACGTCCTGCTCGGTGGTCGCGGGGGACATCAGGGCCATGTTGTGGAACGGGGTCATCAGGATGCCGCGGTTCGCGAGGTAGGTGTGCAGGTAGTCGTCGAGCTCCTGGTCGTGCACGGCGGCGGCCTCGGTGCCGGTACGCGGGGCCGGGTCGGCGAAGCGGTATTCGACGCGGGCGCCCAGGCGGGTCACCGACCACGGGAGGTCATGGGCGGCGATGACCTCGGTCACGCCCGCCTCGAAGCGCTCGGCCAGGGCGTGCATGTGCTCGAAGGCCTTGTCGGTGAGGACTTCGCCGAGCGTGGCGCAGACGGCCGCGATGGACAGGGCGTTGCCCGCGAGGGTTCCGCCGACGCCGCCCATGTCGACCAGGTCGAGGTCCTCGCGGCCGAGCAGCCGGTCGGCGAGTTCGGCGGACAGGCCGTAGGCCCCCGCGGGGATGCCGCCGCCGATGGCCTTGCCGATGGTGATCACGTCGGGGCTCAGGCCCCAGGCCTTGGTCGCGCCGCCGGGGCCCGCGCAGAAGGTGTGCGTCTCGTCGAGGATGAGCAGGGTGCCGTAGCGGGTCGCCAGGTCCCTGACCCCGTCGAGGTAGCCGGGCTCGGGCAGCACGATGCCGATGTTGGTGAGCGCGGGCTCCATCAGCACGGCGGCCACGTCGCCGTGGGCGAGTTCGCGCTCGAGGCCCTCGAGGTCGTTGAACTCGGCGACGCGGCTGGTCTCGGTCACCGCGACCGGCGCGCCGACGTTGCCGGGGCGGGGCGCGCCCTTGCCGTCGGGCGAGGTGACGATGAGGGACTCGTCGACGGAGCCGTGGTAGCAGTAGCTGTTGACCAGGATCTTCTGCCGTCCCGTGACGGCGCGGGCCAGCCGGATCGCCCAGCGGTTGGCGTCGGTGGCGGTCAGCGAGAAGGACCAGCGGGGCAGGCCGAAGCGCTCGGCCAGGTGCGCTCCGGCGGTCTCGGCCTGCCCGGTCGGCAGCATCACGGCCAGTCCGCCGAGGTCCTCGACCCGGTGGCGGACGGCCTCGACGACGGGGGCGGGGCTGTGGCCGGCCATCGAGCCGGTGTCGCCGAGGGAGAAGTCGACGTACTCGTGGCCGTCGAGGTCGGTCATGTGCGCGCCGCGCGCGGTGTCGAGGTAGAGCGGGAAGTGCGCGGAGGTCTTGTTCATCCATGTCATCGGCACGCGGCCGAACAGCGAGTCGGCGTGCGCGTACTCCCCCGCCGAGCGCGGATTGCGCCGGAGGAACGCGGTCTGCTCGTGTTCCAGCAGCTGGCGGAGTCGGGCGCGGTCAATGGCCTTGGACATACGGACGTGCCTCCTCAGGGACTGATGCGAGGAAGGTACCAATGAATCGAAAGTCAAACAATGGATCAGCGAACGAATCTTTTGAAGGAACAGGGCGCGGCGGGACCGTGTTGCGGAGGGTATGAGCAAACTCGGTACCACTGACCTGGATGTCTACGGCCTCTGCCTCGGCGGGAACGTCTTCGGCTGGACGGCGGACGAGGCGGACTCCTTCGCGGTCCTGGACGCCTACGCGGCGGCGGGCGGCAACTTCATCGACACGGCCGACGTCTACGGCGCGCGGGTGAACGGCGAGGGCGGGCTGTCCGAGGAGGTGCTCGGGCGCTGGTTCGCGGCGCGCGGCAACCGCTCCTCGATCGTGCTGGCCACGAAGGTGGCGATGAAGAAGAGCCGTACCGGGCTCTCGGCGGCGAACATCCTCGCCGCGGCGGACGAATCGCTGCAGCGGCTCGGCACCGACCACATCGACCTGTACTATGCGCACCGCGACGACGAGGACGTTCCGCTGGAGGAGACGCTCGGCGCCTTCGATTCGCTGGTGCGCTCCGGCAAGGTCCGCTACATCGCGGCCTCGAACTACACCGCGCCGCGGCTGGCCGAGGCGCTGGCCGTGTCCGAGCGCGAGGGCTTCGCGCGGTACAGCGCCCTGCAGAACCACTACAACCTGCTGGAGCGCGCCGAGTTCGAGGCGGATACCGCGCCGTTCCTGACCAGGGAGTCGATCCCCTCGCTGCCGTACTTCGGCCTGGCGCGCGGCTTCCTGGCGGGCAAGTACCGTCCCGGCGTCGAGGTCGAGTCGGTGCGGGCCGAGGGGGTGGCCGCGTATCGGAACGAGCGCGGGTACGGGGTGCTCTCCGTGCTGGACGAGATCGCCGCGGCGCACCGGGTTCCGGTGGCGTCGGTCTCGCTGGCCTGGCTCGCCGCGCAGCCGACCGTGGCCGCGCCGATCGCCTCGGCGCGCACCCTGGAGCAGCTCACCGACCTGCTGCCGAGTGTGGGCCTCGAGCTCTCGGCGGACGAGATCGGCGCGCTCAACGCGGCGTCAGCCTAGGAAATCCAGGACGAGGGCGCTCGCCACACCGCGGAACTCTTCGAAGTACGCGTGGCGGGCGCCCTCGATCATGTGCAGGCGCGCATCGGGGATGCGCTCGGCGAGCAACGGCGCGTTCGCCGCCGGATTGAAGATGTCGTCGGCGCCGTGCAGCACGAGCGTCCGGGCCTGGATCTTGGGGAGCAGGTCCCAGGCGTCGTGCTCGGCGCTCGCGCGCAGGTGGTGGCGGCGCGCGTAGTCCGGCATGTCGGGGTCGCCCATCGTCTGGTGCGGCCCGGGATGCTCGGCGAGCCAGGCCGGGGTGTACATCAACTCGGCCAGCGCCCGGCGCGCGGCGTCGCGGTCGAACCGGCCCAGGGATCGACGGACGGCGTCGCTGCGTTCGAAGCCGTGCTCGCCGCCGGGCGAGGTGCAGCCGAGGATCAGCTTCCGCACACGTTCGGGATAGCGGCCGGCGATGACCTGCGCGGTCCGGCCGCCCATCGAGGTTCCGTAGAGGTCCGCGGATTCGATGCCGAGTTCGTCGAGGACTGAGAGCGCGTCCTGCGCGAAGATCTCGATGCTGTACGGGGAATCGGGCTTGTCGCTGTCTCCGGTGCCGCGGTAGTCGAGCGTGATCGTCGTGCGGACGCCCGCGAAGTCGTCGCGTACGCCGTCCCACCAGTGGTGGTTGTTCGCCTGCCCCGCGAGCAGCAGCAGGGGCGGGCCGCCGCCTTCGACCTGGTACGCGATCTTCACGCGATCGCCTTGGTCATGAAGACGCTCAGCGGGTCGGGGACGTAGCTGCCGAAGGGGTCGCAGTAAGCGAATCCGGAGCGCAGGTAGAGGGCGCGGGCCGGGGCGAAGAAGTCCTCGACGCCGGTCTCCAGGCTCAGGCGCGTCACACCCGTCGCGGCGGACTCGGCCTCGATGTGCGCGAGGATGCGCCCTGCGACGCCTTGGCGCTGGTAGGCGGTGGAGGTGCGCATCGACTTCAGTTCGGCGTGCGTCGCGTCGAGGCGCTTGATCGCGCCGCAGCCCGCGATCTTGTCGCCGTCCCGCAGGGACCAGAAGGTGACCTCGGGTCGGCGCAGGCCGTCGAGGTCGAGGGCGTGCACGCTCTCCGGGTTGGGCGTGACGCGCCGCATCTCGGCCACGTGCGCTTCGAGCAGTTCGATAATCTCGGGACTGCTCAGGTCGTCGATCGCGATCTCCACGCCGCCATGCTACCGAGGGGTTGTTCCGTGAGCCTTGTGCTTGCTTGTGAGTGCCTGCTGACCCGGGCCGGGGAGTCCGGCGTCCGGGAAGTGCTGGTCGGCAGGAAGAAGCGCGGCTTCGGGCTGGGCAAGCATGTGCTGCCGGGCGGGAAGGTGGAACCGGGCGAGAGCCTGGAGGACGCGTGCGCGCGCGAGCTCGTCGAGGAGACCGGGCTGGTCGTCCCGGCGGCGGATCTCGTGCCGATGGGGGCGGTCACGTTCCGGTTTCCCAAGAAGCCGGAAGACGACGCGTATGTGGCGGTCTTCGCGTGCGACCGGTTCGGCGGCGAGCTCGTCGAGACCGAGGAGCTCGCCGCGCAGTGGTATCCGGTTTCAGCGCCGCCGTACGAGCGGATGTGGGACGACGCGAAGTATTGGCTGCCGCTGGTCCTGGCCGGGCACCAGCTCGACGTCGAGATCACGCTGAACGATGACAACGAGACGGTGGCCGATGTGCGATACGCGAATGAGGGCGATGACGCATAGTGTTCCACGTGGAACACTATGCATTCACGCGCAACTCTATTCACCCGCGGCGGCCGCCCGTTCCTCGAGCGGGCGGCGCCGGAGCTTCTTCTCGGTGAGCGCGGGGCTGACGCGGTTGCCGACGGTCGGGTCGTAGAGGTCCACGCCCGGCGGCACGATCTCGTCGATCCGGTCCAGCACCTCGTCGTCGAGGACGAGGCCCGCGCCGCTCAGCAGGCTCTCCAGCTGGTCGATCGTGCGCGGGCCGAGGATCGCCGAGGTCACGCCCGGGTGCGCGACGACGAAGGCGACCGCGAGCTGCGGCAGCGTGCAGCCGACCTCGTCGGCGAGCGCGGCCAGCTTCTCGACGGCGTCGTACTTCGCGGCGTTCCCCGGCAGGTCCGGATCGAATCGGCCCGGGTTGAGCGACGGGCGGCGGTCCGTCATATCGACGGCGGCGTTCCTGCGGAACTTGCCGGACAGGAAGCCGAAGGCGAGTGGACTCCAGGTGAGCACGCCCATGCCGAGCCGCTGCGTCGCCGGCAGGACCGACGCCTCGATGCCGCGGGTGAGGATCGAGTAGGGCGGCTGCTCGGTCCGGAAGCGGTACAGGCCGCGGCGGTCGGCGACGTGGTAGGCCTCGACGATCTCCTCGGGCCGGAAGGTCGAGGTGCCGAACGCGCGGATCTTCCCGGCGCGCACGAGGTCGGTCAGCGTCGCGAGCGTCTCCTCGATATCGGTCCGCGGATCGGGCCGGTGGATCTGGTAGAGGTCGATCCAGTCGGTCCGCAGGCGGCGCAGGCTGTCATCGACGGCCTTGGTGATCCAGCGGCGCGAGTTTCCGTCGCGGTTCGGGCGATCCCGCTCCGGAGCGCGGTCCACCGGATAGTGGACCTTGGTGGCGAGCACGACGTCGTCACGGCGGCCCTCAAGCGCCATGCCGACGATCTCCTCGCTCTCCCCGTGGCCGTACATGTCGGCGGTGTCGACGAAGTTGATCCCCTGGTCCAGCGCCGCGTGGACGATCTTGGCGCAGTCCTCGTGATCGGGATTGCCGATCTGACCGAACATCATCGCGCCGAGGCAGTGCGTGCTGACCTCGATGCCGGTCCCGCCGAGAATGCGATAGCGCATGGTTTCCGTCCCCATGCGAAGACCGTAGGAGCTGGAGTCCACTCCAGGTCAAGCGGCCAGCACGATGCTGATGACGCGGTCCATCGCGCGCGCGAAGAACACATCGGGGTCGAGGTCGGGCGCCGGGCCGGTGCTCGCGGCGAAGGTGGCGGCGAGGTGCGGGTACTCGCCGGTGGCCGCCGCCTGCGCCAGGTAGGTCACCAGTTCCGTCTGCCACTGCTCGCCGCCGCCGGCCTGGCGCTGGTTCGCCTCCCACTGCGCGTACATGCAGATGGAGCTGTTGAGCATCGCGAAGAGCTCCATCTTGGTGTCGGCGGCCTGTTCGCTCCCGGCCATGACCGCGAGGAAGTACTCCGTACAGCGCAACGAGTTTGGGCCGATCGTGGGACGCGTGAGTACGAGCGCTGGTACCCACGGGTGACGGCGCATCGCTTCCAGGCCCTCTTTTGCGAATGCCAGAAGGTCCGCACGCGCGTCGCCTGACGGG
>DASTAE010000180.1:0-6156 GCA_035712985.1 Actinospica sp.
AGGGTGGCGCCGATCGCGCCGCGGGGGACCACGATCGAGCGCACGCTGATAGCCGGCCCGCCCGGCGAGGGCGGCTTCCGGCCGATCGTCACCGGCCCCGGCGAGACCCACGTCCTGCGCACGGAGCTGGCCGCGCCGCCCGCCGCGCCTGCGGATCCCCGGCCGCTGCTCGCCTTCGCTCAACTGACCGACGTGCACCTGGTCGACCACCAGTCCCCGGCGCGCGTCGAATTCCTCGACCGGTACAACGATCCCGGCTCGCGCTTCGCCGGGCTCGCCAACGTGACCGGCTCCTACCGCACGAACGAGATGCTCTCCGTTCACGTCGCGGACTCGATGGTGCGGCGGATCAACGAGATCGGCGTAGGGCCGGTGTACGGGATGCCGCTCGCCTTCGCGGTGAGCACCGGGGACAACGCGGACAACAGCCAGTACAACGAATTCCGCTGGTTCATCGACGTGCTCGACGGCGGCCCGCTGCGCCCCGACTCCGGCAAGCTCGGCACCTACGAGGGCGTCATGGACTGGGCGCACTACGACGTGCACTACTGGCATCCCGAGGGCACCCCGGACGGCCAGATCGAGGACCGGCCGCGCGCGCTGCACGGCTTCCCGATCATCAGCGGACTGCTGGAGAAGGCGCTCGCGCAGTTCACCGCCGAGGGCCTGCGGATGCCCTGGTACTCGACGTACGGCAACCACGACGCGCTGCTGCAGGGGAACCTGCCGCACATCTACGGCGCCGACGAGTACGCGACCGGCGACCACAAGGCGGTGGAACTGCCGAACGGCACGAGTCTCGTGCGCATGGCGATCGACCTCTTCCGGCTCTCGCCGCACGCGATCAAGACCCTGTTCGCGGGCGATTTCCGCACCGTGACGGCGGATCCGGATCGCAGGCCACTGACGCGCGCGCAGGTCGTCGAAGAGCACTTCCACACGCTCGGCGCGCCCGTCGGCCACGGCTTCACGGAGACGAACAGGACCGAGGGCACCGCGTACTACGGCTTCGACGCACAGGCCGTGGACGGCACCTCGATCCGCTGCCTGGTGCTGGACACGGTCAACCCGGTCGGCGGCGCGAACGGCTCCCTGGACGAGAAGCAGTTCCGCTGGCTGGAGGCCGAGCTGCTGGCCAACTCGGCCGAGTACCTGGACGAGGAGGGCCACCAGGTCGACGGCCCCGGCAGGAACCGGCTCGTCATCCTCTTCAGCCACCACACCGTGGCCACGATGGACAACTGGCTGACCGACCCCGACCCGGACAAGCACCGGATCCTCGGCACCCGGGTCAGGGACCTGCTGCTGCGGTATCCGAACGTGGTGCTGTGGGTCAACGGCCACACCCACGTCAACGGCGTCACCGCGCACGCCAGGCACCCCGAGTCGAACGTGCCCGGCGGCTTCTGGGAGCTGAACACGGCCTCGCACATCGACTGGCCGCAGCAGGCGCGGCTGATCGAGCTGGCGGACAACGGCGACGGCACCCTCTCCGTCTTCGGCACGATCATCGACCACGTCGGCCCCGAGCAGCCGAGCTGGGACCTGTCCGCGCCGACCGAGCTGGCCGGCCTGTCCCGGCTGCTCGGCATCAACGACTGGCAGCAGCGCGCGCGGCCCGAGCCGGGCTCCGACGGAAGGCGCGGCGCGGCCGCGGACCGCAATGTCGAGCTGCTGATCCCGAAGCCGTTCTGACCCTGTGCACGACCGTTGACTACTCTGGTCCCCATGGCCACCAAATTCGACCGCGCCCACACCGATGACCTGCTCGACTTCCTGCGCGCCGCGCCCACGCCCTTCCACGCGGTGGCCGAGTCGGCGGCCCGGCTGGAGCGGGCCGGCTTCACCCGGCTGCCCGAGACCGACTCCTGGGCGGACGGCGCGGCGACCGGCGCCAGGTACGTGATCCGCGGCGGCGCCCTGGTGGCCTGGTACCTGCCCGAGGACGCCGAGGCCGCGCGGCCGTTCCGCGTCATCGGCTCGCACACCGACTCGCCGAACCTGCGGGTCAAGCCGGTGCCGGACACCGGCTCGCAGGGCTGGCGGCAGATCGCGGTCGAGATCTACGGCGGCCCGCTGTACAACTCCTGGCTGGACCGCGACCTGGGCCTGGCCGGCCGCCTCGTGCTGCGCGACGGCACCGAGCGCCTGGTGAACATCGAGCGCCCGCTGCTGCGCGTGCCCCAACTGGCGATCCACATGGACCGCGGCGTGAACAGCGAGGGCCTCAAGCTCAACCCCCAGCAGCACCTCGCGCCGATCTGGGGTCTCGGCGACGTGCACGAGGGCGACCTGATCGCCTTCATCGCCGCCGAGCACGAGCTGCGCGCCGAGGACGTGCTCGGCTGGGACCTGATGACCTACGACGTGACCCCGCCCGCGTACCTGGGCAAGGACGCCGACTTCGTGGCCGGCGGACGCCTGGACAACCTCGTCTCGGTCCACGCGTCGGTGGCGGCGCTGGCGGCCGCGGTGACCGGCGGCCTCCCGGCGGACGCCCCGATCCCCGTCCTGACCGCCATGGACCACGAGGAGACCGGCTCCGACTCCATCTCCGGCGCGAGCGGCCCCTTCCTTGAGGCGGTCCTGGAGCGCCTGATCGAAGTCCGCGGCGGCGGCGTGGACGCCCGGGCCAGGGCGTACGCCGGATCCGTGGTCGCCTCCGCCGACATGGCCCACGCCGTGCACCCCAACTACCCCGAGAAGCACGACGGCGGCCACCGCCCCCGGCCCAACGGCGGCCCGGTCCTGAAGGTCAACGCCAACCAGCGCTACGCCACCAACGGCGTAGGCCGCTCGGTGTGGGCGAAGGCCTGCGAAAAGGCCGGCACCCCCTGGCAGACCTTCGTATCCCGCAACGACCAGCCCTGCGGCACCACCATCGGCCCCCTCACCGCAACCCGCCTGGGCATCGAGACCTTCGACATCGGCATCCCCGGCCTCTCCATGCACTCCGCCCGAGAACTCGTCGGCGCCGACGACCCGTGGATCCTGGCAGCGGCGCTGAGCGCGTTCCTCGAGGTGTGATCGGGCGGGGGCGGTAGATGGGCCGGCTGCGGTCCGGCCGACCTACCCCCGCAGAATCAGCGGGAGCCGGTCCGGGGCGCCCTCGACCAGCTTGATCGGGATGCCCCAGTCCTGTTGGTGGAGGTGGCAGGCGGGGAACTCGGCGTCGTCGCAGGAGGCGGCCTTGGCGGCCACGTGCAGGACGCCTTCGGTGATCTCGGGGTTGAGGCGGAGGGTGCGGGTCAGTTCCACCGTGCCGCCTCCGCCGTCGAGGAGTAGCTCGGCGGGGGACGCGGAGATCTTGACGAAGGTGGAGGGGCCGTAGCGGTCGTCCATCTTCTCACCGGGCGGGGGCTCGAAGACCACTTCCAGCTCCAGGTCGCCGGGGGCCACCTCGGTCGCCGGGCGTTGGGTGCGGTAGGCGCTGGGCTCCACCCGCAGGGCCTCCTCGGGGAGCTTGATCCGGGTCAGCCGGTGCGCGGCGGACTCGACGACGAGGAGGTCGCCTTCGGGGGTGACCAGCGCGTCGGAGGGCTCCTTGAGGGCGGTGATCAGCGTGCTGACCTGGCCGTCCGCCGGGTTGTAGCGGCGGATGGCGCCGTTGTACGTGTCGCTGACGGCGATCGAGCCGTCGGGGAGGGCGGTGACGCCCAGGGGGTGCTGGAGGAGGGCCTGGGCGGCGTCGCCGTCGCGGAGGCCGAAGTCGAAGAGGCCTTGGCCGACAACGGTCGTCACCGTGCCGCCGGCCACGTGGCGCAGGGCCGAGGACTCGGAGTCGGCGATCCAGATCTTGCCGTCGGCGGCCGTGGTCAGGCCGGAGGGCTGGGAGAACCAAGCCTCGGCGAGCGAACCGTCGACCAGGCCCTCGTTGGTGGTGCCGGCCCACTGGTCCAGCTTGCCGGAGGCGGGGTCGTAGCTCCACAACTGGTGGATGCCGGCCGCGGCGACGATCACCTGGGTGCGCGTCGCGTCCCAGGTCAGATCCCAGGGGCTGGCCTGCGCCGCGTCGCGGGTGTCGGCCACGGTGCGGACGCGGCCCGAGGCCAGGTCGATCTCGCGCAGCGCGTGGTTGACGGTGTCGGCGATCAGGGCGGTGTGCTCGTCGAGCAGGAGCAGGCCCTGCGGCTCGTTGAACCGGGCCTCGGCGGACGGCCCGTCGGCGAAGCCGCGCTCGCCGGAGCCGAAGCGGCGCAGCACGGTGGCCGCGTCGTCGGCGAGTTCGACGATCGAGTGGCGGCTCGTGTCGGAGACCAGATAGGTGCCGCCGGGGAGCGCGATCACCTTGCCGGGGAAGCGCAGGTCCGTCGGCTCGGGCTCGGGGGCCACGTAGGGGGAGTCGCCGCGGCGGAGGGCGCCCTTGGCGTCGAACTCCTCGACGAGTTCCGTGATCAGGGAGCGGAGGCCGTGAACGTGCCCCTCGCCGGACATCTGCGCGGCGATGTATCCGGCCGGGTCCACGACCGTGAGCGTGGGCCACGCGCGGACCGCGAAGGCCTTCCAGGTGGTCAGATCCGGGTCGTCGAGCACAGGGTGGTGCACGCCGTAGCGCTCACAGGCGGCGATCAGCGCGTCGTGGTCGGCCTCGTGGGCGAACTTCGGCGAGTGCACCCCTACCGTGACCAGGACGTCGGCGAACTCTTCCTCCAGTTCGCGCAGTTCGTCGAGCACGTGCAGGCAGTTGGCGCAGCAGAAGGTCCAGAAGTCGAGTAGGACGATCTTGCCACTGAAGTCCGGCGCGAGGTTGTCGGCGGTGTTGATCCAGCCGCCCCGGCCGACCAGTTGGGGAGCGCGTACACGTGCGTGGGGTGCCATGGTCTTATCTAACCCCACCCGGCACGGTGGTCATTCCCGGCCAAGTCAAAGCAGGTCAGGGCAGGTAAGGGCAGGTCAGAGGCGGCGATCGCGCAGCACCGGGAAGCGGTCGCGGGTGCCGGGGACGCTCGCCGGGTCGATCTCCGCGTACAGGATGGTCGGCTCGGCGCCCGCCTCGGCGAGCACCTCGCCCCAGGGGTCGATCACCAGCGAGTGGCCGGTCATCTCGAGCCCGGCCTGCGTGCCGGCGGCGGCGCAGGCGAGCAGGTACATCTGGTTCTCGATCGCGCGGGCCCGGCAGAGCGTGAGCCAGTGGCTCAGGCGGCGGGTCGGCCAGGCCGCGACCTGCACGACGGTCTGCACCCCGGCGTCCACGAACCTCCGGTAGAGCTCGGGGAAGCGCACGTCGTAGCACGTGGCGAGGCCGACCTCGGTCAGCACGCTGTCGTCGATGTCGCGCAGCGGGAAGGTCGTGATGTGCTCTCCCGGCGTCATCACGACGGCCTCGCCCTGGTCGAAGCCGAAGGTGTGGATCTTGCGATAGCCCGCGAGCAGCTCGCCCTCGGCGTCGAAGACCAGCGAGGTGTTGTGCAGCTTGCCGTCCGGCGTCCGCTCGACGATCGAACCGCCGTGCAGCACGATGCCGCAGTCGATCGCCGCCTCGCGCAGGAGCTGTGCCGTCTCCCCGTGCAGCGGCTCCGCCGTCGCCGCCCAGGGCTCGGGATCGAAGGCCCCGTGCGCCCACAGCTCGGGCAGCACGACGAGCTCGGCCCCGTCCTCGGCCGCCTCGTGCACCTTGGCGATCGCGGCCTCGCGCGCCTTCGCGGCGGGCACGGTCAAATCCACATCGAGCTGCACCAGAGCGACCTTCATTGCTCCATTCTAGAGAGATGGTGGCCGATGATGTTGTTCAGACCTTCGAGAACGTACGCTCCCGTCTCTTCGCGCGCATCGAAGGGCTCACCGATGCCGAGTACCTCTGGGAGCCCGTCCCGGGGTGCATGACCGTGCGCGCGGAGGCGGACGGGGTCTTCCGTACGAGTCCGCGGCCCTGGCCGGAGACGAAGCCGGCGCCCTTCACAACGATCGGCTGGCGGATGTGGCACATCGGCGCCGACTGCCTCCGCGGGTACGGGCGCTTCTTCACCGGGACGCCGGACCAGGACTGCTACGAGTGGCCGGGCACGGCGAAGGAGGGGACTGAGATGCTCGCCGAGGACTGGTCCGTGTTCGTCGGCCGGATCCGCTCACTCGGCGACGAGCGGCTGCTCCAGCCGATGGGCGAGCTCGGCGGCCGCTATGGCCACGAGAGCTATCTGCTGCTCGCCCTGCACGCGC
>DASTAE010000181.1:0-16019 GCA_035712985.1 Actinospica sp.
GTTGCATCATCAGCTAGCAACGCTAGATCCCGGGAGGATCTCCATGCTCAACGCACTCGCCGTCTTCACCACCGTCGTCGTCGGCCTGATGGTCGGGGTGGAGTTCGCGGTCGCCGTCATCTTCAAGCGCATCCTCGACGCCCTTCCGGGCGACGCGGGTCAGCTCGGGCACGCGCACGGGGGCCGGATGCTCGGGGCTCTGATGCCGTTCTGGTACATCGGCTCAGTGATACTCAGCGCGATCTGGGCCGTCGTGGGGTGGCACCACCACGGCGCGGGGCTCGTCGTCACCGCCGCCGCGCTGCTGGTCGTCAGCGTGGTCATGTCGCTTCTGCTGCTCGTGCCGATCAACAACCGGAACAAGACGTGGACCCCCGAGAACCGGCCCGCGGACTGGCAGGAGCAGCTCAATCGGTGGAATCGCCTCCACTATGTGCGGGTGGCCGTGATCATCGCGGCGTTCGCGCTACTCGCCGCCGCTCTCGTGTGAGGCGCCGGAGACGTCGGTGGGGCCGCGCGTTCGACGACGCGCGGCCCCACCGACGTGCTGAGAACTAAGCGCTGAGGATCTCGGTCAGCGACTCGCGGATCGCGGTCAGAACCTCCGGCGAGCCCGCCTCCAGGTAGCACTTGAGCTTGGGCTCGGTGCCCGAGGGGCGCACGACGACGCGGGCGCCGTCGAGGACGAAGCGCAGGCCGTCCGTCGGCGGCAGCGTGTCCGTGCCCTGGGTCAGGTCGTCGAGGCGCTGGACGGCGAGGCCGCCGAGTTCCTTCGGCGGGTCCTGGCGCAGGGCGGCCATCATCCGGGGGATCTCGGCCAGGTCGGTGACGCGCAGGGAGAGCTGGTCGGTCACGTGCGTGCCGTACTCGGCGTAGATCTCGGCGAGGCGGCCCAGCAGGGTCTGCCCTTCGGCCTTGAGGGAGGCCGCGTGCTCGGCGACGGCCAGGGCGGCGGTGATGCCGTCCTTGTCGCGCACGCCTTCCGGGTCCACGCAGTAGCCCAACGCCTCCTCGTAGCCGAAGACCAGGCCCGGGACCTTGGACAGCCACTTGAAGCCGGTGAGCGTCTCCAGGTATTCGAAGCCGTGCGCGGCGGCGATCCTGCCGAGCAGGCTGGAGGAGACGATCGTCGTGGCGAAGACGCCGCCCGGGACCGGCCCGCGTCCCGCGATGGCGGCGCCGAGCAGGGCGCCCACCTCGTCTCCGCGCAGCATCCGCCAGCCGCCGGTGCCGTCGGCGAGCGGGACGGCCACGGCGCAGCGGTCCGCGTCCGGGTCGTTGGCGATGACGAGGTCCGCGTCCTCCGCGGCGGCCAGGGCGAGCGCGAGGTCGATCGCGCCGGGCTCCTCCGGGTTGGGGAACGAGACGGTCGGGAACGCGGCGTCCGGCTGCTGCTGCTGGGGGACCGCGATCGGGCGGGCGAAGCCCGCGCGCTCGAAGGCGTCGCCGAGCAGCGCGCCGCCGACACCGTGCAGCGCCGTCGACACGACCTTCAGCTCGCGCGGTCCGCCCGCGGCCACGACGGTCGCCGCGCGCTCGAGGTACGCGTCGACGACCTCGTCGCCGAGGGTCTCCCACTCCTCGCCGCGCGGCACCTCGCCGAGCGGGCCGACGGCGGCGATCGCGGCCGCGATCTCGGCGTCGGCGGGCGGGGTGATCTGCGAGCCGTCGCCGAGGTAGACCTTGTAGCCGTTGTCGCGCGGCGGGTTGTGACTGGCCGTCACCATCACGCCCGCGCACGCGCCGAGGTGCCGGATCAGGAAGGCCAGCAGGGGAGTCGGCAGCGGACGCGGCAGCACGGCCGCGCGCAGCCCGGCGCCGGTCACGATCTCGGCCGTGTCCCGCGCGAAGACGTCGGAGTTCCTCCGCGCGTCGTAGCCGATGACGACGAGGTCCCCGGCGTGCCCCTGGTCCACCAGGTACGCGGCGAGTCCGGCGGCGGCCCGTCCGACGACCACGCGGTTCATCCGGTTCGGTCCCGCGCCCAGCTCTCCGCGCAGGCCCGCGGTGCCGAACTGCAGCGTGCCGCTGAAGCGGTCGGCCAGTCCGTTGTACGCGTCGGCGGACGTCGCGGCCTTGAGCAGTCCGGCGAGCAGTTCGCGCAGCTCGCCCTTGGTCTCCGGGTCGGGGTCCTGGTTCATCCAGGCCTCGACCTCGTCCAGCAGTTCGGCGATCTCCGTCATCGTTCTAGATCCTTCCGAGCACGTCGCGCAGCAGCGCGCCCATCCGGCTCGCCGCCGCGTTGCCGGCGTCGATGACCTCCTGCGCGCTCAGCGGCTCGCCGGTCATCCCGGCCGCGGCGTTGGTCACCAGCGAGATGCCGAGCACCTCCATGCCGGCCTCGCGCGCGGCGATCGCCTCGAGGACGGTGCTCATCCCGACCAGGTCGGCGCCGAGCGTCCGCAGCATCCTGATCTCGGCGGGCGTCTCGTAGTGCGGACCGGTCAGCTGCACGTACACGCCCTCGACCAGCGTCGGGTCGACCTGCCTGCACAGCTCGCGCAGCCGCGGCGAGTAAAGGTTCGTCAGGTCGACGAAGTTCGCCCCGACGATCGGCGACTGCGCGGTGAGGTTGAGGTGGTCGCTGATCAGCACCGGCTGCCCGACCGTGTAGTCGGGCTTGATCCCGCCGCAGCCGTTGGTCAGCACGATCGTGCGGCACCCGGCCGCCGCGACCGTCCGCACCCCGTGCACGACGCGGGCCACGCCGTGCCCCTCGTAGTAGTGCGTGCGCCCGAGGAACACCGCCGCGAGCTTCCCGGAGCCGGCCAGCCGCACGGCCCGGATCTTCCCGGCGTGCCCCAGCGCGGCCGCCGCGGTGAAGCCGGGCAGCTCCGTCACCGGGAACTCGGCCTCGGTCTCGCCGAGCGCGTCCGCCGCGGGCACCCAGCCGGAGCCCATCACCAGCGCCAGGTCGGGCACCCCGCCCAGCTTCTCCACGAGCGGCTTCGCCGCCGCCTCGGCCGCCTCGTACGCGTTGCCGGAAATCGTTCTCTCAGTCACGCGCTAGAGCATACGTCCGGGCGGCCTCGATGGCTCCCCAGTCGGGCGCCTCGTCGAGGCGCATCGTCCGGACGTCCTTGAGCAGCAGGGTCAGCAGGGCCGCGCCGACGGTCACCGCGCCCGCCGCGAACTCGGCGCCCGCGACCCCGAGATGCGCGGCCAGCGGGCCCGCGGCCAGGGCGCCGAGCGGCATCGCGAGGGTGGAGCCGAGGCCGTCGTACGCGGAGACGCGGGCCAGCCGGTCCGGGCGGATGAAGCGCGCGAGGGAGACGTTCCAGACCACGATCAGCAGCTCCGTCGAGATGCCGGTGACCAGCCAGGTGAGCAGGATCAGCCAGAACGGCCAGAGCCCGCCGACGGCCCAGCAGGCGACGCCGAGCGGGATGGCGAGCAGGGTCACCCAGATCATCGGGCGCCTGGGCATCCAGCGCAGCGCGATCATGCCGCCGAGGATCAGGCCGACGGAGAACGCCGCGTTGAGCCAGCCCCACGCGGCCGGGCCGCCGAGGTGCGCCTTCGCGACGACCGGGCCGAGCACGAGCAGGCCGCCGTACCAGCAGGCGTTGGCGAGCAGGTACTCGACCACGGTGCCCCAGACCCACGCGTGCTTCACGAACTCCTGCCAGCCCTCGCGCAGCTCCCGCCAGAGGTCTGCCTCATGCTGCTCAGGGCGCTCGTTCGCCTTGGCCTGGAGCGAGGCGAGCAGGGGCACGGTGCCCAGCATCCCGATGCCGCACACGGCGAGCGACCAGCCCGGGCCGACGGCCGCGACGGTGAGGCCCGCGACGGCCATGCCGCCCATCGTGGCGCCGTTCATCACCAGCCTGGAAAGGGCGTTCGCGGCCTGGAGCTCACCGCTGGGCACGATCTTCGGCAGCAGCGCCGTCGAGGCGGGCCAGAAGAGGGACATGCCGGTGCCGGTGACGAGTTCGAGCCCGATCATCGCCGGCACGTTGATCGCGTGGGCCAGCGTGAGCAGGCCGAAGGTGCCCTCGCCGACCGCGATCAGCAGGTTGCCGAGGACGATCACGAGCTGCGGCTTGAACCGGTCCGCCGCGACGCCGCCGAACAGCGTGAAGAGCACCGAAGGGATCATCTGCGCGGCCAGCACGTAGGACAGGTCGGCGGTCGAGCCTGTGACATCCAGCACGGCGAAGGAGACGCCGACGGCCGAGAAGGAGTAGGCAAGCGGCGCCAGCAGCCGGTCGGCGAGCAGGATCCGGAAGTCGCGATAGCGCAGCACGCCCAGGTCGTCCTTGATGGAGCGTGCCATCGTGAGCCTCGATTCCAGGGGGGTATCCGCGAGGCTAGCCCCGTCGGAACGGCCCAGGCCACCGGATTTCCACGCGCTCCCGCATGGGACAATGAGACACGTGACTCGAATCGTGATCATCGGCGGCGGTCCCGGCGGCTACGAGGCGGCCTTGGTGGCGGCCCGTCTCGGCGCGCGGGTGACGGTCGTGGACCGCGGCGGCATCGGCGGCGCGGCCGTCCTGACCGACTGCGTGCCCTCCAAGACCCTCATCGCCACCGCGGACGTGATGACCACGATCCAGGACGCGTCCGAGCTCGGCGTCGAGGTCAACGGCCTCGGCCGCTGCGAGACCGCGGTGGACCTCGGCCGGGTCAACGACCGGGTGCTGGCGCTCGCCGAGAAGCAGTCGGAGGACATCGCCGAGGGCCTGGTCAAGGCCGGGGTGGAGATCATCCGCGGCTCCGGCCGGCTGGTCGCCGACGGCGGCACGGCCCGCGCGGTCGAGGTGTACACCGCCGAGGGCGAGACGCTGCTGATCGAGACGGACACGGTGCTGCTGGCCACCGGCGCCCGGCCGCGCGAGCTGGCGACGGCCAAGCCGGACGGCGAGCGGATCCTCACCTGGACCCAGGTCTACGCCCTGCGCGAGCTGCCGCGCGAGCTGATCGTGGTCGGCTCCGGCGTCACCGGCGCGGAGTTCGCCGGCGCGTACCAGGCGCTCGGCTCGCAGGTCACGCTGGTCTCCTCGCGCGACCGCGTGCTGCCCGGCGAGGACCAGGACGCCGCGCAGGTGCTCGAGGAGGTCTTCCAACGCCGCGGCATGAAGGTGCTCAGCCGCTCCCGCGCGTCCGCCGCCGTGCGCGAGGGCGACCGCGTCGTCGTCACGCTGGAGGACGGACGCACCGTCAGCGGCACGCACTGCCTGATGGCCGTCGGCTCGCTGCCGAACACCGAGGACCTCGGCCTGGCGGAGGCCGGCGTGCAGACCACGCCCTCCGGCCACATCATCGTCGACCGCGTCTCGCGCACCACGGTCCCCAACGTCTACGCCGCGGGCGACTGCACCGGCCTGCTCGCGCTCGCCTCCGTCGCCGCGATGCAGGGCCGGATCGCGGTCTACCACGCGCTCGGCGAGGCGGTCTGGCCGATCAACCTCAAGCGCGTCTCGGCGAACATCTTCACCTCGCCCGAGATCGCCACCGTCGGCCGCACCACCTTCAACGCCGAGAGCGACGACCCGAACTTCGACGTGGTGAAGCTGCCGCTGGCCACCAACCCGCGCGCCAAGATGCTCGGCTTCACCGACGGATTCGTGAAGCTCTACGCGCGCCCGGGCTCCGGCACCGTGCTCGGCGGCGTCGTCGTCGCGCCGCGGGCCAGCGAGCTGATCCACTCGGTCTCGATGGCGGTGGACCTGCACCTGTCGGTGGATCAGTTCGCCTCGGTCTTCACGGTCTACCCCTCGCTCTCCGGCTCGGTCGCGGAGGCCGCGCGGCGGCTGCACAGCGACCGCGAGGAGTAGTTACTCGTTAGTAGCTTTCGTACGAAAAGACAGGGGCCGCCTCCCGGGAGGCGGCCCCTGAACCTTTATCGAAACTTTGCCTTGGTCAGTCCTTGATCTCGCACAGCGCGGCGCCGGAGGAGACGGTCGCGCCGACCTCGGCGGAAAGACCCACGACGGTGCCGGATTTGTGGGCGTTGAGCGGCTGCTCCATCTTCATCGCCTCGAGCACCACGATCAGCTCGCCGGCCTCGACCTGCTGGCCCTCCTCGACGGCGACCTTCACGATCGTGCCCTGCATCGGCGAGGTCAGCGCGTCGCCGGTGGCCGCGGCCGCCTTCTTGCCGCCGCCGGTGCGCTTGGCGGCCTTCTTGCCGGCCGCGGCCACCCCGCCGCCCGCGGACAGGCCCAGGCCCGCCGGAAGCACGACCTCCAGGCGCTTGCCGCCGACCTCGACGGTGACCGACTCGCGGCCCGCGGACTCCGCGGCCTCGCCGGCCGGGCCGGAGTACGGCGGGATGGTGTTGTCGAACTCGGTCTCGATCCACCGGGTGTGCACCGAGAACGGGGTCTCGGCGTCGGCCGGGGCGAAGGCCGGGTCGGCGACGACGGCCTGGTGGAAGGGCAGCGCGGTGGGCATGCCCTCGATCTCGAACTCGGCCAGCGCGCGGCGCGAGCGCTCCAGCGCCTCCTGCCGGGTGCGGCCGGTCACGATGAGCTTGGCCAGCAGGGAGTCGAAGTTCTGGCCGATCTCCGCGCCCTGCTCGATCCCGGAGTCCAGGCGCACGCCGGGGCCGGCCGGGGGGCGGAAGGTGGTGACGACGCCGGGGGCGGGCAGGAAGTTGCGGCCCGGGTCCTCGCCGTTGATCCGGAACTCGAAGGAGTGCCCGCGCAGCACCGGGTCCCCGTAGCCGAGCTCCTCGCCGTCGGCGACCCGGAACATCTCGCGCACCAGGTCCACCCCGGCGACCTCCTCGGTCACCGGGTGCTCGACCTGCAGCCGCGTGTTGACCTCGAGGAACGAGATCGTCCCGTCCTGGCCGACCAGGAACTCGCAGGTGCCGGCGCCGACGTACCCGGCCTCCTTGAGGATCGCCTTGGACGCCCGGTACAGCTCGTCGAGCTGGGCCTGGGACAGGAACGGCGCCGGGGCCTCCTCGACCAGCTTCTGGTGGCGGCGCTGCAGCGAGCAGTCGCGGGTGGAGACCACGACCACGTTGCCGTGCTGGTCGGCCAGGCACTGGGTCTCCACGTGCCGCGGCCGGTCCAGGTACCGCTCGACGAAGCACTCGCCGCGGCCGAACGCGGCCACGGCCTCGCGCACCGCCGAGTCGTAGAGCTCCGGGATCTCCTCCAGCGTGCGCGCGACCTTCAGACCCCGGCCGCCGCCGCCGAAGGCCGCCTTGATCGCGATCGGCAGCCCGTTCTCCCGGGCGAAGGCCACGACCTCGTCCGCGCCGGAGACCGGGTCAGGGGTGCCCGCGACCAGCGGGGCTCCGGCGCGCTGCGCGATGTGCCGCGCGGACACCTTGTCGCCGAGCGCGCTGATCGCGGCGGGGGAGGGGCCGATCCAGATCAGCCCGGCGTCCAGCACGGCCTGCGCGAAGTCGGCGTTCTCGGCCAGGAAACCGTAGCCGGGGTGCACCGCGTCCGCACCGGCCTGCTTGGCCACGTCCAACAGCTTCGGGATCACCAGGTACGTCTCGGCCGAGGTCTCCCCGCCCAGCGCGTAGGCCTCGTCCGCCACCCGCACGTGCAGGGCGTCCCGGTCCCCGTCGGCGTACACCGCCACACTGCCGATCCCGGCGTCCTTACAGGCCCGGGCGATCCGCACGGCGATCTCACCACGGTTCGCAATCAGCACCTTGCGCACGTGAGGCTCCCTATCCCAGCTCGTCGAAGACTCCTTGAGTGTAGGCAAGTACCCCGGCCCGCCGCGCGGGGGGATCACGCCTGCGGGTACGGCACGCTTTTGTGCAGACCTGACAAGACACGCCATGGCCGGTGGCGGAGCGCTATCGTGCCGAGTAGGAGCAGCGGGACCGGCGAACTCGGCGGCGGGTGCGGGAGGCGGCGGAAAAGGCGATGTCCTCGAACATGGCGGTGCGGAGCAGGTCGGTCTTCTTCAGCGTGCGCACGGCGGCGGTCGTCACCGTGCTCGCGATCGTGGCCATCTGGCTGGTGCAGGGATTCAACGCGGCCGACGGCTACCGGCTGGACGGGGAGTTCGGGCTGAGCGCCCGCAGCCTCGGCAGCCTTCCGCACATCATCGCGGTGCCCTTCCTGCACGTGTCGGTCGAGCACATCGAGAGCAACACGGTGCCGCTCGCGGTCACCACCTTCCTGGTGGCGCTCGACGGCCTGCGCAGGTACGCGTACGTGACCGCGATCATCGTGCTGATCGGCGGCCTCGGCTACTGGCTGCTCGGCCCGTCCGGCGTGGTCATGGTCGGCGCCAGCGGCCTGATCTTCGGGTATCTCGGCTACCTGGTCGCGCGCGGCTTCTTCGCCCGCTCGCTCTGGCAGGCCGTCTGGCAGCTCGTGCTCGGCGTCGCGGTGGCGGTCTACTACCAGTGGACGCTGGTGCTGCTCTACCCGTCGGCCGAGGTCAACACGATGCACATCTCCTGGCAGGGGCACCTGACCGGCCTGCTGTCCGGCATCTTCGCGGCGGTCGTGCTCGGCCGCAGGCCCGCGGCGATCGAGCCGCCGAACACCCCGACGCTGCCGCCGCCGGACTCGCGCTTCCCCTCCCCGTACGCGTGATCCGAAGGCCGGTACCGCCGAATGGGCAACGTTCTGCGGCCCTGATGCGTCTGATAAGCGTCTGAGCGCCACGAAGGCGCCGTCCGGCGCTTTGCTCCCCGCATACCCGCCGTCCGGCCGCCTCGCGTAGCATCAGCATCCCGCTTCCAAGCACGTCCTCGGGCGCCGTGCCTTCAGCGCTCCGGGGCCCGCCCCGTATCCGATCCGGAGTCCCCGTCCCGTGTCGCGTCCCCACCACCCCCGGCGCCGGCGCATCCTCGCGCCGATAGCCACGCTGGCCGCCTGCTCGGCGGCCGCCGCCGCCCTGGTCGTGGCCACGAGCGCCTCCTCGCTCGCCCCGACCGCCAGCGCCGCCGCCGCGCTGCCGGAGATCCACCGGACCTTCACGATCCCGCCGATCTTCCCGTCGTTCACGTACACGGTCCCGGTCCAGACGACCGTCGGGCAGACGACCTCGCAGGCGCAGACCAGCGCCGCCGCGACGAAGACCAAGGCCCACCCGAAGCACTCGGCCACCGCGTCGCCCTCGGATACGTCGGTCTACATCTCCACGTTCACCCCGCACGCCCTGCCGAGCATCGCCGCGCCGACCCCGGTGTCCAGCACCGGCTGCGTCCCGGACACGCACGCGCCGGCCTCGGGCGCCGACCTGCAGCTGCCGCAGGTGAACGCCGGTTCGACCGACCCCGGCTTCACGAACTGGCTGCATCTGGGCGCGGTTGGCCCGAGCTCGATGCTCCCGATGGGGCTCAACTCCTCGAACCTGTCCACCTTCACGTTCACGCGCACCGCGGACAGCGAGTCGACCAACCTCGGCATGGCCGCGAGCTCGGGCGAGCGGTTCGCCTGCGCGCTGCTGGATGTGAGCGCGGGCCAGGGCTTCCGCCAGGCCGACTACGCGCTGACCGACGCGGGACTCGTGTCGGACTCGGTGCAGGGCAAGACCGAGACGCTGATCGTGACCTACGCGTCGGTCAGCTGGAGCTACCTGCCGACCGGCGGCTCGAAGGCCGTGACCGGCTCGGGCACGATCAACACGCAGCCCGACGTCAAGCAGACCTCGCTGAAGCAGGACGCGAAGGACGTGGCGGCCGGCGTCCTCGGTCTGGCGCTCGTCTGCGTGCTCGGCATGCTGCTGCTGACGCTGCTCGGCCGGCACCGCCGCAAGGTCCGCTACCGCGAGATCCGCGAGCGCTCCCGCGTCGAGGTCCCGCTGCCCGAGCGCCAGGCCTCGTCGCCCACGATGCTGTTCGGCCCCCAGGAGCAGGCCGCGGACCAGGATGCGACGCTTCGCATGCCCCCGGAAGCGCCGGCCGACGTCCCCGAAGCGCTCAAGACCGTCCACGTCTCCGAGTTCGCGCACGCGATGGCGGGCGTCCCGGTCGCGGCCGGAGTCGGCGCGGGCTCCGCGGGCGGCGTCGAGGGCGACTCCTCAGCGGTGCCTGAACCAGACCTTGGCGGCGGGGCGGCCGCGGGCGAAGCCGGGCCGGATCCGGTAGACCTGCCCGGGCCGGGCGGGCAGGATGAGCCGGGCGAGCTCGCCGCCGAGGTTGACGCCGACGGCGAGGCCGAGGCCGGTGGAGGCGGCGGTGAACAGGTGGGCGGCGCCGAAGCCGGTCTGCCCGCGGACGATGAAGAGCACGCCGAGGTAGGTCTGCGAGCCGGGGAGCAGGGCGACGAGCCCGGGGATGGTGAAGGGCAGCCCGGAGGTGCCGTGCCGACGGGCGATGAGCTGGCCGCCGAGGCCGAGCAGGACGCTGGTGGCGGCGACGGCGATGGCGGGGCTGACGCCGCCCTTGAGCAGCCCGGCGTCGCAGATCCAGGCGAGGGCGGCGCTGAAGACGGCGTAGCCGAGGAGCCGGCGGCGGATCTGCAGGACGACGGCGAAGGTGAGCCCGAGGACGGCGGCGGCGAGGGTCTGCAGCCAGGGCCGGCTGGGGATGACGTCGTTGGCGGCGGGATTGAGGTCGATGCCGAAGGCGATCCCGGCGCGCAGCACGACGCTGATCCCGCAGACGATGCCGACGATGATGTAGAAGACCTCGATGAGCCGGGCGGCCGAGGTGATGTAGAAGGCGGTGAGCCCGTCCTGGACGGCGGCGACGAGCGCCCGGCCGGGGAGCAGGGCGAAGAGCCCGCCGGTGATCACGGCTGAGGAGCGCACCTCGGCGTGCGCGAGGTCGAGGGCGATCGCGGCCGTCGCGGCGGGCATCGCGGCCACGACGTACTGGTAGAACTCGGGCAGTCCGCGCACCGCGAGCGCGGACGCCAGCTGGTTGCCGAGCAGCGCCGCCAGGCACGCGCTCATGAACACCAGCCAGCTCCCGCCGACGAGTACCGAGGCGGCGCCGGCGAGCAGTGCCGTCATCCCGGCGATCAGCCAGTCCGGGTACGGATGCCGTCGGCGCCGGATGTCCAGCAGCCGCCGGTACGCCTCCTCGACGCTCATCCCGCCCTCGCCGACGTCCCGCACGAGGTCGTGCACGGCCGCGAGCCGCGTGTAGTCGGAACCGCGCCGCCGCACCCCGCGCGACGCCGTCCACGCCGGCTCCGAGAGCGTCGCCTGATACGCGATGGTGAGCATCGTGAAGGTGACGTTCACGTCGCAGCGCACGAGCCCGTACCCGTGCACCACGGCCAGCATCCCCGCCTCGACGTCCTCCGCCGCCTCGCCGGTGGCGAGCAGCAGCTCCCCGATCCGCAGCGCCAGATCCAGCACACTGCGCACCCGAGGCGCCTGATGCGTCCCGGTGGCCTCCAGCGGCCCCTGCCCGGCCGCCGCGCCGCCGCCCGATCCGTGGCCCGGACCACCGTGGCCCGGTCCCCCGTCACCCGGACCCCCGCCGAGCAGGGCCTCCGGCTCCTCATCCGGCCGCTCCGACGGATTGGTCCGCAGCAGCGTCCGCATCCGGTCCTGCCAAGCGCTCTCCTGCTGAGCACTCCCCGCCCCGCCGCCGCCCGAGCCCTGTTCCGCCACGTCATCAGGGTAACGGCGCCCTGAGGGTGATCAGTTCAGCGGACATCCTCCAGGGCGAACGCGAACGGCTGGGGAAGCGGGATCGGCTCGCCGAGCGGTCGTCGGGAAACGGTGGCGTAGTCTCTTATCCACTCGTTCGGGCTAGCGGAAGATGCCGGTATGGCCGAGGGAGTACCTGCCGGGCTGGGGATAGACGCAGAGGCCGTGGGGGCCTTCGCCCACCGGGATGCGGGCGATGAGGCGGCCGTCGGCGGTGGAGATCGCGTAGACCTCGGCGTCGTAGCGGCCGGTGAGCCAGAGGACTTTCCCGTCCGCCGATACGCCGCCCATGTCGGGGCTGGCGTGGCCGGGGATCCGCCATTTGGCGACGAGCTTGCCCGTGGCGAAATTCAGGACACTGATGGAGCCTTCGCCGCGGTTGGTGATGTAGAGGCTCTTGGAGTCGCGGCTCACGTAGAGGCCGTGGGCGCCCATGCCGGTGGGGATGAAGCCGGTGAGCTTGAAGGTGTCGCCGTTCAGGGTCCAGACGCCGCTGGTCTGCATGTCGGCGACGTACCAGACGCTGCCGTCGGGGGAGATCTTCACGTCCTGCGGCATCGCGCCGTGCTCGAGGGACATCGCGCCGATCAGGGTGTGCTTGGCGGTGTCCACCTTCAGCAGTTGCCCGCTGAACTCGCAGGAGGCGATGAAGTAGCTGCCGTCCGGTGCGAAGTCGGCGTGGTTCACGCCCTCGCAGGGCACGTGCAGCACGGTCTGGATCGCCATCGTATGCGGGTCGCGGAAGACGATCTCGCGGTCCGACTCGGCCATCACCACCGCGGACCTGCCGTCCGGAGTGAAGTAGAGGTTGTACGGGTCGTGCACCGGGACCGGGGTGCCGAAGTGGCCGTTCGCCGGGTTGATCGGGGTCAGCGAGTTGCCCAGGTCGTTGTTGACCCACAGGGTCTTGAGATCCCAGCCGGGGACGACGTGCTGGGGCTGGTCCCCGACCTCGACCGTGCGCACGACCTTGTACGTCGTCGGGTCGATCACCGAGACCGTGTTCGACTCCGTGTTGGGCACGTAGACGTAGCTCGGGAAGTTCCTCACCACCGGCGAGAGCTGGTCGGGGCGGTCCGCCGCGTACAGGTCCTTCGGGTCGTACTCCGGCATCCCGGGCAGCGCCGCCTGGCGCGGCTGCTCGGACGCGGGACTGGCCGCGGCGTGCGCGGACGACGGGGCCTTCGGCTGCCGGCCCGAGGCGGCGACCTGCGAGTTCGGGGCGCCGTCGGTCGAGCCGAGGGCGGCCGCGGCGGTCCAGACGAGGGTCACGGTCGCGGCGAGGCCCGCACCGAGGACGAGACGACGGCGGGTGGTGGTCTTCACCGGCTACCTCTTGCTGGTCGGCGGGAACAGTTCTGACGCCGTGACGGCCCGCAGGCCGCGGCTGCGCAGCCCGGCGAGGATCGTCGGCAGCGCGGTCACGGTCTCGGGGTGGCCGAGGTGCATGGACACGACGTCGCCGCCGCGGACCCCGCCCAGCACGTTGCTCACGATCCGGCCGCTGCCGGGGTCCGTGTAGTCCAGCGGGTCGAGGTCGTAGGACAGCAGCGTGCCGTAGCCCGCGCGCGCCGCCGCGGCCCGCACGACCGCGTTCGCGTGCTGCGCCTGCGACTGCCGGAACCAGCGCCCGCGCGAACCGGTCAGCCGCTCGAGCCGCTGCGCGCACAGTTCGATCTCTTCGTACGCCTGGTCCGCGGACATCGTGTCGATGTCGAGGTGGTTCTCGGTGTGGTTGCCGAGTTCGTGCCCGCCCTTGAGCACCCGCTCGGCCATCTGCGGATGGTCCGCGAGCCAGCGGCCCACGGCCAGCACCGTCAGCCGCGCCTCCGCCTTCTCCGCCTCGCCGAGCAGCGTCTCGGCGAGCTCGGGGGAGCCGTCGCCGTGGAAGGTCAAGGCCACGGCGTCGGTCACGGCCGGGGCCTGGGAGACCTCGGGCCGGCTCAGCGCGGCCCGGCTCGCGTCGGCCGGGGATGCGGACGCGCCGGCCGGGGGCGCGGAGGAGGGCGTCGTCCCCGGGCTCGCGGCGCGCGTCGCGGTCGCCGCGGAACCGTCGTCCGCGGAGCCGGGGCCGCCGCAGCCGGCCAGGGCGAGCAGCGGCAGCGGCGCGAGCGCGCGCAGTACGGTCCGCCGCGACCAGGGGTGCGGGCTTGGCACGTCGGGCGCGGTCACGCAGCGACGATATGTGACAGATAGTCAGTTTTGCGGTATGCGCCACTCGCCGGAGTGAAACGCTCACCCGTCCGGAGCAGCCCGCTCTCCCATGATCGGACGACCGGTCAGACCACGGCCGGGTGCGACCTCCACAGCTCGGGCACGGCCACGCCGACCTCGCCGAGCAGCCGCCGGACCAGCGGCAGCGAGATCCCGACCACGTTCGACGGGTCGCCCACGATGGACTCGACGAACCAGCCGCCGAGCCCGTCGAGGGTGAACGCGCCGGCCACCTGCAGCGGCTCGCCGCTGGCCAGGTAGGCCTCGAGCTCCTCGTCGCTGACCTCGGCGAACCGGACCATCGTCGGGTTCACGTCGAGGGCGACCTTCCAATCGTCGGGGTCGGCGCCGCCGCGGGTGTCGACCACGCAGTGGCCGGTCACCAGCACGCCGTCCTTGCCGCGCATCTCCCGCCAGCGCGTGCGCGCCTCGTCCAGGTCGGCGGGCTTGCCCAGCGCCGCGCCGCCGAAGTCCAGCACGGAGTCGCAGCCGATGACGACCGCGTCCGGACCGACCTTCGCCGCCACCGTCTGGGCCTTCGCGATGGCCAACTGCAGGGCCAGTTCGGCCGGGGAGGCCGCGTGGAACGCGTCCTCGTCCACGCCGCTGACGATCTGCTCCGGTTCCAGCCCGGCCGCCCGCAGCGTGGCGAGCCTGGCCGGGGACTGGGACGCGAGGACGAAGCGCACATTGCTCCTTAAGAGTGAGATGGCGTCAGCGCGGCAGCGCCGAGGCCCGCCAACCTGCGCGCGCGCCGAATCCGACCCGCGCGGAGCGCACGTAGCGCGCCCGGTCCGTCCAGCCGGAGACGGCCGCCGGGGCCGCCTCCTCGCCGCTGCTGCCGCCATCGCCCGCCGCGGCCCGCGCCGCGAGCACCGCCACCAGCGCGGCGAGTTCCTCGGGCGAGGGCTCGCCGCGCACGATCCGCACCGGCTCGGTGCTCTCGGTGTTCTCCGTGGGCGCGGTCACAGCGGGATGTTCCCGTGCTTCTTCGGCGGCAGGGTGGCGCGCTTGGTGCGCAGGGTGCGCAGCGCGCGGGCCACGAAGGCGCGGGTCTGCGAGGGCTCGATCACCGAGTCCACGTAGCCGCGCTCGGCCGCCACGTACGGGTTGAACAGGGTGTCCTCGTACTCGGCGATCAGCTCGGCGCGCTTGGCCTCGACGTCCTCGGCCTCCGCGATCTCCTTGCGGCGCAGGATGTTCACCGCGCCCTGCGCGCCCATCACCGCGATCTGCGCGGTGGGCCAGGCCACGTTGATGTCCGCGCCGAGGTGCTTGGAGCCCATGACGTCGTAGGCGCCGCCGAAGGCCTTGCGGGTGATCACCGTGACCAGCGGGACGGTCGCCTCGGCGTACGCGTAGAGCAGCTTGGCGCCGCGCCGGATGATGCCGTTCCACTCCTGGTCGGTGCCGGGCAGGAAGCCGGGCACGTCCACGAAGGTCAGCACCGGCACGTTGTACGCGTCGCAGGTGCGGATGAACCGCGCCGCCTTCTCCGAGGCGTCGATGTCCAGGCAGCCGGCGAACTGCATCGGCTGGTTCGCCACCACGCCGACGCTGCGCCCCTCGACCCGGCCGAAGCCGACGATGATGTTCGGCGCGAACAGCGGCTGCACCTCGAGGAAGTCGCCCTCGTCCAGCACGTGCTCGATCACCGTGTGCATGTCGTACGGCTGGTTCGCCGAGTCCGGGATCAGCGCGTCCAGCTCGGGGTCCGGCTCGAGGTCGCTCTCGGCCTCGAAGACCGGCGGGTCCTCCAGGTTGTTCGAGGGCAGGAAGGACAGCAGGCCCTTCACGTACTCGATGGCGTCCTTCTCGTCGGAGGCCTGGTAGTGCGCGTTGCCCGACTTGGTGTTGTGGGTGTGCGCGCCGCCGAGCTCCTCGAAGCCCACGTCCTCGCCGGTGACGGTCTTGATCACGTCGGGACCGGTGATGAACATGTGCGAGGTCTGGTCGACCATCACGATGAAGTCGGTCAGCGCCGGCGAGTAGACCGCGCCGCCCGCCGCCGGGCCCACGATCAGCGAGATCTGCGGGATCACGCCCGAGGCATGCACGTTCCGCTTGAAGATGTCGGCGAAGGCGCCGAGCGCGACGACCCCCTCCTGGATCCGCGCGCCGCCGCCGTCGTTGATGCCGACCAGCGGGCAGCCGATCTTCATCGCGAGGTCCATGACCTTGCAGATCTTCTCGCCGTTGACCTCGCCGAGCGAGCCGCCGAAGATCGTGAAGTCCTGCGAGTACACGCAGACCGGGCGCCCGTC
>DASTAE010000182.1:0-29346 GCA_035712985.1 Actinospica sp.
GGCACCGCGAACATCAAGTCGCACCACAACGTCGGCGGCCTGCCGGACGACCTGCAGTTCAAGCTGATCGAGCCGCTGCGCAAGCTGTTCAAGGACGAGGTGCGCAAGGTCGGCGCCGAGCTCGGCCTGCCGCGCGAGATCGTGCAGCGCCAGCCCTTCCCGGGCCCCGGCCTCGGCATCCGGATCGTCGGCGAGGTCACCGAGGAGCGGCTCGACCTGCTGCGCGAGGCCGACGCGATCGCCCGCGCCGAGCTGACCGCGGCGGGCCTGGACGACGAGATCTGGCAGTGCCCGGTCGTGCTGCTCGCCGACGTGCGCTCGGTGGGCGTGCAGGGCGACGGCCGCACCTACGGCCACCCGATCGTGCTGCGCCCGGTCTCCTCCGAGGACGCGATGACCGCGGACTGGACCCGGCTGCCCTACGAGGTGCTGGCGAGGATCTCCACCCGGATCACCAACGAGGTGCCGGGCGTCAACCGCGTCGTGCTGGACGCCACGTCGAAGCCCCCGGCAACCATCGAGTGGGAATAGGTGTAGCATCTCAGCGCCCTCACGGGCATTGTCGGATATCGCCGGTGGAGGGGATTTCGCGGTGGTGCAAGGCCCGGAGAGCCACGCCGGCGCTCGTCAGGAATACGAGAGAGAGCTGGCGGAATTCGCCGAGCGCTGCCGTGAGTTCGCGCAGAACGAGGGTGTGCCCGCCGCGCTCTCGCATTCGGAGAGCGGCGCGCGGCAGTGGATCTCGGACGAGCTGACCCGCCGCGCGCAGCGGCTCGCGGTGGCCGCGCGCGCCGAGAACTCCGCCTGGCTCGGCCTCGTCGGGCGCCAGGCGATGCGCGGCAGTTGGATGCTGGCCGGGCTCGTGCTGGTGATCGACCTGGCCACGCTGCCGGTCTCCGGCTCCTGGACGCTGCCGCACACGGCCGTGCTCTTCGCCTTCGCCGCGCTCGCGGTCCTGGTCACCGGGCTCAGCCTGGTGCACAGCGAGGTCGGCGGCCTGCTGTGCTTCATGGTCGGCGCGGACGGGCGCCTCTCCCCGGCGAAGGCGCTCGGCCTGCTCTGGGGGGCCGCGCTCAGCACGGCGCTGGTCTACTTCGCGGTCGAGGATTTCGCGGCCGGAACCTCCGCGGAGCGTTCTGATATCAGTGCCGCGATTTCGCATCCGCGGTGGGAATACGTGGTCCTGCTGGCCGTGCCGATACTGGTTTCCGCCGTGACGAATACCGTCGCCGCGATGCGGATGCGCCGCCGCGCCGTGCCCTATCTGCCGGGCCAGCGCTCGCAACTGCGGGACCTGGTGCTCGACGAGACCGGCTTCGGCTCGCTCGCCTCCGCGGTGTGGCTGCCCACGTACCTCGCGGCGATCCTGTTCCTGATCGCCGGCCTCGCCAAGAACCCCTACGGGCTCCCGGCGATCCCGGCGATCGTCGTGTGGATCTCGCTGGCCGCGGCCGTGCTCTACGCCGTGGTCCGGCTGGTCGAGGCCCGGCAGCCGGTGCTCGTCTCCGTCGTCCGGGTGCGGCCACCCGGCGGCCTGGACGGCCCGATCCGGCAGGGCGACGACATCGAGATCAGGGGCCTGGGCTTCGTGCCCCCGGCCGCCTCGGCCCCGGACCAGCTGGCCCGGATCGTGGTGAAGCTCGGCCCGATCCACATCCACGTGCCGCTGGTGCCGGGCACCGAGGGCGGCTTCAGCAACCCGACCGACGGCTCCGTCACCGTGCCGATCCCCTTCGACGTGGACCCGGGACCGTGGACGGTGCGCGTGGTGACGGCCTCGGGCCTGGAGACGGACGACTACGCGCTCGACATCGCCGGCGCCGAGGACTGATCTCCGCGGACATCAGCGCCGGCGCCGGGTGATCGCGCCGACCACCCAGGCCAGGCCCAGGCCCAGCACCAGAACGGAGCCGGTCCAGCGCGCCGCGTCGTGCAGGCTGCCTGAGCCGGCCACCAGGTACACCAGACCGATCCCGATGAACACCAGGCCCGCCGTGATCGACGCGGCGTCCGGCCGGATCCGGGCCCGGTTCCGCTGCTCGGTCTCCATCGTCAGTTCTCCGTTCCGCCGTCGTCGATGTTCACGTCGCCGATGCCCAGCTTGAGGTTGAGCACGATGGTGCCGTCTGCTTTGCCCTGCGCCGGAATCGTGTAGTTCTTGTTCACGTCGACGCCGTTGTCCCGCTCCGTGCCGTAGGAGTGCACCGCCCGGCCGCTGAAGTCGCTCACCTGGCCGACGTCGCTGTGCGCGTGCACCTCCACGTTGACGTTCGGCGGCAGGATCACCTGGATCTGCCCGATGCCGACCTGCGCCGAGGTGGTGACGGTCCGGCCCGCGCCCGGCAGCACGTTGGACAGGTCCAGCGTCCCGTCGCCGACCGCGAGCTGGTACGAGGACTGAGTCGTGGCCGCCGAACTGGGCGTCCAGTTCTGGTCGCCCACGGTGCCGTGCAGCGGGACCCCGATGGCGGCCAGCGCGATCAGCGGTACGGCCACCACGACGCCGATCGGGACCAGCGCCGTCGTCTTGCCGAACATCCCGCCGATCACCATGCCCGCGCCGAGCAGCACCAGCACCAGCGCTCCGGCGGAGAGCCAGCTGAGCGTGGCCAACCCGGCCGCGTCCAGCACGCCGAGCACACCGGTGGCGGCGAGCAGGCTGGCCAGCACCAGCCCTCCGTAGCCGCGCCGCTTGGCCCGCTCGGGCGCGGCCGTGGTCCCCGTCGCGACGTTCTGCGTCGGGGGCGCGTCCTGCGGCTCCCCGCTCTCCGGATCGGCGAACGGAACACCGGGTTGCTCCGTCGACGGCTCCCCGCCGGCCGTCGGCGTGCTCTGCGTCTCCTCCACCGGCTGCTGCCACCAGGTCGGCGGCTGCCCGGGCGACTGCGCCCCCTCGCCGCGGCCGAGCTTGATGTCGCCGCGCCAGATCAGCACGCCGACCGTGGCCGCCGCGATCATCCACAGCGGCCACACGCTCGCGATGCCCTGGGTCAGCGCGGAGATCGCGGCCAGCGTGCCGAGGCCGAGCCCGATCGCCACGACGACCGCGAGCAGCGGGTTGCTGCCGGTCAGCGCGCGGTGCGCCGCGGAGCGGTCGGCGCCGTCCAGCGGCACGAACAGCCAGGCGGCGGCGTAGGCCAGCAGGCCGATGCCGCCGACGAAGGAGAGCACCGCGAACAGGATGCGGAAGACCACGGGGTCGATGTCCAGATGGCGGCCGAGCCCCCCGCACACGCCCGCGATGACCTTCGAGCGCCGGTCCCGGCGCAACGGGCCGCGCAGCGCGTGGCCTCTCGTCGTCTCTTCGCTCATGATGACCAGGATTCTGGATAGCGGGGGTGGGTCGCCATCGGGAACAGCCCGGAACACACCCTGGAATCCGGCCGAGGCGCACTCAGGGTACGTCTCCGGGTCAATCCCCGATGCCCGGTGCCGCACGGCCGTGTGACCATGATGTGGTGATGTCGCCGCCCCTGCCCGAGGACACCCGCCGCCTGCGCCGCTCCCGCCGGGGACGCCTCGCGGGGGGCATCTGCCGCGGCCTCGCGCTGCACCTCGGTGTGAACGTCTGGCTGCTTCGGGCGATGTTCGTGATCTTCGCCTGGGCCGGCGGCCTTGGCGTCCTCACCTATGGAGCGTTCTGGATCTTCGTCCCGCTGGGCGAGATCCCCGAAGAGGAGAGATCCGCGCCCCGCCCCCAGGTCCGCCTGGTACTGCTGGGCCTGACCGCCCTGGGCGTCCTGCTTCTGTTCGGCCTGCCCATGCAGCACCCGAGCAGCTGGCGCACGATCCTCCCGCTGGCGGCCGTGGCGCTCGGCCTGGCCGTCCTCTGGCGCCAGGCCGACGACGCCCAGCGCGCCGGCGAGGACGCCCCCCGCCTGCGCATCATGTCCTCGAGGCACCTGGCGCGAGCGGGCCTGGGCGCGGCGGTGGCGATCGGCGGCATGATCGCCCTGGCCGACGGCAACAACAGCTGGACCGAGACCGGCCGGACCCTGCTGGCGGCCCTGGCCCTGCTCGTCGGCGCGGGCCTGATCGGCCTCCCGTTCTTCCTCAGGATCCTGCGGGACCTCGCCCACGAGCGCACCGAGCGCGCCCGCTCCCAGGAGCGCGCCGAGGTGGCGGCCATGATGCACGACTCCGTCCTGCACACCCTCACCCTGATCCAGCGTCATCACGACGACCCGGCGCAGGTGGCGAGGCTGGCCCGCGCCCAAGAGCGCGAGCTGCGCGAATGGCTCTACGGCGAGCGCAAGTCCGCCACGGAGAGCTTCGCCGAGGCCGTCCGGGCGGCCGCCGCCGAGGTGGAGGACCGGCACGGCGCGCGGCTGGACGTCGTCTCGGTGGGCGACGCGCCGCTCGATCCGCAGCTCGAGGCGTGCGTCGCGGCCGCGCGGGAGGCTATGGTCAATGCGGCGAAGTACGCGCCCGGCGCGCCGATCTCGGTCTACGCGGAGCTCGCGGACGACCGCGTCGAGGTCTTCGTGAAGGACCGCGGCCCCGGCTTCGACCCCGACGCCGTGGCCACGGACCGCATGGGCGTGCGCGAGTCCATCCGAGGCCGGATGCGCAGGCACGGCGGCCAGGCCGAGATCCGCACCGCGCCCGGCGAGGGCACCGAGGTGCGGCTCACGGCGAAGCGCGTGGCGCAGCCGGCCGCGAGCGGTGCGAACGGCGCAAGTGGTGTGAGCGGCAACGAAGAGAGGTCCCCCGGTGCAGAGCGAACTGTCGTCGAGTCCTGAGACCACGGTCCCCGGCGGCCGCCCGATCCGGGTCGTCCTCGTCGACGACCACAAACTCTTCCGCACCGGAGTGCGCGCCGAACTGGACGAGGCCTCGCACGGCACGGTGGAGATCGTCGGCGAGGCCCAGGACGCCCCCGGCGCCGTGGCCGTCATCGCCGACCGCCGCCCCGACGTGGTGCTGCTGGACGTCCACCTCCCGGGCGGCGGAGGCGTGGAGGTCCTGCGCCAATGCCTGCTCACCGGCGGCGGCCCCGGCAAGGCCGCCGACACCAGGTTCCTGGCCCTCTCCGTCTCCGACGCAGCCGAGGACGTCATCGGCGTCATCCGCGCGGGAGCCAGGGGCTACGTCACCAAGTCCATCTCCGGGGCGGACCTCGTGGATGCCCTCAAGCGGGTAGCCGAGAACGATGCCGTCTTCAGCCCCAAGCTGGCCGGCTTCGTCCTCGACGCCTTCTCCGGCGCCGCCGCCGCGTCCTCCGCCCCGGCGGCTTCGGTGGACGAGGAACTGGACCGCCTCACCGCCCGCGAACGCGAAGTCCTCCGCCTCATCGCCCGCGGCTACGCCTACAAGGAGATCGCCCGCGAGCTGGTCATCTCCGTGAAGACCGTGGAGACGCACGTCTCCTCGGTCCTGCGCAAGCTCCAGCTCTCGAACCGCTACGAGCTCTCCCGCTGGGCGAACGACCGGAGGCTGTAGTCCGAGCCGCGGCGGGCGCGATGTGGCAGGGAGCTGCGAACCTACCCCCGCCCCCAGAAGGGCGGCGTCGTGAACATGGCTCGCCGGTAGCGCAGGGTCAGGTGCATGCGGCGGTTGTATGCGACCGCGCCGACCGCCAGGCCCATCGGGAGCGGGGCGGGCGGGGCGTACCAGATGGCTCCGGTGCGGACGGCGCCGAACCAGAGCTGGTCGATCTCGCCCAGGTTGGCGAGCATGGTGCTGGGGACGCGGCTGGCGGTGCGGCGGTCCACGGGGATCTTCAGGGCCTTGCGGATGCCGAAGGGGGCCCAGGGCTCTGCGAAGGTGCGGGCCATGGCGTCCAGCTCCACGGCGTTGCGGCGGAGCCACTTGGTCTGCGCGGAGACGGCCGACAGCGGGTTCTGGGCGACGTCGGCCAGGTCCAGGGTGACGGTGCCGTAGGCGGAGTGGTTGCCCATCTTCAGGGACTCGTCCATCACGGACCTGCGGTCGATGGGCATCACGACCCTGATCTGCCCCCAGCCCTTGCCCTTGGACGCGTTCCACTCGTACACCGCCCTCGCCACCTCGGCGAGGAGGGCGTCCTCGACGGTGGCGTCGGCGTAGTAGGAGATCGCGTTGGACAGGTCGCGCATGTCCATGGCCACGTGGCGGAAGTGGTAGCCGTTGGTCGGGCGCTGGCCGTCCTGCGGGGTGCGGCCGGGCTCGATGCGCATCGGCGGGCCCTGGACGCGCGGCGGCCTGGAGTTGCCGCGGAGCAGGGGGGCCTGCTCGTGGGCGGGGGCCAGGGCCTTGCCGCCGGTGTACGCGGAGGCGATCGCCCGGATCAGGCCCAGGGCGGAATAGGCGTCGAACCGGGCGGCGTGCGCGGACAGGATGAGGTTCGTGACACGCGGCTGACGCAACACGTGCAGGCGGAACATCGGTCCCGTGCGCACGGGCAACGGGGTCGCGAATATCTCCTCGCGCATCTCGCCGAGCTCGCCGCGGCCCGCCACGGCCCGGTCCTGGACCGGGTCGGTCTCGGCGATGCCGGGCACGGCCCACTGGGTCCACAGGCGCATCGGGGAGGAGGTGGCGATCCTGGCCCGGGCGGCGGGGTGGGCCTCGAGCACGGCGGCGACGGCCTCGCGGAGCCTCGGCATCTCGAGCCGGCCGGTCAGCGCCGCCTCGACGTAGTGCAGGTTCGGCTCCTCGGGGCGTTCCGAGAGCAGGTTGATCTCGTCGACCGCGGAGCATGCTTCGGTGTGCACGACGTCCCATCTCGCATAGCGCTTTCGCCCGCCAAGCTGAGACCAGATTGTATCCGGCGCGACAAACGAGTGGCGTTGATGAGGTAGTCTCACTTATGCTGAACCAGCATTAATCGAACCTGAAGAGGGGGGCCGTCATGGACGACACGGTGAAGGGCGGGGACGGCTGGTTACGGCGGTTGTCCGGCTATATCTGGCGGTACAAGAAGATCGTGCTGATCGCCTCGGCCAGCTCGATCGCGATCGCGGGGATCGGCGTCGTGGTGCCGCTGGTGCAGCGCAGCATCATCGACGGGGTCATCATCCACGGGAACCAGCCGGTGCTGCCCTGGGCGATGGCGCTGATCGGCATAGCCCTGCTCAACTTCGTGGTCTCGCGCACCCGGCGCTACCTCGGCGGATCCATCGGCATCGAGGTGCAGAACGACCTGCGCACCGAGGTCTTCGACTCGCTCTCCCGGCTCGACGGCCGCGGCCAGGACAACCTGGAGACCGGGCAGATCGTCTCCCGCTCCTCCTCGGACATCAACATGGTGTCCCAGCTGATCGGCATGGCCCCGATGATGGCCGGCACGATCCTCATGTTCTTCAGCTCGATCACCGCGATGCTCTTCCTCTCCCCGCTGCTCACGCTCGTCGGCCTCGCCGTCGGCCCGGGCCTGCTGGTGGTGAACATCCTGGCCAGGAAGCGGCTGTTCCCGGCGACCTGGGACTCGCAGCAGAAGACCGGCGCGCTGGCCGGCGTCGTCGAGTCGGCCGTCACCGGAGTGCGCGTGGTCAAGGGCTTCGGCCAGGAGCGGCAGGAGGTCGACAAGCTCGACCGCGCGGCCTCGACGCTGTTCGCCGCGCGGCTGCGCCAGGTCCGGCTGACCGCGCGCTACAACCCCACGCTCGGCGCGATTCCCACCATCGGGCAGATCGGAATCCTCGCGCTCGGTGGCTATATGGCGCTGCACGGGCAAATTACCATTGGGACGTTTTTTGCCTTCTCCAGCTACCTGGCCTCGTTCGTGGGCCCGGTCCGGATGCTCACCACGCTGATCACCTTCGGCCAGCAGGTCCGCGCGAGCGCCATCCGCGTGTTCGAGGTCATCGACTCGAAGCCTGACATCCAGGACAGGGACGACGCCGGGTCGATCCCGCACGAGGCGCTGGACATCGAGTTCGCCGACGTGACCTTCGGCTACCTGGCCTCGGAGCCGGTGCTGCGCGGCCTCGACCTTTCCGTCCGGCACGGGGAGACGCTCGCCGTCATCGGCACCTCGGGCTCCGGGAAGTCCACGCTGGCCATGCTGCTGCCGCGCTTCTACGACCCGCAGAGCGGCGGCGTGCGGATCGGCGGCCAGGACCTGCGCGACGTGACGACCGCCTCGGTGCGTGCCTCGATCGGCCTGGTGATGGAGGAGGCCTTCCTCTTCTCCGACTCCGTGCGCGCCAACATCGCCTACGGAATGCCGGACGCGACCGACGAGCAGGTGCGCGCCGCGGCCCGCGCCGCCGAGGCGGACCGCTTCATCGAAGAACTTCCGCAGGGTTATGACACGGTCGTCGGCGAGCAGGGCCTGACCCTCTCCGGCGGCCAGCGCCAGCGCGTCGCCCTGGCCCGCGCGCTGATCACGGACCCGCAGATCCTGCTCCTCGACGACGCCACCTCCGCCGTGGACGCGGCCACCGAGGCCGAGATCCACGCCACGCTGCACCGCGTGATGGAGAATCGCACGACCCTGTTGATCGCGCACCGGCGCTCCACCCTGCAGCTCGCGGACCGGATCGCGGTGCTGGACAAGGGCCGCCTGGTCGCCGTCGGCACGGCCGAGGAGCTCGAGCGCGACAGCGCGCTCTACCGGCTGCTGCTGTCCGGCCCGGGCGACGACGCCGAGGGCGTGGACGCCGGCGAGCTGCCCGTGGACCACGAGACGGCCCGGGTGGACGGGGTCACCCCGGCGCTCTGGGACCGCTCGGAGCTTCCGGAGTACAACGAATCCGCGCAGGCCGCGGCCGTCGCGGCGAACCGCGTGCCGCAGGGCGGAGGCGGCGGCGGTGGCCGGAACATGATCGCCGCGCTGCCCGCCACTCCCGAGCTGCTCGCGCAGGTCGCCAAGCTGCCGCCGGCGAACGACCGGCCGGATCTGGACAAGGCCGCGATCACCGAACCCGACTACGCTTTCTCGCTGAGGCGGCTGCTGCGGCCCTTCCTGGTCGTGCTGGTCTTCGGACTTCTGCTGGAAACCGCGGACGCGCTCGCCTCGCTGGCCGTCCCCGCGCTGATCCGCACCGGCGTCGACCAGGGCATCCAGGGCGCCGCCTACCACGTCATCGCGACCATGGCGGTCATCGGCCTCGGCCTGGTCCTCGCGGACTGGATCGTGGAGGCGATCCAGACGATGGTCACCGGACGGATGGGCGAACGGCTGCTCTACACGCTGCGTCTGAAGTCCTTCGCGCACCTGCAGCGGCTCGGCCTCGACTTCTACGAGAAGGAGATGGCCGGCCGCCTGATGACCCGCATGACCTCGGACATCGACGCGCTCTCGACCTTCCTGCAGAACGGCGTCTCCACGACGGTCGTCTCGATCCTGACCTTCTTCGGCATCGCGGGCGCGCTCATCGTGGTGAACTGGCGGATGTCGCTGGTCGTCTTCGCGGTGATCCCGATCCTGATCCTGGCCACGGTGATCTTCAAGCGGCGCTCCTCGAAGGCCTACAACGAGGCGCGCGACCGCATCAGCGCAGTGAACGCGGATCTGCAGGAGAACGTCGCGGGCATGCGCGTGACGCAGGCCTTCCGCCGCGAGGGCGTGAACCGCACGCGCTACGCGGGCAAGACCGACGCCTACCGCGTGTCCCGGCTCAGGGCGCAGCGGTACATCGCCACCTACTTCCCCTTCGTGCAGCTGCTCGCCGACCTGACCGCGGCCTTCGCGATCGTCTACGGCGCGCACCTGATCCATCAGGGTGCGATGTCGGCGGGCGCGCTGATCGCCTACCTGCTCTACGTCGACATGTTCTTCGCGCCGGTTCAAAATCTCTCCCAGGTTTTCGACAGCTACCAGCAGGCGGCCGTCGGCCTGCGCCGGATCACCGATCTGCTGCGTACACACACGAACACGCCTGAAGCGGACAATCCGTTACATGTGAATTCTCTCAGCGGGCTGATCGAGTTCAAGGACCTGCGCTTCGGCTACACGGCGAGCGCGAACCCGGCCCTCGGCGGCCGCGACGAGGACGGCGCGGGAGTCAGCGTCGTGATCGACCCGGGCACGACCGTCGCCCTGGTCGGCGAGACCGGCGCCGGCAAGTCCACGATGGTCAAGATGGTCGCGCGCTACTACGACCCGACTGCCGGCGCGGTGCTGGTCGACGGCGTGGACCTGCGCGAATACGACCTGGCCGAGTACCGTGGCCGGCTCGGCGTCGTCCCGCAGGAGGCGTACCTGTTCCCCGGAACGGTCGCGGAGGCCATCGCGTACGGCCGCCCCGACGCCTCCGACGCGCAGGTGGAGGCCGCGGCGCGGGCCGTCGGCGCGCACGAGATGATCGCCAGGCTCTCCGGCGGCTACCTGCACCAGGTCGGCGAGCGCGGCCGCAGCCTGTCGGCGGGTCAGCGCCAGTTGCTGGCGCTGGCGCGGGCCTACCTCGTGGACCCGGACATCCTGCTCCTCGACGAGGCCACCGCGGCGCTCGACCTGGCCAGCGAGGCGGCCGTCACCCGCGCCATGGACGAGGTCTCCCGCTCCCGCACCACGCTCGTCGTCGCGCACCGCCTGACGACCGCCGCGCGCGCGGACCGCATCCTCGTGCTCGACGGCGGCCTCGTCGTCGAGGACGGCACGCACGACGAACTGCTCGCGGCCGAGGGCGCCTACGCGCGGCTGTGGAGCAGCTTCATGCACGCGAGTTCGGACGCGGACACGGCGGCCGCCTCTTAGGAGGTGTCCTCCGCATGTGTCCTAGGACGTCCGAGCAAAGGTGTAAGCGCCCGGATCGCCGGTGGGTAAGGCCCGGTCGACCGCTCAAGGGGGAGAGGTAGCGGTCGGTCGGGCCCCGGCGATCCGGGCGCTGGAAGGCAGCGTCCTCACGAGGGGGGAGGGGGTAGAGAACGCCGCCAGGTCATGTGGCCTGAGGAGTTCTTGCGTCGTGCGGGCTAGCTGTGCACCCGGCCCCAACCGGCGACCTGCATGCCGATGTTGGACAGGGAGATCTCGCGGACCGTGGCGCCGGTGTGCGGGGCGTCGATCAGCATGCCGTCGCCGATGTACATGCCCACGTGGCCGACGTAGCCGGGACCGTCGTAGAAGTAGATCAGGTCGCCGGGCTGGGCTTCCGACTCGCTGATCGACGTGGTCTCGTTCATCTGCTCGGCGGCGTTGTGGTCGAGCGAGATGCCCGCGGCGGCCCACGCGGCCATCGTCAGGCCGGAGCAGTCGAACTGGTTCGGGCCCGAGGCGGCGTACACGTACTCGTCGCCCAGCTTCGACTTCGCGTACGCCACGGCTATCGCGGCGCGCGAGTTCGGGGCGGGCACCGACACCGTGTTGGTGGAGGAGCTGCTGCTGCCGCCGGAGACGATCGTCTGCTGCTGCGCCGCGCTCAGGGAGCTGATGACCGACTTCGCGTCGCTCGCCGCGGAGAGGGCGGCGGTCTTCTGCTTCTGCGCGCCGGCCACGGCGGCCTGCTGCTGGGTCAGCTCGGTCTGCGCGAGCTTCTGGTCGGCGGCGACCTGGGCCTTGTCGGTGGCCAGCTGCTTGAGCAGCTGCGCCTCCTTCTGCGAGACCTCGTTGCTCGCCAGCGCCTTGTTCAGGTAGGTCTCGGGGCTGGACTCCAGCGCGAGTTCCAGCGTCGAGGACATGCCGCCCTGCTCGTACTGCTGCGCGGCCTGCAGGCCCATCGTGCGCTGCAGCGAGCTCATCTCGGCGGTCGCCGTGGAGATCTGCGCCTGGAGGGTGTTGACCTTCGCCTGCAGCGCCGCGGCCTGCTGCTCCGCGAGGTTGTAGGCCTCGGTGGCGGCCTCCGACTGCTGCATCTTGGTGTTGTAGTCGGCCTTGGCCTGCGCCAGGGTCTCGGCGTGCGCACTGCCCTGCATCAGCAGGGAGGAGCCTGCGGCTACACCCACCAGGGCGACGGCCGAGGCGGTGCGCGGCGAGAGTTTCGGGGCGCGGTGAGACGGCATGCGTTCCTCTTCCGGCTGCGCCTACCGAGTTAGCTGACGGGTTCGGGCGGGAAAAGTCGCCCTACGCCCCGCCTTCGCGGACCACGGCTGTGATCCGGTCTGGCGCGGCGATTCACCCCGGTGCTGCGGGTGGGTCCCCGGCTCCGGTGGCGGTTCCCTGGCGTCCGTAGCGCGCGACAGCCGCGCTGTACGGGCCGCTCGGGCCCCGCCGATTGGACTCGGCGCGGATATCCGCCGGGGGTCTGGCGACCCCGCGTGGGGCGGTTATCTAGTCGTGGACTCTAGCCATTCGCTTGCCGCGCATCGATTTCTCGGCTGCGCTCTTTAGCTTCTCTTTGCCCGCGCCGTGATCGAATCGTGGCCGTGCGCGGGCCCACGGAGGGTGGGGAATGGTCAGCGTCTGCCGTGCTCTGCCCGTTTTGCCGGGCGGGCGAAAGGGAGAAAACGGACCAGGGCGCGAACCGTTTCGTGATGCGCCGCGGGGGAGAAGGTTTACCGACAGAGTGTCGGCAAGAAGTCGAGATGGCTCACTTTCATGAGACCGGGTAAGTGTGCACTCTCCGATACCCGCCGGTCAACGGTCCGTCGTGAATTCAATCCCGCGCCGACCGGCGGCTCAGGGCGAACCGGTGCTCGTCGCGCCCTGCGCCTGCGCCGTGCCGGTCGCGCCCGCGGCCGACGAGGTCGCCGCGGAGGCGCCCGGCGAGGCCGATGAGCTGGCCGAAGGCGTCGTCGAGGCGGAGCTCGAGGAGGACGCGGACGACGAGGGCTCGGCCCCCGATCCCCGCGACGCCGACGGGCCCGAAGATGTTGACGAGCTGTCACCAACCGTGCCGTGTGTGGTCTCGGTAACCGTGGTCATCGTGGTGGTGGAGGGTGTGGTGGACGCGCCGGCGTCCCGCACCGGAGCGCCCGCGAACATCCCGACGACGATCGAGACGCTGAAGACGGCGACGACGGCCGCGGCGATCCCGATCGGCTTGCCGTACTTGAGGAACCGTTTGGCGCGCGGCGCCGGCTCCTCGGGAGCGATCAACCGCGTCTCGGCGGTCGGATCCTTGGGCGTCCACGGATTCGCGGTCGGCGCCGACTCGCCGCCGCCGTTCGCGCCGTAGAAGCGCCCGGCGGGGACGGCCGGCACCTCATCGCGCTCGACCTCGACGAGTTCGCCGTTCACCAGCAGCGTCTGCTTGATCTTCTCGCCGCCGCGGTGGAACAGGTGGCCCCAGATCGCCGCTCCCGTCGTGGCGACCACCGAGCCGACCGCCGCGCCGATCACCGTGCCCGCCACGCCGAGGTACGACGCGACGACGGAGGCGCAGCAGGCGGCCAGGGCCGAGGCCGCGACCTGACTCATGGTCAGATTCAATCGCGGCCTCCGGTCCTGCTCGTCCCGCTGCGGCGCCCGCTCGTCGTCTCGCTCGGTCATCGGTCTCCTGAGGTCAGCTCGTCCCGTTATTCAACCGTAATGCAAATCACGTCCGCGCTCCGTTCGCGTCCGCACGTGCTGTGACCGACCTCACGGATCGGGCCGTTGTCGGCGGACGGTTCTACACTCGGGTTCGATGAGCGGCTACGAGACCCCCCTGTTCGACCTGCCCAAGCCTCCCGCCCCCGCGCGGCACCGGGCGGAGTCCGTGCTGCCCGGCCTCGGCCGCCCGCAGCGTGCCGCCGAGCAGCGCGGGGACCGGCCGACGGCTCCGGCCGCGCCCGCCCCGGCGCCGCCGCAGGACCTGAACGCCATGCTGGACGGCCTCAACCCGGCCCAGCGCGAGGCCGTGGTGCACGCGGGCTCGCCGCTGCTGATCGTGGCGGGCGCCGGCTCCGGCAAGACCAGGGTGCTCACCAACCGGATCGCCTACCTGCTCGGCGAGCGCGGCGTGCATCCCGGCGAGATCCTGGCCATCACCTTCACCAACAAGGCCGCCGCCGAGATGCGCGAGCGGGTCGAGGCGCTGATCGGCCCGCGCGCCCGGATGATGTGGGTCTCCACCTTCCACTCCGCCTGCGTGCGCATCCTGCGCCGCGAGCACGAGCACCTCGGCCTGCCCTCGTCCTTCACCATCTACGACGCGGACGACTCGCGCCGGCTGATGACGCAGGTGGCCAGGGACCTCGACCTGGACGTCAAGCGGAACCCGCCGCGCGGGCTGCTGGCCGCGGTCTCCTCGCTCAAGAACGAGCTCGTCGACCACGAGTCCGCGCGCGACGCGGCGCAGTCCGACCGCGAGCAGCTGATCGCCGAGGTCTACAACGTCTACCAGAACCGGCTGATCGCGGCCCGCGCGCTGGACTTCGACGACCTGATCATGACCACCGTGAACCTCTTCCAGGCCTTCCCGGCCGTGGCCGAGAGCTACCGGCGGCGCTTCCGGCACGTGCTGGTCGACGAGTACCAGGACACCAACCACGCGCAGTACGTGCTGGTCCGCGAGCTGGTCGGCAAGGCCGGCGAGGAGGTCCCGCCCGCGGAACTGTGCGTGGTCGGCGACGCGGACCAGTCGATCTACGCCTTCCGCGGCGCGACGATCCGCAACATCCTCGAGTTCGAGGCCGACTACCCCAACGCGCGCACGATCCTGCTGGAGCAGAACTACCGCTCCACCCAGACCATCCTGACCGCGGCCAACGCGGTGATCGAGAAGAACCGCGGCCGCAAGCCGAAGAACCTGTGGACCGACTCGGGGGCCGGCGAGCGGATCACCGGCTACGTCGCCGACTCCGAGCACGACGAGGCCGCCTTCGTCGCCAACGAGGTCGACCGGCTCACCGACGAGGGGCTGGCCAAGCCCGGCGACGTCGCGGTCTTCTACCGGACCAACGCGCAGTCCCGTGCCTTCGAGGAGTGCTTCATCCGGGTCGGCCTGCCCTACCGCGTGGTCGGCGGCGTGCGCTTCTACGAGCGCAAGGAGGTCAAGGACGTCCTGGCCTATCTCAGGTCCCTGGCGAACCCGGACGACTCCGTCTCGGTCAAGCGCATCATCAACGTCCCCAAGCGCGGCATCGGCGACCGGGCCGAGGCGATGCTCGACGCCCTCGCCGACCGCGAGCGGATCTCCTTCGGGGCGGCCGTGGACCGCGCCGACGAGGCCTACGGCATGGCGGCGCGCTCGCTCAACGCCGTCAAGGGCTTCGCCGCGCTGATGGCCGGCCTGCGCGAGAAGGTCGAGGACGGCGCCGGTCCCGCCGAGGTCCTGGAGGCGATCCTCGAGCGCACCGGCTACCTGGCCGAGCTGCAGGAGTCCACCGACCCGCAGGACGAGAGCCGCGCCGAGAACCTCCAGGAGCTCGTCGCCGTGGCGCACGAGTACGAGAGCACCGAGGGCAGCGAGGGGATAGACGGTTTCCTCGAGCGGGTGGCGCTCGTCGCCGACGCCGACCAGATCCCCGGCGAGCACGAGGGCGGTCTCATCACCCTGATGACGCTGCACACGGCCAAGGGCCTGGAGTTCCCCGTGGTGTTCCTGACGGGGCTGGAGGAGGGCGTCTTCCCGCACACCCGGGCCCTGGGCAACAACCAGGAGCTCGAGGAGGAGCGCCGCCTGGCCTACGTGGGCATCACCCGGGCCCGCCGGCGCCTCTACTTCAGCCGCGCCGTGCTCAGGTCGGCCTGGGGCGCCCCCGCCTACAACCCCGAGTCCCGCTTCGTGGCCGAGGTCCCCAAGGAGCTCATCGAGTGGGAGCGCGAGGCCCCCGCCCCGAGCTCCACCTCCTTCGGCACCCAGACCCCGCAGCTGACCGCCTCCGCCGCCAAGTCCCGCAAGACCGGGTTCAAGTCCCTGGGCGCGTCCGGCCGCGAGCCCATCGCCGTGGCCCCGGGCGACCGCGTGGTCCACGACACCTACGGCCTGGGCACGGTCGTCTCGGTGGAGGGCCGCACCGGCGAGCACGCCACGGTCGACTTCGGCTCCGAGGGAGTGCGGAAGCTGGTCCTGGCCTTCGCCCCGCTGCAGAAGCTCTAGGCGCCCGCCTAGACCCCCAGGTATCTCAGCACAGCCAGTACCCTGCGATGGTCGGCGCTCGACACCGGCAGGTCCAGCTTGGTGAAGATGCTGGCCACGTGCTTCTCCACGGCCCGGTCGGTGATGAAGAGGGCCTCGGCGATGGCGGCGTTGGAGCGGCCTTCGGCCATGAGGCCGAGCACCTCGCGTTCGCGGGGGCTCAGGGCGTCCAGGGTGCGGCGGGAGTTGCTGGCGCCCACCAGCTGGGAGACGACCTCGGGGTCCAGGGCCGTGCCGCCCGCCGCCACGCGCTCCAGGGCGTCCATGAAGTCGTTCGTGTCCATCACGCGCTCCTTGAGCAGGTAGCCGACGCCCGCCGAATTACCGGCCAGCAGGCGGCTCGCGTACTGGGTCTCGACGTACTGGGAGAAGATTAGGATCCTTAGACGCGGATCCTCGGCTCTCAGCTCGATGGCGGCCCGCAGGCCTTCGTCGGTGTGGGTCGGGGGCATGCGGATGTCGGACACGACGATCTCGGGGCGGTGCTCGGCCACCACCTCGCGCAGGCGGGTCGCGTCGGGGACCGCCGCCACCACCTCGTGCCCCTCGTCCTCCAGGAGGCCCACCAGGCCTGCCCGCAGGATGGGTGAGTCCTCGGCCACCACGATGCGCATCGCTAGATCCCCTCGTTCCTCAGCTGCACGGTCACGGTCGTCGGCCCGCCGACGGGGCTGTCCAGCGTCAGGCGGCCGTCCATCGTTCGGATGCGCTCGGCCAGCCCCCGCAGCCCCGAGCCTGGGCCGTCCAGGCGGGCGCCGCCTCGCCCGTCGTCGGTCACGATGAGGCGGACCGCGCTCTCGGCCACGTCGCCGATCACGGTCACGGCCACGGCCTGGGCGCCGCTGTGCTTGGCGGCGTTGGTCAGCAGTTCGGCGGCGGTGAAGTAGAGGATCGTCTCGACGGCGGCCGAGAGCCTGGTCTCCAGGGTCACGCGGACCGTGGTCGGGATCGGGGTCTTCGCGGCCAGGGTGGCCAGCGCCGGCTCCAGGCCGCTGTCGAGTGCGGGCGGGTGGATGCCCCGGACCAGGTCGCGCAGCTCCTGGACGATCGCCTTCGTCTCGGCGCGGGTCTCGCGCACCATGGCCAGGCCCTTCTCCGTGTTGCCGCGCTCCAGCTGCCGCTCGGCGCGGCCCAGCTGCATGCCGAGGGCCACGAGGCGGGCCTGGGCGCCGTCGTGCAGGTCGCGCTCGATGCGGCGCAGCGTGGCGGCCGCCTCGTTGATGGCGTGGGAGCGGGTCTGCTCCAGTTCGCGGATGCGCAGGGAGTCCTCGGAGGGGCCGAGCAGGCGGCGCATCAGCCAGACGTCCAGCTGCAGGATCGGCTCGGTCAGCCAGGGGGACGCGAAGAACAAGCCGGTCCAGACCAGCAGCAGGGGGACGGACTGGATCCCCGCCTTGGCCCCGACGACGCCGATCAGGGTGAGCGGCAGGCCCAGGCGGAAGGCGGCGCCGACGACGAACTCGAAGATCAGCAGCAGTCTGACCAGCACGTAGCCGATCGCGCGCCAGCCGACCGCGTCGCCGAAGAAGTAGCCGATGAAGCCGAGTACGCCGCGGCGCCGGGGCTCGCGGACCGGCTCGGGGATGTCCACGTCCAGCAGCTGCCGGGTCATCCCGCGGTGGAGCGTCCCCAGGCCGCGCGCGAAGGACAGCAGCGGCGGGAGCATCAGCGGGGCCAGCACGCCCGCCGTGACCAGTGAGAGGGCCGTCAGCGCGCCGATGACGATGACGCCGAACAGGTCGAGGAAGGGCTGGAAGAAACAGAACACGAACGTGCGCCAGGCGCGTGCGGTGAAGGGCTCACGCAGCACGCGCCGGGCACCGGCCATGACCTGGTTGACTGCCATCGTCACAGCATTCTCGCTCATCGGTCGTTACACGTCGCGCTTCTTGATCGAGACCAGCGCGGCGCCGCCCGTCACGACCACCCAGGCCAGCAGGATCAGGCCGCCCTGCAGCGGCGTGTACACGTTGCTCGCGTTGTGGCCGCTGCTCACGATCACGCTGGTGGCCTGCGGGGTCAGATTCGACAGGTGCTCGCCGGCGCTGCCCGGGATCAGGCTCAGCACGCCCGGCAGCACGAACTGCAGCGCCAGCACGATGCTGATGGCCGCCGCGGTGTGCCGCACCAGCGTGCCGACGGCCAGCGAGATCAGGCCCATCGCGGTCATGAACAGGCCGAAGGACAGCAGTGCCCGGATGGTCGTCGGGTCGGTGATCGAGACCGAGGCGTGCGCGTGCGTGATCGCGGAGCCGATGAAGAACGACGGGATGGCGACCAGTTCGGAGGCGACGTACACGAACACGGCGAAGGCTCCGGCCTTGGCCAGCAGCGCCCTGGTTCTGCGCGGCTCGGCGAGCATGGTCGCCTTGATCATCCCGGTCGAGTACTCGCCGGCGATCAGCATCGCGCCGAGCACGCTGATCGCGAGGCTGGCGAACTGGACTCCGGGCTGCAGGATCAGCCCGATCGTGTCCGTCCGGAACTCGGTCTGGTTCGCGGCGTCGAGGTGCGCGTAGTCGTGCGTGTAGACGGCGCAGGCGGCGATCGTGAAGCCGACGCTGAGCACGATCATCACGCCCAGCGACCACCACGTGGAGCGCAGGGTCCTGAGTTTGGTCCACTCGCTGCGCATCAGGTCGGACATGCCGGGCCGGTGCGTCGGGCGCACGGCGGAGCCTTCGGTTCGGATGAGGGTCGCGGTCGTCATCGTGGGTCCCCAGTTCGTTTCGGTGGTCGGAAATCGGTCAGCGGGCGGAGTACTCGACCGCGTTCGCCGTCAGCCGCATGAAGGCCTCCTCGAGCAGCGCGGGCTTGGCGACGTCCGGGGTCGCCGCGTAGACCGCGGGATCGGTGTGTCGCTCGATGAACTCGGCGGTGGTGCTGTCGGCCAGCAGCCGGCCGCGGCCGATCACCAGCAGGTGGTCCGCGGTGACCGCCATCTCGTTCATCAGGTGCGAGGAGACGAGCACGGCGCGCCCCTCGGCGGCCAGCCGCTTCATCAGGTTCCTGATCCAGAACACGCCCTCCGGGTCGAGCCCGTTGACCGGCTCGTCCAGCAGCACGATCCGCGGGTCGCCGAGCAGCGCGGCCGCGATGCCCAGCCGCTGCGCCATGCCGAGCGAGTAGCCGCCGGCCCGGTTGGTGGCCACGTCGTGCAGCCCGACCAGGTCGAGCACCTCGTCGACCCGGCCGACCGGCAGCGCCTGCGACTGCGCGAGCGCCAGCAGGTGGTTGCGCGAGCTGCGGCCCTTGTGGAAGGCCTTGGCCTCGAGCAGCGCGCCGACGGACGAGAGCGGGGCCGTCAGCGAGGCGTACGGCTTCCCGTTGATCAGCGCCGTGCCCGAGTCGGGGCGCTCCAGCCCGAGCAGCAGCCGCATGGTCGTCGACTTCCCGGCGCCGTTCGGGCCGAGGAAGCCGGTGACCCGCCCCGAGTGGACCTGGAAGGTCAGGTCGTCGACCACGGTCTTGCGCCCGTAGGTCTTGGTCAGCCCGCGCGCCTCGATCGCGGGCGGCCGGTTCGCGTGGTTCGAGTTCGCAGCGTTCGTCGTCATGCATCAAGGCTCGCGCGTGGACCCCTGTCGCCACGAGGGCGCGACCCCCCAGGTTCGAGGTAGGGGTAGCACTACCACCGGGGCTCTCGGTTACCCTTCAGTAGGCCGAAAGTGTCGAGTACGCGGGTACTCCATCGGCCGTCACGAAGGAGTGAGCATGAGCGAGACCCAGGCCGCATCCACCGCGCCCGCCCCCGGGACCGCCCCGATCCGCATCGTCATCGCCAAGCCGGGCCTCGACGGCCACGACCGCGGGGCCAAGGTCGTCGCCCGCGCGCTGCGCGACGCCGGGGTCGAGGTCGTCTACACGGGCCTGCACCAGATGCCCGAGCAGATCGTGGCCACCGCCATCCAGGAGGACGCCGACGGCATCGGCATGTCCATCCTCTCCGGCGCGCACATGACGCTCTGCCCGAAGGTGGTCGAACTGCTCAAGGAGAAGGACGCCGCGGACATCAAGGTCTTCGTCGGCGGCATCATCCCCGAGGCCGACATCCAGTCGCTGCTCGACGCGGGGATCGCGGCCGTCTTCACCCCGGGCACGCCCACCCAGGAGATCGTGGACTGGGCCTACGCGAATCTGAGCTGACGTCAATACGCATGCGTCAGCCCGTTTCGGGGCACCCGAGCGCATGGCTACCTCACTGAGTAGGCGGTACAGCGGGCTCGGCGCTGTCATCATGCTGATCGTCGGCGTGATCGTCGTGATCCTGGTGCTGCACATCGTGCTGGTGCTGCTCGGGGCGAATCCGGGCAACACGCTGGTCTCGACGGACGCGGACTGGGCGCGGCACCTCGCGGCCTGGTTCGACGGGCTGTTCAACACGTCGAGCGCGAAGTGGAACGTGGTGCTCGACTACGGCATCGCGGCGATCGTGTACCTGGTCGTCGGGCGGCTGCTGGCCGGGGTCACCGAACGGTTCTAGCCGGTTTCCGATAACCGGACGCGGAGTGCGCGCCTTCGGGCGCATGAGCTGCGGACGATCTTGCGGGCGCGGATAATTCTTTGACACATGCCCACAAGCGGCGTAGCTCACACTCCGCGGATTCCGTTCCCGTGACGTGGACGGGATAACCTCGGACCAGAATCTAGTCCAGGACGGGGACCCCGTGCCCCGAGCCGTAGCACGTCATTGAGGACGGACGAGCGTGGATCTTTTCGAATACCAGGCGAGGGACCTGTTCGCCAAGCACGGCGTACCCGTACTCTCGGCCAAGATCGCTGACACTCCCGAGGAAGCCGAGGCCGTCGCCGCCGAGCTCGGCGGCAAGGTGGTCGTCAAGGCCCAGGTCAAGACCGGTGGCCGCGGCAAGGCCGGCGGCGTGAAGCTGGCCGAGGACCCCGCGGACGCCCGCGCCAAGGCGGAGGGCATCCTCGGTCTGGACATCAAGGGGCACGTCGTGCGCCGCCTGATGCTGGCCCAGACCGCCGACATCGAGACCGAGTACTACGTCTCGTTCCTGCTCGACCGCTCCAACCGCACCTTCCTGGCCATGGCCTCGGTCGAGGGCGGTATGGAGATCGAGGAGATCGCCGTCACCAAGCCCGAGGCGCTGGCCAAGGTCCCGGTGGACGCCACGATCGGCGTGACCCCCGAGAAGGCGGCCGAGATCGTCGCGGCGGCGAAGTTCCCGGCGGACGTGGCCGACCAGGTCGCCGACGTGCTGGTGAAGCTGTGGAAGGTCTTCGTCGAGGAGGACGCCCTCCTGGTCGAGGTCAACCCGCTGGTCAAGACCCCCGAGGGCACCATCCTGGCGCTCGACGGCAAGGTCTCGCTCGACGAGAACGCCGGCTTCCGCCAGGCCGGCCACGCCGAGCTCGAGGACAAGGCCGCGGCCAACCCGCTCGAGGCCAAGGCCAAGGAGAAGCACCTCAACTACGTGAAGCTGGACGGCGAGGTCGGCATCATCGGCAACGGCGCCGGCCTGGTCATGTCCACGCTGGACGTGGTCGCGTACGCGGGCGAGCACCACGGAAACGTGAAGCCGGCCAACTTCCTGGACATCGGCGGCGGCGCCTCGGCCGAGGTCATGGCCAACGGCCTGGAGATCATCCTCGGCGACACCGACGTCAAGTCCGTGTTCGTCAACGTCTTCGGCGGCATCACCGCGTGCGACGCCGTCGCCAACGGCATCGTGCAGGCCTTCGCGCTGCTCGACTCGCGCGGCGAGGCCGTCACCAAGCCGCTCGTCGTCCGGCTCGACGGCAACAACGCCGAGCTCGGCCGCAAGATCCTGACCGATGCCGCCCTGCCGGGCCTCGAGCAGGTGGACACCATGGACGGCGCCGCCGCGCGGGCCGCCGAGCTGGCCGCGAAGTAAGGAAGAGGACTCACCATGGCTATCTTCCTCAACGAGGACTCGAAGATCATCGTCCAGGGCATGACCGGCTCCGAGGGCATGAAGCACACCAAGCGGATGCTGGCCTCGGGTTCGAAGATCGTGGGCGGCGTGAACCCGCGCAAGGCGGGCGAGAAGGTCGAGATCGACGGCGTGTCCGTCCCGGTCTTCGGCACCGTGGCCGACGCCATCGCCGAGACCGGCGCCGACGTCTCGGTCATCTTCGTGCCGCCGGCCTTCGCCAAGAGCGCCGTGATCGAGGCCATCGACGCCGAGATCCCGCTCGCGGTCGTCATCACCGAGGGCATCCCGGTGCACGACTCGACCGTGTTCTGGGCGCACGCGCAGGGCAAGAAGACCCGCATCATCGGCCCGAACTGCCCCGGCCTGATCAGCCCCGGGAAGTCCAACGCGGGCATCATCCCGGCGGACATCACCAAGCCCGGCAAGATCGGCCTGGTCTCGAAGTCCGGCACGCTGACCTACCAGATGATGTACGAGCTGCGCGACCTGGGCTTCTCCAGCGCGGTCGGCATCGGCGGCGACCCGGTCATCGGCACCACGCACATCGACGCGCTGCAGGCCTTCCAGGACGACCCGGAGACCGCGGCGATCGTGATGATCGGCGAGATCGGCGGCGACGCCGAGGAGCGCGCGGCGGCCTACATCAAGGAGCACATCACCAAGCCGGTGGTGGGCTACGTGGCGGGGTTCACCGCGCCCGAGGGTAAGACGATGGGCCACGCCGGCGCCATCGTGTCCGGCTCGTCCGGCACGGCGCAGGCGAAGAAGGAGGCCCTCGAGGCCGTCGGCGTCAAGGTCGGCAAGACGCCGTCCGAGACCGCCAAGCTGATGCGTGAGATCATCGAAGCGCTGTAAGCACCGTCGTTCCGCCCGTGCCCGGCACCGTTCTGGTGCCGGGCACGCGTGCTTCTTTAGGGTGATCGGGTGGCGTGCCTGCCGCCGCGCGCGCCGGTACGGCCAGCACCATGGGCAGATGGCCGACACCGAACAGGCGGCCGCCGAGGCCGAAGCCGAGCCCGAGGAGCTTGAGCCGGACCGGCTCTGGCTGCCCCTCCCGCGGCTGATCGCCGATCAGCTCGCCCAACTGCCCGCGCTGCCCGAGACGGCGCGCGAACTGCCCTCCCGCGTCCGGCGCGACCTCGCCGAGAACGGCGCCGCGTACTTCTACGGGGTGCGCGCGGCGGTGCTCGTGGCCGGGGGCGGCTGGCTGGTGGCCGCGTCGCTCACGCTGCTGCTGTGGGCCACGGCGGCGCCCGCCGGTTCGGATCCCGCGATCCCGCTGCGGGTCTGCGGGCAGCTGTGGCTCGCCGCGCACCACGTGCTGCTGCACGCGCCGGACGGACCCTTCGGTCTCAGCCCTCTGGGTTTCACGCTGCTGCCGGTGACGGGCATCGTCGCGGCCGGGCGGCGGACGGCGCGTCGGGCGCCGGAGTACGCGATCCGCGCGTCGCTCGGCGCGGCCGTGGGCTATGCGCTGTGCGCCTGCGGCATCGCGGCGGCGAGCGCGGGCAACGGGCTCTCACCCGAGTACGCGCAGGTCGTGCTGTATCCGGCGTTGATCGCGTTGCTGGGCCACGCCGCGGGTGCCGCCGGTGCGATCAGGGATCTGATGCCGGAGGTCGAGGCGCCCTGGCTGCCGGCCGCGGCGCGCGGGACCGTGGCGGCGCTCGCGGTCCTGTTCGGCGCCGCGGCGCTGCTCGCCGCGAGCCTCATCGTCGTGCACGCCGACGAAGCTCTGACCACGCAGCAGCAGATCGGCGGGGGGACGGCGGGGGAGAGCGGCCTGTTCCTGGTCGACGTAGCGCTCGTGCCGAACGTGGTGCTGTGGGGGATCGCCGTGCTCGCCGGGCCGGGATTCGTGCTCGGCACCGGCACGAGCGTCTCGCTGTTCTCGATCGTGCGCGGTCCGCTGCCCGGGCTTCCGCTGCTGGCCGCGACGCCCGCCGCCCAGCAACCCGCGGCCGGCTGGCTGGCGCTGTTCGCGGTGCCCGCGGCGGCCGGGGTGCTGGCCGCGGTCGTGATCGGGCGGCAGGCGCGCGCGTGGTCCGATCGGATCACCGCCACCGCGGCGACGGCGGCCGCGGTCGGGCTGATCCTGGCTCTGGCCGAGATGTACGCGGGCGGACCGGTGGCCTTCGGCCCCATGTCGGTGGTCGGCTCCACCGCGTGGCTCGTCGGCGCGCTCGTCTCCGCGCAGCTGCTGCTCGCCGCGTCGGCCGCGTTCGGGCTCTGGTACGCCGCGCCCGCGCTGGCCGGGAGGCTGCGCGGGCGCGGGGATGGGGATCTGGAGCTGTCAGGCCTGGATGACGACGGTCTTGCAGACCATGTCGGCGAAGGTCCGGTTCCGCTCGTCCCAGAGCGGGGCGAAGTATCCGACGAGGCAGAAGCTGTCGAGGATGTGCGCGATCCCGCGGACGAAGGAGCCGCCGAAGCCGGTGAACTGGCCGTCGGCCTCCCGGATCAGCTTGATGTGCAGGACGCTCTTGCCGACGGTCTGCCCGGTGGTGCCCTGCCGGTAGAGGTTCCACAGGCCGACGGCGAGGGCGTAGAGGCCGCCGATGAGCAGGACCACGATCGAGCCGGAACTGCCGGCGGTGATGGCGCCGGTGTTGGGGTCGACGGTGGCGGGCTTGATCGAGGAGATGTAGATGGCGTAGCAGATGTAGTACGGGATCATCAGGGCGACGTAGTCGATGAGGCCGGCCCCGACCCGCTGCCCCCAACTGGCGAGGGCGCCTGAGCCCGCGCCGCCGCCGGGCACGCCGCCGTAGGCGCCGGGCTGCTGCATGCCGTAGCCCTGCTGCGCGCCGTACTGGCCGGGAGCGCCGTAGGGCTGCTGCCCCGGCTGTCCGAAGGGCTGCGTCTGCTGCGGACCGCCGTAGGGCTGCGTCTGGCCGGGCTGTCCGAAGGGCTGGGTCTGCTGCGGACCCGGCTGGCCGTACTGCTGCCCGGGGACCTGGTCCTGCGGGCCGGTCGGCGAGCCCCAGGGGGTGGCCGGGCCGGAGGTCGGCGAGCCGCCGGGCGGGGTGTTCGAGGGCTGCGGCGCCCCGAACTGCTGCTGCGGCTGGCCGTACGGGTTCTGCTGTCCGAACTGCGGCTGCTGGCCCTGCTGGGGTCCGCCGAACTGGGGCTGCTGGCCGTAGGGCTGCTGCGGCGCCGGCTGTCCGAACTGCGGCTGCTGTCCGTACTGCGGCTGCTGGCCGGGCTGGCCGAAGGGCTGGGTCTGCTGCGGACCGCCGAACTGCGGCGGCTGCTGGCCCGGCTGTCCGTACTGCGGCTGGCCCTGCGGCGCGCCGAACTGCGGCGGCTGGCCCGGGTGCTGTCCGAACTGCGGCTGCTGGCCCTGCTGGGGTCCGCCGAACTGGGGCTGCTGGCCGTAGGGCTGCTGCGGCGCGGGCTGTCCGAACTGCGGCTGCTGCGGCGGCTGGCCCTGCGGCGCGCCCGCCCCCTCGCTGCCGGGACCCCAGGTGAGCCGGGGCGGCTCGGCGGGGTTCGACGGCCCAGGCTGCCCGGGCTGCGGCGCGCCGCCCGGCTGCTGACCCAGCGTCGGGATCGCCCACTGGGTCGGCTCGGCCTGCGCGGCCGGCGGCGCGGCGGGGGGCTCCGGCGCCGACTCGGTGCTCGGGTTCTGGTTGCCCAGCGTCGGAATCGCCCACTGGGTCGGCTCCGGTTGCGGAGCCGGGTTCGGCGCCGCGGGCTCGGGCTGGGCGTTGCTGGACTCGGAAGAGGGGTCGGACATGGTTAGGCAATTTATCCGACGAATGGACGTCAGGTAACCCCGGGCCCGGACTTGTCACCTGATCGTGGTCTAGCCGACCCCCGCGTTCACCTGGCCTGAACCACCACGGAGGAGGCGATTTTGTCGCTCCAGGTCTGCGATTTCCGATCCCACAGCGGCCACAGGTAGTTGAGCACTCCGGGAATCACGCAGATCGCCCAGAAGACCGCGTTCATGAAGAGCCGCAGAATTCCGTACCAGGGGCCGACGACCTGCCCGTCCGCGTACCGCGCGAGCCTGATTCCGACCACCCGCTTTCCGGTGGACTGCCCCGTCTTGCCCGCCAGGAAGGCGTTGTAGACCGACCAGACGAGCCCGGCCGCGGAGATGATCCAGCCGATCACCCGCGGGCCGTTGCCCCAGTCGTAGTACGCGACGTCGGTGATCCAGCCGCCGACGACCGCGGGCAGGTTGTCGATCAGCCACGCGCCGGCGCGCTGCCCCCAGCCGGCGAAGGGCGGCATCCCGGGCGGCAGGGTGCCGGGCGCGCCGTACGGCTGCTGCGCCGCGTACCCGGGCGGCGGCGGGGGATAGCCGTAGCCCGGCTGCCGGCCCTGCTCGCCAGGCTGGCCGTAGGGCTGCTGCTGGCCGTACGGGTTCTGCTGCCCGGACTGCGGCTGCTCCTGCGGCCGGCCGTACGGCGGCTGCTGCGCGTACGAGGGCTGCTGCGGCTGCCCGTACGGCCCCGCCTCGCCCGCGCCCGGCGGCTGCCAGGGCTCCTGCTGCCGGCCCAGCGGCGGCGGCACCGCGGTGAACGCGGTCGGCTGGCCCTGCTCGTCCACCCGCGGCTGCTGGTGCAGCTCGCGCAGCGCGTCCTCGGGCGTGACCGAACCCTCGCCCCGGGCCGCCGCCTCGGCCTGCTGCTGCTCCTGCGACTGCGGGTCCTGCGAACCCGGGTTCTCGGGCGTCGTCACCGTGGCCTCCAAGATCTGTCCGTCCGTCGAACAGATCATGTGACGATCCCGGGCGCGCCGCCTCCCGGGCTACTCCAACCGCGTGCCGCCGAGGACGAAGCCGAAGCGGTGCAGCTGCCAGAGCCAGGAGAGCGCGAGCACGGCGCCGAGCAGCAGGTTGCGCCGCCGCGCGGGCAGGCTCGCCCAGGACGCGACCGGGTCGACGAGCGCGAGCGGCGCGGCGAGGAAGAGGACGAATGCGAGCACGGTGAGCGGATTGGCCGTCAGGGCCGCGGTCCAGTGCCCGGTCCCGGCCTCCATGAACACCGTCGTCGAGCCGCAGAGCGGACAGGGTACGCCGGTCAGCCGGCGCAGCGGGCACAGCGCGCCGGGATCGTGGTTCTGGTGGATCCACCCGGCGCCGAGCGAGCAGACCGCGGCCAGCCCGAGACGGCCCGCCGAGACGCGCAGCCGCTCGGGCAGGCGACGCGGCGCGAGGCGCACCGGCCACGCGGGCGACGCCTCGGCCGGATACATCAGCCCCTGGTCCCGAAGTCGTTCTGGAAGTTCGTCTCGCACTGGTTCTGCGCGGAGATCGTGGTCGCCGAGCGCATGCACTGCGAGAGCTGCGAGAGCTGCGTGTAGAAGATCAACGAGAACGCCAGGATCATCAGCGAGAGCAGCGAGGCGATCGAGCTCCACACGATCGCGCCGACGGCCTCCGGGGCGCGCTTGCCCCGGACCATCGCCGCGCGCTGCGCGAACACCCCGAGCCACAGGCCGGTCAGGCCGAGCACCAGCCCGGCCCCGGCGCCGATCATCCAGGTCGGGAAGTTCGAGATGCTGTACCAGATCGCCGCCATGGTGCACGCGATCGCGCCGAGGGCCAGGCCGCGGGCCCAGCGCGTGCGCAGGTCCAGCGGGGTGCGCTTCTCCTGCTCGCCGGGCGGTCGCTGCTCCGGGCGCTGCCGCTGCCAGGGGTCGTCCTGCCGCTGCTCCGGCTGCTGCCGCCGCGGCGGGCCGTAGCGGTTCGGGTCCTGCCACGGCGGCATCGGCGGGGGCGGCGGCCCGAACGGGCCCGGCTGGTCATAAGGGTCCTGCGGCGGCAGCGGCGGCGCGATCGGTGCCTCCTGCACCTCAGGGGCCTGACCCTGCGGCTGCTCGTCGGCGGCCGGCTCGCCCTCCGTGCCCTGCGACGGCGCGTCCGGCTGGGTCTCGCGGGGCGGCGCCGGCTGCTGCGGCGGCATGGCCACGCCCCAGCCGGCCTGCGGCGCCGGACCGGCGCCGGGGCGCCCGACGTACCAGGGCGCGGGCGCCGGCTGGCTGTCCGACCAGCGCGGGGGCCGCGGACCGCCCTGCTGCTCGGCGTCGCCGGAACCTTCGCCCGAGGAGCCGAGACCGCTGTCCGGCTCGGCGGGCTCGGTCTGGCTGGGCGAGGCGTCGGTCACGTTCTCCTCAGGCTCCGTCGTCATATCGTCGTCAGTCGCTGATTGGCCCTCTCACGGTATCCACAGATATCGTGGGCCGCGAATCCGCGTCCCGCCTGTTACAGGAACGCGTGGGCGCACAGTCAGAATCTCACAGAAAGGAAGCCGCGGTCGTGGCCTCCACTCTGGATCTCCAACCCGGCCATGCGCCGGCCCGCCTCGTCGTCCTGGTCTCAGGCGCGGGCACCAACCTCCAAGCCCTGCTCGACGCCTGCGCGGACCCGGCCTACGGCGCCCGCGTCGTCGCGGTCGGCGCCGATCGGGACGGCATCGCCGGCCTCGACCGGGCCACGGCGGCGGGCGTCCCCGTCTTCGTCCACCGCGTCAAGGACCACCCGGACCGCCGGGCCTGGGACCTGGCCGTCCGCGACACCGTCGCGGGCCACGAGCCCGACCTGGTGGTCAGCGCCGGGTTCATGAAGCTGCTCGGCCCCGACTTCCTCGCCGCGTTCCCCGGCCGGGTGGTCAACACCCACCCCGCGCTGCTGCCCTCCTTCCCCGGCATGCACGCCGTGCGCGACGCGCTCGGCTACGGGGTCAAGGTCACCGGCTGCACGCTGTTCGCGGTGACCGAGGGCGTGGACGACGGCCCGGTGATCGCCCAGACGGCGGTCCCGGTCGAGCCCGAGGACGACGAGGACTCCCTGCACGAGCGCATCAAGGTCGCGGAACGCGCGCTGCTCGTGGACACCGTGGGCCGGATGGCCCGCGGCGGCTGGACCATCGACGCGGAGCGAAAGGTGACCGTGAAATGAGCGAGAACGTGAACGTGATCGACGGCGTGAAGATCCGCCGGGCGCTGGTCAGCGTCTACGACAAGACCGGCCTCGAGGAGCTGGCCGTCGGCCTGCACGCGGCCGGCGTCGCCCTGGTCTCCACCGGCAGCACGGCCGCGCGGATCCGGGAGGCCGGCGTGCCGGTCACCGAGGTGGCCGAGCTCACCGGCTTCCCCGAGTGCCTGGACGGCCGGGTCAAGACCCTGCACCCGAGGGTGCACGCGGGTATCCTGGCGGACCGCCGCCTGCCCGAGCACGTGGCCCAGCTCGAGGAGCTCGGCGTCGACGCCTTCGACCTGGTCGTGGTGAACCTCTACCCGTTCACCCGGACGGTCGCCTCCGGCGCCGCGCCGGACGAGTGCGTCGAGCAGATCGACATCGGCGGCCCCTCCATGGTGCGCGCCGCGGCCAAGAACCACCCGAGCGTCGCGGTCGTGGTCAACCCCGAGCGCTACGCCGACGTGCTCGCGGCCGCGCAGTCCGCGGACGGCGGCTTCACGCTGGCCCAGCGCAAGCGGCTGGCCGCGGAGGCCTTCGCGCACACCGCGGCGTACGACGCGGCCGTGGCCTCCTGGTTCGCCCGCGACTACGCGCCCGCCGACGACTCGCCGTTCCCCGAGTTCCTGGC
>DASTAE010000183.1:0-5477 GCA_035712985.1 Actinospica sp.
CACGCTCGGTTGATCGTGCACCGTTCGCAGTTGCCCGGCGCGGACGAGAACACGCCGCTCATCGCCGTCACGCGTGCTGGGTGCACTGTCCGGGATCTCAGCACTCTCAGCCCCGAGGATCTTCTTCAGGCATGGCAGTGATCAGCCGACCGGAACGGACTCACGCGCTGGGTGCTTGAAGACTTCTTGCCGATGCCAGGCGATGTACTCGAGCTTCGGATGCGAGTACAGCGCCTGGGGTGGGATGGCGGGTTGGTCGGCGAGTGAGAGCACGTGAGTGCGGGCGGTGGCCGAACGGCCGACGAAGTTGCCGGAGACTGAGATTCGCCAGTCTTCGGTGACGCCAAGCACGCCCATGTCGAAGAGCTTGTGGTGGAGCGAGCACAGGCAGACTCCGTTGTCGACGGTGTCGGGGCCGTCCATGGCCCACCACCTGACGTGGGCGGCGTCGAGGCCGGCGGAGACGCGTCCGAGGGCACCGTCGTAGCCGCAGAAGGCGCATTGGTACTCGTAGGCCATCAGCACCTCGCGGCGGAAGGTGGGGGAGCGGCGACGGCGCTCCGGGCCGACGGCAGGTGCAGCGGCCTCGGCGGTCTCCAGGTCGAGGCCGGCGAGCGCGCAGATGTCTGCGTGGAGGGACGGCTCGAAGTTCGAGTCGAGTAGGACGCGTGCGAGTTGGGCGAGGAGGTGGGAGTCGCTGTTCAGGGCTTCAATCAACTCGGGGGAGAGGCTGCCCTCGGCGCCGCTCGTGCGCAGGTCGCCGAGGTTCGGTCCAGGGCTCGTCCCGCCGTCGGATGTCCGCACGACCCACAGGCCGTCGCTGGTTAGGTGATGGAACGGGTAGCCGGCGCTCGACCTACGCGGCGGGCCGAACTCGGCCAGGAGGTCGTTGAGCTGTCCCTCGGCCTCCGAGAAGCGAACTGGGGCGCCGCCGTCGGCCTGGTAGCGGCCGAGGGCGTAGAGCAACAGCAGAGGCTTGTGCGGGGCCCGCACGCCGTCACGGGTCCATCGGCGAAGCCCCTCGAACCGCTCGATCCAGTCCACGTCCAGAAGCCTAGGGGATGGGGGCGGGGCTGTCGGTGGGCCCAGCAGAGCAGAGCTTTTTGTTCCGTCCCTGTTCCGTGAGAGATCCGAAAACAGCCAAAAGGATCACAAGGGGATGACAAGTAAAAGTGCAGGTGGGAGCGCCTGGAGCGCGTACGCCATGCTCCAGACGCTCCCGCATGGACAGAACAAGCTCTTCTTCCCGGAACTGGGCTAGGGCTCCCGGGACGGCGGCCGATCCGACATAATCGGCCGGTGATTTCCCTGCATCCCGGCATCGTCATATCCGAGCGCTATCAGCTGCTGAGGCCGCTGGGCGCCGGCGGCACCGCGCATGTGTGGGCGGCTCTCGACGCCACGCTGAACCGCGAGGTGGCGGTCAAGGTTCTTTCGGCGGCCGCGGCCGGGCCTGCCGAGCGGGAGCGGCTGCGGCGGGAGGCGCATGTGCTGGCCGCGCTGGACCACCCGCGGATCACCACCGTGTACGACTTCGTCGAGGTGCTGGACCAGAGCGGGGCGGTCGCTCCGGTGCTGGTCACGGAGCTGCTGGACGGGATCGGGCTGGACCGGCGGCTTGCCTCGGGGCCGCTGGAGGCGGGGGAGGCGCTCGAGGTCTGCGCGCAGTTGGCCGATGCGCTCAGTGCCGCGCATCGGGCCGGGGTGGTGCACCGGGATGTGAAGCCGGGCAACGTGATGCTCACCTCGCGCGGGGTGAAGCTGCTCGACTTCGGCATCGCGCGCGGCGAGGCGGACTCGCAGCTGACCGGCGCGATGGTGATCGGCTCGCCGGTGTGCATGGCTCCGGAGCAGTGGTCGGGGCGTGGCGCGGAGCCGGCGTCGGACGTGTACGCGCTCGGGTGCTTGCTCTATTGGTGCCTTTCCGGCGAAGCGCCTTTCCCGCAGACCGAGCTGTCCGCGCTGGGCATGGCGCACATTCAGTCGGAGCCGCCGCCATTGCCCGTCGCGGTGCCCAGTGCGGTCAACGAGCTGTACTACGCGTGCATGGGTAAGAATCCGGCCCCGCGGCCGACAGCCGAGCAGGCCTACGCCGTGCTCTCGGCTCCGGGGCAGGCGGCCTTCGCGGGCGTTGCTTCGGCGAGTGTTCCTCCGGCGAACGCTACGCAGGTGATGAATCCGCTCGATCGCACCGCGCCTATCGCGCCGATGAACGTGCCGGGGAGTGCGCCGGCGAGCCCGGGTGAGGGGCGCCGGGGGCCCGCGACCGCGCAGCAGCGTCGTTACGGGCCGATCCTGGCGGTGGGCGGGGGCGTGCTGCTGGTCGTCGTGATCCTCGCGCTGGTGCTGAGCAACCAGGGCGGGTCGTCGTCCGCGGCTTCGGGCACGGCTACCGGATCGCCTACGGCGGTGGCGAGTACAAGCGCGAGCCTTGGCGCGATCGTCGTGCCGAGCAATACAGCCGTGGTGCCGACCACGACCAGCGCGAGCCCGACGCCGACTCACAGCGCCACGCCCAGCGCTTCGTCGACCAAGGGGGCCGCCGCGCTCGCGAGGCTGCAGTCGATCGCGCAGCAGCTCAAGACGCTGATGATAGCCGAGCCGCGCTCCGCCGCCGCGTATCAGGAGTTGCTGAACCGCGTCAACGACATGGAGCAGGCGGTGGTCCACGACGAGCAGAGCGCCACGCCTGACTTCGGCGACGTCCGCAGCAAGATCACGGCCTTCGACGGCCAGGTGATGCAGGACGTCAGGTCGCGGCAGATCAGCCAGGGGGTCGGCGGGGTGCTCGTCCACGAGATGCAGCAGGTTTCCGCCGCGCTCTGACCGCCCGACCGCCCGACCGAATTTCGGATGGACGGGTGAATCGATCAGCGGATCATCGGCGCGGCGGCTACCTCGGCGTCTTTCCGGTCGCCGCCGCGCTCCCGAACGTCTCGAACCTCAACTTCGCCACCGGGCAGACGATCCCGAACCTGACGATCGTGCAGAGCAACGGCGGCGTGACCTTCTACAACAACGCGTCGGGCACGGAGCACCTCGTGGTGGACGTCTCGGGGTACTTCAGCGCCGGCTGAGCCGGTACGTGACCGGGCTGGCCTAAGCCACCCTGCGGTGCGACGCCGGCGCGCGCACGATCGAAGGGTGACGAAGGAGACCTCCGGACCGATCGCGTTCGTCCTCGCCACCTACCAGGTGGGGAGGGTCCACGCGCTGCTCGAGCTCGGCGTGCGCCCCGACCTGGTCGTCGGCACCTCGCTCGGGGCGATCCAGGCCGCGCTGCTCGCCGCAGAGCCGACGGCCGACGGCACGGCGCGGATGCGGGAGTTCCGCCGCGAGGCCGCGCGCCGCCGGGTGCTGCGGACCGGCCCGGTCGGGGCGCTGCGGTCCCTGCGGACCGGGCAGTTCGCGCGCGGCTCCGCGGAGCCGCTGCGGCGGCTGCTGGGCGAGTTCCTCGGCGCCGACAGCCGATTCGAGGAAATGGCGGTGCCTTTGCAGATCTGCGCGGCGTCGATCGAGCGGGCCACGGCGCGGTACTTCGCGCGCGGGCCGCTGATCCCCGCGCTGATGGCGTCGTGCGCGATCCCGGGGCTGTTCCCGGCGTACCGCATCGGCGACGAGCACTACGTGGACGGCGGCGTGGTCGAGGCGGCGGCGATCTCGCGGGCGGTCGATCTGGGCGCGCGCACCGTGCTCGTCGTGCGGCAGCGGCGCGAGCGCGCGCTGAAGCCGCCGCGCTGGCCCTGGCAGATCGGGCGCACGAGCTACGAGATCTCCCGTCGCCGGCACCTCGCGGGCGAGCTGGGCCGGCCGCCGGAGGGGGTCGGCGTGCACCTGGTCGACGCGGCCTTCCTGGGCCGCCTCGGGCAGAGCCCGGTCACGGCCGCGCGCGAGATCTCGGCCTATCTCGGCGGCAAGTTCGACCGCTTCTTCGACCTCTGTGATCGCAACCGGGACGAGGCCGTCGCCGAGACCGATCTGCTGGCGCTCGGCGCGCGGATCGCCGAGGCGACCGGAGCGCGCTCCGGATCGCTCGGGCATCAGCGGCTCGAGGAGGCCTTCGCCGGGTTCTGGCTGCGGCTGCGCTCGGCGGCGGGGCTGGAGGAGATCGAGGCGAAGTCGCTGCGCCGCGAGGACTTCCGGCACGCGCTGGCCAGGATCACCGCCGACCGCCCCGCGTACGACGAGCAGGTGGCGCCGCTGATCGGCAGTCTGCTGGCGGCCGCCGACGAGAACGGCGACGAGGTGCTCAGCCCGGCCGAGATCAGCACCCTGCTGCGGGCGCTGGGGGTCGCCGAGGCCGACGCCGACCGCTTCGTGCTGCTGCTCGACGTCTACAACAACGGCGAGCTCTCGCTCGAAGAGCTCGGCGAGGCCTTCCGGCAGTACTTCACCGCCGAGGAGCCGGGCCCGGTGGGCAACGCGATCCTCGGCGGCGCGCCGGTCGGCTAGGAGCCGGCCGACTCAGTACCCCTGCGGGATCTGCTTGGCGTGCGCGCGGATCCGCACCGCGGTCGCGATCTCGGCGACGCCGCTCACGATCAGCCAGATCCCGCCGAACAGCGTCAGGATCCAGATCGAGCTGACCGGCGAGGAGATCACCACGATGCCGGCCAGGATGCCGATGATCCCGGAGAAGACGTGCCAGCCGCGCGCGGGCATGTTCGGGTCGGAGGCGGCCGCTGCGAGCTGCGAGACACCGCGGAACAGCCAGCCGATGCCGATCCAGATGGCCAGCAGCAGGATCGACTCCAGCGCGCCGCGGAAGCAGAACAGGCCCAGCAGGATGGAGATCGCGCCGCTGATGAACGCGAGCACGCGCAGCGAGGTCTCGGCGTGCGTGCCGAACGCGGCGGCCAGCTGCATGATGCCGCTGACCAGCAGGAAGATGCCGAAGAGGATACCGATGACGCGCAACGTGGCGTGCGGCCAGACGAGCGCCACCACGCCGAAGACGATGGCGGCGACGCCGATCATCAACACGGCCTGCCAGGCGTTGCGGGCCACCTGCTGCAGCGGGCCAGGTAGCCCGGGGACTCCGCCGCCCTGGGGAGTGCGGACGCGGGTGCCGGATCCTGAATCAGTCATGGATCCAGCCTCAGTCCGCCGTCCGGACCCCGCCAGTCGACGGGGTCCGGACGGGGGAGTCGGCTAGCTCAGGCCCTGGGCCTTGAGCCAGGTGTTGGCGATGGTCAGCGGGTCCTGCTTGTCCACCTGCATGTCGGTGTCCAGCTTCAGCAGGGTGGCGCTGTCCAGCTTGGCGTCCACGGCGTTCAGCGCGTCGATGCCGGTCTGGCCGAGGGCCGACTTGTTGATCAGCGGTAGCACGTTCTGCACGCCGAAGATGCCCTTGTCGTCGGCCAGCGTGAGCAGGCCGCCCTGCGAGATGGTCGGGTCGGTGGTGAACAGGTCGCCCGCGTTCACCTCGTTCGAGGTCAGCGCCTTCTCGGTGAGCGGGCCGCCGGCGTCCAGGGACT
>DASTAE010000184.1:0-6412 GCA_035712985.1 Actinospica sp.
TTCATCTCCTTGATGATCGTGTGCGCCTGGTTCTTGCGCGCCTCACGGGCCTTCATCGCGGACTCGTACTTGAACTTGCCGTAGTCCATGAGCTTGGCCACCGGCGGGCGCGAGGTGGGCGCGATCTCGACCAGGTCGAGGTCGGACTCCTGGGCCAGGCGCAGCGCGTCCTGGATCGAGACGATCCCGACCTGCTGGCCGTCCGGGCCGACCAGGCGCACCTCGGGTACGCGGATCCGGTCGTTGATGCGGGGTTCGGCGCTGATGGGGCCTCCTAGGTTAGTGCGGTCCCGGAGGCTCGCCGTGAGCCGTCGTACCGGGTCCGCTGGTCAGTGCGGGGTGAGCCCGCACCGCCGTGAAACGCCTGGAGGGAAGGGAACGATTCCCCGGCACGCGAAAAAGCTCCGCACGGCCCGCCTTCGCGGGGATGCAGAGCTCCACCTAGCCGTCGCGCACGGGAACAACACCCTTGCGCCGGTACCGTACCCATCGACCGCAGGTCGATCAGGTGGGAGGTGGGCCCTCCACTTGCGCGTCGAGTACCGCTCATTCGACGCCTCACCCAGATTAGCAGATCCCAGGCGGTGCCCCGGCACTTCGAGCCCCGGCGCACCGGCGTGCGACACTGGCGTGTCGGCAGCACCAGCATAAAAGGAGCACCCCGTGAGCACGACCATGACCGATGAGCGCGACCTGGCCGAGGTGCCGGCGGTCGAGGTGATCGCGACGCTGGCCGTGCACCTGATGACGGCAGCGGCGGTGCAGCTGGGCCTCGGCGAGCCGGACGGGCACGGCCGCGCCCCCGAGAAGGACCTGGACGAGGCGCGCAAGCTGATCACGGCGCTGGCCGGCCTGGTCACGGCGGCGGCCCCGGAGATCGGCTCGCAGCACGCGCTGCCGCTGCGGGACGGCCTGCGCACCCTGCAGCTGGCCTTCCGCGAGGCCTCGGCCGTGGCCGACGCGCCGGGCCAGGGCCCGGGCGAGAAGCTGACCGGGCCGGTCAACTAGCTAGTTATCGGAACCCGGCGCCATCACGATCTGCAGGCCGCCGGAGAGCCGGTCGCGCAGCAGTTCGTCGTCCGCGATCCCGGCCGCGACGCGCTGCAGCGGATCGGCCAACTGCTTCGGGTCGGTGCCTGGCACGAAGCCGAGCGCCAGCACGGTGATGTCCTCCGCGGCCTGGCCCAGCCGCGCCGAGTCGAGCACCCGGGCGATCTCGGGCACGCCCGCGAGCACCCGCTTGATCGCGTCCATGACCTCGGGGTCCACGGCCGGGGGCAGCGGCTTGCGCTGCTGCGCGAAGGCCCGCAGCGCGCTGCCGGAGATCTCGAACTGGCCCGGACCGCCGAGGTCGAGCAGCAGCACGGCCGCGTTCTCCTGCAGCGTCGCCGCGGCCGCCATCTCGATCGACACCGGGATCGGCCGCGCCTGCGGGTAGCCGGCGCTCGCGCCCCACTCGCTGAGCGCCTGCACGGATGTGAACGCCGGCAGGGCCTTGATCCCGTCGCCAGCGACCAGCGTGATCACGGCCATGTCGCTGTCCTTGTCGCGGCGCAGCGGCTTGCCGTCGGGACCCACGGTCTCGGACGCCTCGCTCTCGCCGAGCACGGCGACCACCGGGACCAGCACGCGGCGACCGGCCAGCGCCGCGTACGCCGCGTAGACGCCGGCCTCGTCGTGACGCGCGGCGGACAGCACCTCGATCAGCGCGGGATCGGCGGTTCCGTCGTCGCCGTCGAAGCCGGTGGAAAGCAGGCTGCGCTTGTGGTCGTCGGTCATTCGTCAGACCCTAGCCGAGGCTCCGGCGCCGGCGGCGCCTGGGGCTGGACGAACTCCAGGATCTCCACCTCGAGAACGGGCGACCTGGGGCGTCTCAGCAGCAGCCCGGCCACGACGAGGGCGAGCGCCAGCAGCACCGCGCCGCCGATCAGCGCGCGCGTGCGGCCGGTCAGGCCGCTGGACGCGAGGGTGACGACCTGGGTCGGTCCGTAGCCGAAATGGCCGGAGGCGACGCCGGCGCCGGAGACGGGCACGGTCGGCAGGCCGCTCATCGTCTTCGCGGCCCGCAGCGCGGCGACCGGGTCGATGACGCCGAAGCCGACCCGGTCGTCGCGGCCGCCGCCCGGCTTGTCGCTCGCCGTCGACTCCAGCAGGGTCCTGATCTGGGCGGGGTTGAGCGCCGGGTTCTCCGCCTTGAGCAGCGCGACGAGCCCGGACACGTAGGCGGTGGCCTGGCTGGTGCCGCTGCCCTCCATATAGGCGTCGTCGGCGTTGAACGCGTCGCAGGGCAGGTTCACGCCGGGGGCCGCGACCGCCACGTCCCAGCCGGTCGTGGAGAAGTTCGCGTGCGCGCCGTTCGCGTCGACCGCGGCGACCGTGATCACGCCGCGCTCGCCGCCGGGGTACGAGACCGGGTCGCCCTGGGTCGCCCCGTTGCCGGCCGCCGCGACGACCACGACGTTGTGCGCGAGGGCGTAGCGGACCGCGTCGGACTCGGAGGACGAGTCGTCGCCGGCGTCCGACTCCTGGCCGCCGAGGGACATCGATATGACCTGGGCGCCGTGGTCGACCGCGTACCTGATGCCGTCGGAGATCGGAGTCGCGTCGGTGGTGGCCTGGCCGAAGTCGGGCGCGTCGTCGTCCCGGATGACGCGGACGGACAGCAGGTGCGCGCCGGGGGCGACGCCGAGCATCCCGTCTCCCCCGCCGTCGCGGCCGTGCGCGGCGATGATCGAGGCCATGCACGTCCCGTGCTCGCCCCAGCCGGACCGGCCCTGCCGCTCGATGCCGCCCGCGTAGTCGGGACCCGTGGTGACCTGGCCGGTCAGGTCGGCCCGGCCCTGGACGACGCCGGTGTCGAGCAGCGCCACGGTCACGCCGGCGCCGGTGCTCATCCGCTGCGCGGCGGGCAGGTCCAGGTAGCCGACCGGCCATTCGGCGGTGCGGATGGCGTCGGCCGCGGCCGGGGACGCGCCGAAGGCCACGGAGGCGGCCACGCAGGCCAGCGCTCCGGCGAGGCCGGCGAGCCCGCGCGCCCTCACTGCCCGCCTCCGCCCGGCAGGGACAGCGTGCCGAAGTTCGCGAGGATCGCGCCGGACAGGTCGTCGGCGACCTGCACCGGCGGCGAGTCCGTCTGGAGCTCCGAGTTGTTGCCGAGGTCGAACGCGGCCTCCGGGGGGCCGGGGCGCGCGTCGGCGAACCCTGTGACGGTGAAGGCGACGTACGAGCCGTCGTTGGAGGCCACGGACTTCCACGCGATCCGCTGCGCGTCGCCGAAGCCGGCGGCGAGCGTGGCGCGGACCGGGTACGTCGAGGGCATCATCGAATACCGCCGGGCGTACGCGTCGCCGGTCCACTTCTGGAACACGGCCGCGCGCTGGGCGCTGGTACCGCCGAGCGCGACGAAGCCCACGGTCGCGACGACGGACTCGGTGGAGTCGACGTACGTGGCGCGGACGACGTGCTCGCATCCGGCCGCGCCGAGCGCCCTGAGGAACGCGCCGGGCAGCGAGGCGCAGGTCTCGACCGGGTCGACGCCGAGCCGGTAGTAGTCCTCGGTGCCCTCGCGGGAGATCCTGGCGGGCAGGATCCGCTCGGCGTACGAGGTGCGCCAGACGGCCCGCGCGGCGACGTCGGAGCTCGCGGCCCCGGAACCCGGCCTCGCCCCCCGGTCGTACGCGGGGGCGCCCCCGGACAGCGCGAGGCCGAGGCCGACCGCGGCCAGCGCCAGCAGCGGGACGAGCACCGCCGCGGCCACCCGTCCGGGTGAACGACGCGGCCGCCCCGGCCACCCGGCAGGTTCCGGGTAGCCCCCGTCCGTGCCGAATGCCTGCGAATCCACGCCGCTCCCTCCGACCGGCGGGTCGCGGTCCCGCCGAAAAGACGTTTCAACGAGGCACCCTATACCGGAGTTCCGGGGCCCATCTCGGTCATCAACTCGAAACCGTTCCGGGACACGTTCGCTCTCGCCCGGCCCCGCGCGCGCATGGCAGGGTCGTTAGCGTGAAGGACCTGGATCGGCTGAACCACGCCACCGCGCACCTCGACCCGCCCCTGGCGGTGGTCGATCTCGCGGCGCTGCGCGAGAACGCGGCCGATCTGGTGCGCCGGGCGAACGGCAAGCCCATCCGGGTGGCCTCCAAGTCCGTGCGCTGCCGGGAGATCCTGCGGACGGTGCTGGAGATGGACGGGTTCGAGGGCGTGATGGCCTTCACCCTGCCGGAGGCGCTGTGGCTGGCCGAGTCCGGCTTCTCGGACATCCTGGTGGCCTACCCGACCGCGGACCGCGCGGCGATCCGGCGGCTGACCGCCGACCCGGTGGCCGCCGACGTGATCACGCTGACCGCCGACTCGGTCGAGCAGCTCGACCTGATCGAGAAGGTCATGGCCGAGGTGCCGGACGCGGCTCCGGTGCGGATCAGCGTGGACATCGACGCCTCCTGGCGCCCGCTGCGCGGCAAGCTGCGGATCGGCGCCCGGCGCTCCCCGCTGCACAGCGTCGAGGCGGTCTCGACGGTGGCCCGCGAGGCCGCCGACCGGACCGGTCTGCGGCTGGTCGGCCTGATGGCCTACGAGGCGCAGATCGCCGGGGTCGGTGACCGGCCGCCGGGCAGACCCGCGCGCGGCCTGGCCGTGCGCGCGATGCAGGGGCTCAGCGCCGCCGAGCTCGCCGAGCGGCGGGCCGAGATCGTGGCCGCGGTCAAGGAGATCGCGCAGCTCGAGTTCGTGAACGGCGGCGGCACCGGCTCGGTGGAGCGCACCTCGGCCGAGGAGGCGATCACCGAGATCGCCGCGGGCTCCGGCCTGTTCAAGCCGCGCCTGTTCGACGGCTACCGGACCGTGGGCGGCCGCCCGGCGGCGCTGTTCGCGCTGCCGGTGGTGCGCCGCCCCGGGCTCGGCGTGGTCACGGTGCTGGGCGGCGGCTATCTGGCCTCCGGCGTGCCGGGCAAGGACCGGCTGCCGCAGCCCTACCTGCCGGAGAAGCTGCGCTACGACCCGCAGGAGGGGGCCGGCGAGGTGCAGACCCCGCTGCTCGGCCCGACGGCGGACGACCTGGCCGTGGGCGACCGCGTATGGTTCCGGCACGCGAAGGCGGGCGAGCTGTGCGAGCGCTTCGCCGAGCTGCACACGATCGAGGGCGACAAGCTGACGGCGACCGTTCCGACGTACCGCGGCGAGGGGCGGACGTTCCTCTAGCGGGCCCCGGCGCCCGACCTCGCCCCTGGCGAAGCGTCAGCGGCGCTCGAGCAGGGTGACCGTGACGCCCCAGACGTGCCAGACCTGCGCGGTGCGGTACCGCAGCATCAGGCCGAGCGACCAGTCCGCGCGCTCGACCGAGTAGGGCGGGATGAAGCCCGTCTCCACCATCCAGACCCGGTCCGGGGCCTTCGCCAGGCAGGCGGTCGTGCTCGCGCAGTAGACGGGCGTGAGGCTGTTCTCCTGGGCGTCGGTGCTCTGCACGAAGATGTCGCGCAGCTGCTCGTTCTCCGGCAGGTAGTCGTCGATCCCGAGCGCGATGTGCACGGAGCCGCCGAAGGTCGCCGCGTCGCCCGGCTCGTAGTGCGCCTCGATGATCGCGGAGGCGGCCGAATAGTCCTCGGGCAGCACCGAGGCGCCGGGGTAGTCGTACTTGAAGTGGCTCAGATGCCCGTGCACCTGGAGCTGGTCGTAGGACACCGCCCCGGCCGTGACCAGGGCTATCGCGATCAGCGCGGCGTTGCGCGCGGGCCAGAGCCGGTCCACGGCCGCGGCGATCGCGATGGCCCAGGCCGGGAGGATGAAGAGCAGGTAGCGCGAGAAGGAGTCGAAGCCGACGCCGAACAGCGACACGAACCAGAGCGCGAGCACCGGGAACGTCGCCGAGGCCAGGATCGTCAGCTCGGGGCCGCGCTTGCGGTGGGACAGCAGCAGCGGCAGGGCCAGCAGCACGAGCAGCGAGAAAGGGGCCGAGTTGCCGATGTCCTTCCACATCGACGGCAGGTCGGAGACGGTCGCGCGGCTCAGGTCCCCGAGCTGGTTGTCGGCCTCGAAGGCGCCGAACAGGATGATCGGCAGGTCGATCAGCAGCGCCACGCCGACCGCGATCGCGAAGGGCCGCAGGTACTCGCGGCGGCGGATCGAGCGGTCGTCGCTCTCCGCGCGCGCCTTGCTCAGCACGGCCACCGCGTGCCCCGCGACGGCCATCAGCGCGATCAGGTTGAGCGCGCCGGTCAGGGCGAGCAGCGCGCAGTAGGTCTTCCAGCGCCTCCCGCTCGGCTTCTCCAGCGTGCGCAGCAGGAACAGGAACGCAGTGGCGGCGCCGAGGACGACGAAGCCGTAGGAGCGGGCCTCCTGCGCGTACCGGGCCACGCCGGGGATCAGCGCGAAGATCGTGGCGGCAGTCAGTGCGACGCGCCGGTCGAAGAGCTTCTCC
>DASTAE010000185.1:0-34356 GCA_035712985.1 Actinospica sp.
CTAGACGGAGACCGAGTCGGAGGCGCCGGCGAACTCGGCGAGGCCGTCGGAGAACTCCACCCGCGGCCGCCAGCCCAGCTCCGCGCGCAGCCGGGCGCTGTCGGCGGTCACGTGCCGCACGTCGCCGAGCCGGAACTCGCCGGTCACGATCGGTTCCGGCCCGGCGAGCGCCGAGGAAAGCCCGCGCGCGAGTTCGCCGACCGTCCGCACGGTGCCGCTGCCCACGTTGAAGGCGCGACCGGAGCCCGCTGCGGCCCGATCGGCGCCGGTCCACAGGGCCGCGGCGAGGTTCGCGCCCGCCACATCGCGCACGTGCACGAAGTCGCGCCGCTGGCCGCCGTCCTCGAAGACCCGCGGCGCGCGGCCGGCCGCCAGCGCCGAACGGAAGATCGCCGCGACCCCCGCATAGGGTGTGTCCCGCGGCATCCGCGGCCCGTAGACGTTGTGGTAGCGCAGCATCGCCACCGTCCCGCCCGCCGCGCGCGCCCACGACGTGGCCAGATACTCCTGCGCCGCCTTCGTCGCCGCGTAGACGTTGCGCGGATCCAGCCGGGCGTCCTCGTCCACCAGCCCCGGAGCGAGCGGCTTCCCGCACACCGGGCACGGCGGCTCGAACCGCCCCTGCTCGAGGTCCGAGGCGACCCGCGGCCCGGGGGCGACCCGGCCGTGCTCCGCGCAGTCGTAGCGCCCCTCGCCGTAGACCACCATCGACGAGGCGAGCACCAGCCTGCCCACCCCCACGGTGGCCATCGCCGCGAGCACGACGGCCGTGCCGAGATCGTTGCAGCCCGCGTAGTCCGGCGCGTCGTTCAGGTCGAGTCCGAGACCGACCATCGCCGCCTGGTGGCAGACCACGTCCACGCCCCGCAGGGCACGGCGCACCGCCGACCCGTCCCGCACATCCGCGCGGATCAACTCGACGCCGTCCGGAATCCGCGCCCAGGCGAGTCCCGGATCCGGATGCACCGCGGGCAGCAGCACATCGAACCCCACCACCTCGTGCCCCGCCGCGACGAACGCCTCGACAGCATGCGAACCGATGAACCCGGCCGCCCCCGTAACCAGCACCCTCATGGCAACTCCTCGCATCGCGACGGGTCGAATACCTCGAACCTAACCCGCCGCCGCGCGCGCGGGAGCGCCGAACACCCACACGTCACCAGCTTGTAAGAACTGTGAGTGCGCCTGCCCCGGGCAGCTGGAAACCTCAGAGGTACGTCTCCACCCTCCGCGCGTCCGGCACGCCGAGTCGGAGGTAGGAGTCGTGGGCCAGGCGAAGCAGGTCGAGCCCCTCGGCGTCGTCACCCGTTGCGCGCAACGTGAGCCCCAGGCCCTCGCGGGCTCGGGCGAGGTGGTAGGGGTCGCCGACGTCCTGGGCGATCTTGAGTGCCCGACGATGGTGGTCGAGCGCGGCGGCCGTGTCTCCGAGCGCGGCTGCGGCCTCACCGAGCCCGGTGAGCGCCTCGGACTGGGTGACGGGCATGCCGACGCGTTCGGCGGCCTCGAGCGCCTGGTGCAGGAAGTCCAGCGCGCTCTTCCACTCGCCGTACCGAAGGTGATGGGCCCCGAGAGCCATCAGGCTGTCGCACAGATTCGGCTGGTTGACGTGCTGCCTGCGCATGTCGAGCGAATGCAGCAGGTCGGCCAGCGCCGGCTCGCCGCGCCCCTGGGCGGACCGCACGCGCCCCCGGACCTCGAGGATGTCGGCCTCGAAGACGGGCATGTCGTGGACATCGGCGAGCTCGAGTGCCCGATCCAGGTGCTCGGAGGCCCGCGCGTACTCGCCGGTGCGTTCGCAGATGATGCCGAGCCAGATGATGGCCTGGGCCTGGGAGGCGGGGTACCCGCGCTCCTGGTGGATGACGAGAGCCCGGGCCAGGTAGTCGCGCGCGGCGTCGTACCGGCCGAGCCGGAAGGAGATGATGCCCAGGTTCCCCAGGTCGTTGCCGACGCCGAGCATGTGGCCCTGCGACTCCCACAGCGCAAGGGCCTCCTCGAAATACGTCACGGCCCGCGGATATTCACCGATCAGGACATTGAGATTCCCGAGTCCCTCCAGAATGGCCGCGAGATCGCTCGGGTCCTGACACGCCTCGCGGGCCTGCTCGAACGCGGCGAGCGCCTCCGAGAACCGGCCGAGCCGTTCGTAGATCAGGCCGCTGAAGCGAAGCGCGTTGGCCAGACCCCTGCGATCCCCGCTCGCACGCGTCGCCGCGACGGCGAGTGTGTGCAGAGCCAGCGCATCCTGGTGATGGCCGTGGTCGTAGAGATAGCGCCAGACGATGTGCGAGAGCTGGCTCACGTGCTCGGTGAGCTCGTGGGAGGCCGCGCACTCGGCGACGGCCAGCAGGTTGGGCAGTTCCGTCCTCATCCAGTCCAGCGCCTCGGCCGGTTCGGCGAATTCGACCGCCTCGGCGCCCGGCTGCGCGACGGAGGGGCGGCGCTCCCGCGTCCTGGGCTCGATCGAGTCCATCGCGACCGCGGCCGCGTAGCGGAACCGGTCGGCCAGCCTGGTCAGTGCACTGAGGTTGGCCGCCGCGGCGGACCCGTCGGCGGACAGCTCCCTGACGTAGATCCTGAGCAGGTCGTGGAACTGATAGCGGCCCGGGGTCTTCTGCTGCAGCAGATATTCGTCCTGCAGCGCCTCCAGCATCCGCCGCGCGGAACCGACGCTCACATCGGCCAGCGCGGCGGCGGCCGGCGCGGCGAAGTCGTCCCCGGGGAACAGGCCGAGCGCGCGCAGGAAGTCGCGCAGCTGTTCGGGGAGGCCTTCCAGAGACAGGTCGAGGACGGCGCGCAGGGACCGTCCGCCGATGCTCGCGGTGTCGAGCGTGGCGGCGCCGATGCGGTCCGCGAGGTCGGCGAGACGCCACGCCGGCCGGGAGCGGAGCCGAGACGCCGCCAGGGAGATCGCCAAGGGCAGGTGTCCGCAGGCCTCGATGATCCGTTCCGCGGCGGCGGGCTCGGCGTCCACGCGTTCGGCCCCGGCGATCGTGGCCAGCAGGTCGAGGCCGTCCGAACGGCTGAACACGTCCAGCGGGTGCAGGGACGCCCCTTCCAGTCCGGCCAGGGTGCGCCGGCTGGTGATCAGCACCAGGCACGTGGGGCTCGCCGGGATCAGGTCGCGCACCTGCCGGTCGTCCGCGGCGTTGTCCAACAGGATCAGCGCGTCCTTGCCCTGGAGGCGATCGCGGAACATCGCCGCCCGCTCGTCGAGGCCGTCCGGGATCTGCGCCGCGGCCACGCCCAGCTGCCGCAGGAATCCGTCCAGCACGGCCCCGGCGTCGGCCGGCGGCAGTTCGGCGTCGAAGCCGCGCAGGTTCACGTACAGCTGCACGTCCGCGTACCGACCGGCGCGCACCAGTTCGTGCGCGGTGTGCACGGCCAGCTGCGTCTTGCCGATCCCGGCCATGCCCTCGATCGCCGAGATCACCACGGTGCGCGGGCCGGGACCTTCCCGCCCCGCGGTCGCGTCGAGCAGCCGCGCGAGCTCCCGCGTCCGCCCGGTGAACGTGGCCAGGTCGGCCGGCAGCTGGCGGAAGACCCCCACCGGGCCGCCGGTCTTGGCGCCGGCGTGCGCGGCGATACAGGCCGCCCGCCACCGGGCGACCCCCGCCTCGTCCACGCCCAGAGCCCGGACGATCGCGACGACCAGATCGATGTCCAGCCGTCGGCGGCCCGCCTTGAAGGCGTCGGCGACCGTGGAGGCCGGCACCGTCTGCGCAGGCCGCATCAGGGGGCCCACCCGCCTGGCCAGGGTCCGGTACGAGGGCTGCCCGGCCCACGCGCGCAGCTCCCCCAGCAAGGAGATGAACTCGGCCAGATCAGCCGCCTGGTCAGGATGCGGAGCCCTGTCCTCGTACCCGCCCACGTCTGTGCCCCTCGTCGCCGTGCGGTCGTCCCCTGGACGAGTGTTCCACCCTGCACGGAACTGTGCGGACTTGACCGGGATTCCGGCCGGAATCCCCGTCCCGCCGACGGCTCTTTCGAGAAGGAGCTCGGAGAACGCGGGAACAGGGCGGCCGAGCCCGTCGCCGCAGGCGGCTGGCAGGGCACTGACGCCACGGCTAAGCTCGCACTGTGATCCGGAACGCGGACGGCGGCCGGATGCCGGGGCGAGCGACAACGAAACAGGGGGCTGATGACCGTGGGCGTGGGGTCGCCGGTGGGCGAGGGCACGGACGAGGGCGTGGACGAGGGCACGGACGGGGGCGCGGGGGTCCGGCGGCCGCGCTCGGTCTCGGGTCGGCTCGTCTACCCCTTCGCCGCGTTCCGGCGGCTGCTGTTCCCGAAGAAGCCGCGGCCGTTCCTCGTCGAGCTGCCCTTCCTCGTCGTGTTCGCGCTGGTGCTGGCCTTCCTCATCAAGACGTTCCTGGTGCAGGCCTTCTTCATCCCCAGCGGGTCGATGCAGAACACCCTCGCGATCGGCGACCGGGTGGTGGTCAACCGGGCCGAGATATGGATGGGCGACCAGCCGAGCCGCGGCGAGGTGGTGGTCTTCAAGGACCCGGGCGGCTGGCTCGAGGGTGAGCAGGCCCCTTCGTCCAACTGGTTCACCGGCGCCCTGGCCTATGTCGGCGTGCTGCCGCAGGACGACGGCGACCTGATCAAGCGGGTCATCAGCGTCGGCGGCGACCACGTGGTCTGCTGCAACGCCCGGCATCAGATCACCGTCAACGGCGTCCCGCTCGACGAGTCGGGCTACCTCTATCCAGGCGACTCCGCCGATTCGGCCCCCGGCGGCCTGCTGGCGCACTTCGACATCGTCGTGCCGCGCGGCTATCTGTGGGTCATGGGCGACCATCGCAGCGTCTCCGAGGACTCCCGCGCGCACCTCGCCGCCGACTCCGCCTTCGTCCCGGTGGGCGACGTGGTGGGCAAGGCGGACATGATCGTCTGGCCGATCTCGCAGTGGAACACGCTGCCGGTCCCCAGCACCTTCCAGCAGGCGGCCCTATCCGCGTTGTCCGCGCCCGGCGGCACCCCCGCCGCGGCGCTGCTGCTCGCGCTACCGCCGGCCGCGCTGCGCCGCCGGAACCGGAGGCGGGCGGGAGGCTGACCCGCGCGAGCCCGGCCTCCCGGCCAAGCCCGAAGTCCAACTGATGCACGACCCTGGCGAGCACCTGCTAGAGCCGGATGACGACCAGGGCGGTGTCATCGGTGGCGCCGGCATCGGGCAGCAGGTCGTGCAGGAGGGCGTCGGCCATCTTCTCCGGGGGCAGTGCGCGGTGCGCCGCGAGCGACGCGGTGAGACGGTCCAGTCCGGCGTCGATGTCCTCCCGGCGGCGTTCGATCAGGCCGTCGGTGTAGAGCACGAGGGTGTCGCCGCCGGTGAACGCAAGGCGGGCCTCGGGGCGGGCACCGTGCTCCGGGCGGGCGCCGAGCGGCGGATCGGTGGCCTGGTCGAGGAAGACCACCGTGCCGTCGCCGCGGACCAGGGCGGGAGGCGGGTGGCCGGCGCTGCTGTAGGTCAGGCACGAGGTGAGCCAGTCGATCTCCGCGCAGACTGCGGTGGTGAACTCGGCCCCGCCGACCGAGCGGGAGTAGAGGCCGAGCGCTTCGAGGGACTGAGCCGGGCCGGTCGACACGCGCGCGGCCGCGGACAGGGCGCTGCGCAGCTGGCCCATCACTCCCGCGGCGATCAGGCCGTGACCGGCGACGTCGCCGACGGCGACCACCATGCGGTCGTCGGGGAGTTCGACCAGGTCGAACCAGTCCCCGCACACGTTGAGCGCGCCGACCGCGGGGCGGTAGCGCACGGCCGCCCGGTCGGGATCGGCCAGCCGCGGGGCCGGGAGCATCGCGTCCTGCAGCGCGAGGGCCACGAGACGCTCCTGGGCATGGGCCTGGCGCAGCCGCTCGTTGACCTCCTGCAGCTCCCTGGATCGGGTGTAGAGCTCGGACTCGAGCACGCGGGCCCGCTCGACGTCGGCACCGGCCCGCCCCCGGGCCCGGATGAGCTCGGTGACCTCCTCGACCCGGTGCACCACCAGCGCGACGCTCCCGTCGGCGCCGAGCACGGGAGTGTTGACCGGGCTCCAGTACCGCTCGTCCCACTGCCCGGGACGCTCGGGCGACTGCACGTCGTAGCGCTGCAAGGCCATCGTGTCCCGCTCACCGGTCTCCAGCACCCGGCGCAGCGAGGCCTCCAGATTCCGCGCGCCGGTGGCCGCGGGGTCATGCGGATTGTCGGGGAAGACCGCGAACAGATACCGCCCGACCAGCTCTTCCCGCCGCCTCCCGGACAGCCGCACGAACTCCTCGCTCACGTCGACGAACACCAGATCGGGGGTGAGCAGCGCGACCATGCCCGGCAGCGCCTGGAACACCGCCCGATAGTCGACCTCCGGCCCGCTCACGTGCCCGCCTCACTCCCTGGGCCCCCTCCACCACGATAGGCGCCGCCCCGCCCTCCGGCACGTCCGCCGCGGACAAATGCATTCGCTGCCGATGGCGCACCGGCATAGAGTCACGGGCCATGAGCATGCACACGATCGCCCACACGGCGGTTCTGTGCGGACTCGCGGAGAACCGCGCGCTGCCACACGAGCTCCTCGACGTGTTGATCCGGGACGGCGACGAGCAGATGCTGACCGATATCGCCGCGCGCGAGGACCTCACCGGCCGGCAGATCGAGAACCTGGCCGCCTCCGGCAGCCTGTCCGTGATCACCAGCCTCGTGCACGCCGGACACATGCCGCTGCCACCCGACCTCCTCGACGACGAGCAATCCCTGCGCACCCTGGCACTGTGGAACCAGATACCGGAAACCCACCTGCCGCACCTGGCCTCGCACCCCGACCCGCAGATCCGCGAGGCGGTCGCCCAGGAAGCCGACCGGCTGCCTCCCGACGCGGTCCGCACGCTCGCGGCCGATCAGGCCGTCGCGGTCGTCATCGGCATAGCCGGATGCGCCGACCTGCCCGAGGACCTCGCCCGAGCGCTCGCCGCCCATCCCGACCGCGCGGTGCGCTCCGCGCTCGCCACCAACCCCTCCGCCACCCCCGACGTGCTCGGCAGCCTCGCCGAGACGGGCGGACACCCGCCGATCACCACGTGCGGCGCCTGCCGGAACAACCCCGCCCCCAGCGCTCGCTGCGGCGACCACGCCGCGGGCATCGCCGTCATCCAGGACGCGGCCCTGCGCAACGAGCACACCCCCACCCGCGCTCTCGCCCTCCACATCGGCCACCCGGACCCGTCACTGCGCGCCACGATCGCCGAACGCACAGACCTGCCGCCCGAACTCCTCACCATCCTGGCCGACGACATCGAGGACGCAGTCCGCGCCGGTATCGCCGCCAACCCCGCCTGCCCCACCCGACTGCTGCGAACCCTCGCCCACGACCGGGCCACCGTCGTGCGCCGTGCAGTCGCCCTCAATCCTCAGGTCCCGCTCGACCTGCTCTACGAGCTGGCGGCACGCACCCGACTCAACCTGCGCGCCGGCATCCCCGCCATCGAGAACGCCACCCTCGACCAGATCCGCGACCTCGCCCGCTCCCGCATCGCACAGGTGCGCGCCCTCGCCGCCTCCCGCACCGACCTCCCCGAGGACCTCGTCAGGACACTGGCCGACGACCCCGACCCCGGCGTCGCGAAGCAGCTCGCCGACCATCCCTCCCTCGACGCCGACGACGTCCGCCTCCTCGTGGCCCGCCACGGCCCACGCGTCTACAGCGCAGCCGCCAGCAACCCCAACTGCCCACCCGAACTGCTGCACACCATGACCCGCAACAGCGCCACCGTCCCCAAAGCCCTCCGCGACATCGCCCGCCACCCCGCGGCCGAGCCCCGCACCCTCCTGCTGTGCCTCACCGACCCCCAAGCCCGACCGCACGCCGCAGCCCACCCCCACCTACCCGCCGAAACCCTGACCGCCCTCCTCGACGATCCCGAGTGGGCCGTAGCCAACAACGCCGCCGCGAACCCCTCCCTCCCAACCGAGACCATGCGCGCCCGGATCAGATAGATACTACCTATCCTGCTTCACGTATCGCATATAAGGATTGTTAATCGGGCAAAACCATTCGACCGCACGGCCGCCGAGCCGGGCTATCGCGAAGATGAGCATGCTTACCCTCTTGACCGAGGCCCCCGGCGGCGGCTTTCATGGGTGCGGAAGACCTCTCACAAGTCACGGACGAGCAATCGACCACCATCCATCATTCGCGAGTCGCCTGCATGGGTCTCCGGATCCGCTCCGAACGAGCCAGCTAGCCAATGATGCCCATCGAGACACATCAACGCGCGCCGCACACGCGCATGCATGCGGAGGCGGCCGCGCTGCCTGTTCGCGCGGAGCAGCCACGCCGCACCGTCCGGCGGTTGGGCGGCAATGCGCTGCCCGCGCTGGTGCTCGCGTTGTTCGCAGTCTTCTTCGCACTGCCGCTGCTCTGGCTCGTGCTGGCCGCCACCAAGACCAGTTCCCAACTGGTGGACGGCAACCCGCTCTCCTTCGGATCCTGGCACGCACTGCGCGCCAACTGGGACGACCTGACCGGATACCAGGGCGACGCGGCCCTGCTCTGGCTGCGCAACAGCGCGGAGTACTCGTTCCTCGCGTTGGCCATCACGCTGGCCGTCGGGGTCCCGGCCGGATACGCGCTGGCGATGACCCGCTTCCCGGGCCGACGCGCCCTGCTGATCGCCACCCTCGTGGTGATGCTCATGCCCAACGCCACCCTCGTGATCCCGCTGTTCCTCGAGATCAACGCCGTGCACCTGATCGGCTCGATGTGGTCGATCATCCTGCCGTACGCGTTCTACCCGTTCGGCGTCTACCTGACCTACATCTACTTCTCCACCAACCTGCCGCGCGACCTACTCGAAGCCGCCCGGCTCGACGGCTGTACCGAATTCGGCGCCTTCCGCCACGTCGCCCTGCCCCTGGCCGCACCCGTCGTCGCGCTGGTCGCGTTCTTCAGCTTCGTCGCGAACTGGACCAACTACTACCTGCCGTACATCCTGCTCCCCGAGACCAACCAACTCCCGGTGCAGGTCGGCCTGGGCATCCTGGCAGTGCCGAAACCCGAACTGGCGATGGCCACCCTGCTGGCCACGGCCCCGGTTCTCGCCGTCTTCCTCTTCTCCCAACGCTTTCTGGTCTCCGGCATGCTCGCCGGGGCCACCTCGAACTGACCGATCCCTCACTCGGCAGCGCGACGTCGCGCACGCAGCGGCCACTCAGCGCGGGCGACGTCGGTCCCCGCGCTCGAGTCGGCGCTGATCCGCGCCTTGATCGATTCGGGAAGTTCGGTCGCGGTGAGGATGTGGTCTTCTTCCGCAACACCACAGGCATGCGCCCAGGCGCATGGCAGGCAGCGGCCACCGTCGAATAGCCGTTTGCGGCGCAGGTCCGCTGCTATGCGCGCCTTGTGATGACGTCGCGAGCCGCTTCCTTGGTCTCATCGGAGACCTCGGGCAGCACGTAGTCGCGCGCGCGGATGTGCGCGAGGAAGTCCGGCTCCGGAGGCAGCCCGTACTTCTCCAGGTAGTAGATGACCGCCCCCGACCAGATCCAACTGCCGTCGGTGGCGAACTTCAGCGGCACGGCGGGCGGGTTATCCGGGAAGTAGACGTCCTTGTCGAAGGAGCTCGCGAACAGGAACACCGGACCGGCCTTCAGGTAGTCCAGCACGCGCTGGGCCTCGTCGTCGCGCAGCCGGGGCCGGTTGACGACGGGCATGCCGGTCGCCTGGTCCGTACCGTCGAAGACCTTGGCGCGGAGCAGCGCGTGCTCGGGTGCGGAGGCGGCGGCCGCCGGGGCCTCGGCTGAGGCTCGGGCGTCCCCGAGGCCGGCCTTCTGGCGCAGCCAGTCCGGGATCGCCGCGTCGTCGCGCGGAAACAGCCGCAGGTCCTCGGCGTACGCCGCGTCCGGAACGGGCTGCTCGAATACAGGGGCGGCGCCGTAACGACGGCTCATCACCCGCGCGCCGTCGGACTTCAGCGTGACCGAGACGCCGAACCACGGCCCGTTCGCCGCGTCGTACTCCGAGCGACGCAGTTCCCTGACGGCGTCGGCGAGCGCTTCCTTGTCGCCGATCCGGTAGCTGACGCCCGCCTTGTCGACGGCGAGCAGGGTGTGTTCGAGCTCTGCGCCGAGCACGCTGGCCTTGTACGAGATCTCGGCCCAGTCCTCGGGAGCCGCCGACGTCAGCGGTCCGAGCAGGTCCCAGGGCACGGTGAAGCTCGTGATCGGGCGGGTGATCGGGGAGTTCGCCATGGCGCCTGCGCTTCCGTTCGCGGGGTGGATGCCGGTGGTGGCTCGGTACGGGCTCCGGGCCGGGTGCCCGGGATCGTCGGTCGGCGGCCTAGAACGGGCCTTCGATCCAGTCCGTCAGCTGGGTGTAGGCCGCGGTCAGCACCTCCGGCGGCACCTCGGCGACGGTGTAGTCCTGCTCGCGGATGTGCTTGAGGAGCGCGGGATCCGGAGACGCCTGGTCCCGCTCCAGGTAGTACAGGACCTCCTCGGGCCAGATCCAGACGCCGTCCGTGCGGAAACCGAGCGGGACGTGCTGCGATCGATCCGGGAAGACCAGGTCCTTGGTTCCGGCGGCGCTGGTGAGCACCGCGGCCCCGCCGCGCAGGTAGGCGGCCACCGGTTCGATCTCCTCGGGCCGCAGATCGTGGTACTTGCGCTCGCCCAGCACGGTCCCGGTCTCGCGGGTGAGCCGCAGCCGCGGTTCGGCGGGGCGCCGCGCCGGCTCCTCGGCCGGCCCGCGCCCGGCGCGCCAGCGCAGCCAGGCCGGAATCGCCTCGTCCGCCCGCGGGAAGTTCCACAGCTCCTCGGCGTAGGCCTCCTCGGGAGCCGCCTGATGCCACATCGGGCGGGTCGAGTAGTCCAGCACCATCGACGATTCACCGTCGCGGCGCAGTTCGAGCGTGAGACTCAGCCAGGCGCCACGTTCCGGGGTGTGGTCGGCGGCGCGCTGCGCGGCCACGGCCTCGATGAGCTCGAGCGGGATCTCGGGAGCGATGCGCGTTCCGTCGCCGAGCGTCGCGAGAAGCTGATGCTCCTGGAAGCCGCCGAGGGCCAGCACCTCGTACGACGCCGCCTCCCAGCCCTCGGGCAGCAGCGGGGAGAGGGCGGCGAGGATGCCCTCGGGCACCGGCGCGCTCACCTGCACGGGCGGTTCCGGGGCGGGCACCGGCACGACGCCTTCGGCGGGCGCCCAGGTGTAGGCCGACAGCTTGTTCTTCGCCAGCGCGGAGCGGGTCCTGAGCCACTGCGGGAGGAACTCGGGGGCCGCGTACAGGTTGTACAGTTCCCTGCGATACTCGGCGGGCGGGCACAGCCGCCGGAACTCGGGTTCGCCGTACCAGTCGAACTCGACCGAGGCCACGGTCGTCGGGAACTCGACGGTCAGGCGGAGCCGGTGCCAGGTCCCCCGCGGGCTGCTCTGGCGCTGCCGCAGGTTCCTGATCGACGCCTTCACCTCGGCGGGCAGATCCCAGGGCGCGCGGGAGCCGTCGAGCAGTTCGACCTCGGCCTCGGACTCCTCGTGGCGGCCCACCGCGCGGTAGTCGAGTCGCACGCTCCTCCAGCCGGGCGGCGCGAACTGCAGCACGTTCCAGACGACGCGCTCCGTGGCCTTCGGGTACCCCTCGGGCGGGAGCGGCGACGGCGGAGTGCTCTCGGAACCCGCAGCGGAGTCGGCGTTGGCATCCATGGTCTATTCCTCGGGGTGTCTTCTACGCGTCCGGCGCCTTCGCGGACAGCCAGTCGGGCAGCTCGGAGTATTCGCGGGGGTGGCGGTCGAGATCCTCGCGGTACTTCTCGTCGGGGGGCGGCACCCGCCAGGACGGCTCCCAGAAGTGGTTCACGGCCATCCAGCAGTCCCCCGCGGGCGGCACGTACAGCCGCAGCGAGAACCAGGCGCCGTCCTCGTCCGGATCGTAGTCGGCCTCGCGCAGCTCCCGGACCAGCTCGAACAACCTCGGCTCTTCCACCGCCAAGAGCCCGATCGATCCGTCGGCCAGGGACTCGAAGACGTCGGCCTCGGCCAGGTCCGCGACCATCCGGGCCGTGAGATCAATCCGCTGGCACCCGGCTGACGCGCCGGCCCGCAGGAACGCGGCGAGCTCGTCGAGGGCCGCCTTGACCCGCTCCGGGGAGCGTTCCGGCCGCTCCTCGTCCTCGTCCGGCGGCTGCGGGGCCCGCGATTCCCGCTCAGGGTGTGGTGGGTTCGACATTGATGGTGAACCTTATCGTCGTCCTGGGTGGTCCGGGCTCCCCGTTCGCCAGCGGGAACCGATACGTCTTGCGCACGATGACGAGCTCGGGGGTCTTGTTGAACTCGGGCGGCGTGGGCGGAACGGTCGAGGGATCTCCAGGGGTACCCGTGCGGTGGCTCTCGATGATATCCCAGCCGCTGACCGTGGCCTGCTGGTATTTGATCCCGGCCACCGTGTCCATCTCGTCCGTCCACCACGAGTTCGCGACGTCGGCGCCGTTGCCCTGGTTGCTGTCGCGGTCCTGCGGGAAGTAGTTGAAGGGCTCTGAGGGCCCGCCCACCGCTGCCGGATACTTGTGGCCGCCGTCCCACTCGCCCGAGGGGTGCTCGGCCTTGCCGAACGAGTTCGACTCGCCCTGGGCCGACTCGTTGCGCACGCTGGGGGTCAGCGGATCCGCGATGGACGCCCCGTGGTCCAGCGACATCGCGGTCATCCGTCCGAACCCGTCCGTGGCGCCGACCTTTCCGTCCACGCGGAAGGTCACGTCCGGCCGGAACCGCATGCCGTCGGGGCCCTTGGCCCGGCCGTAGGCGCCGAGGTTCGGATTCCAGCCGCCCTCGTCCGCCGAGGCCGGGTCGTCGCGGCCCTTCCAGGTGTCGACGGCCACGACCTTGCCGGATCCGTCGGTCCAGAACTTGGTGACGCGCGGCGTGCTCTCCCCCTTCGGGGTCTGCTCCGCCGTGTAGTACGAGCCGGGCTCCAACTTGCCCGGCTTGATGTCGAACACCGACTGCCGAGGCCCGAGCTTGAAGGTCGCCTTCGGCGCGGCGGCGTCCGCATCCCACTTGGTCGTGTCCCAGACGGCCGGAGGCTGCGGCTCCCCCTCGGCGTCGGTCTTGAAGACGACGGACTTATCCCCCCACGTGTACTTGACCGTGGCGTCGCCCGGCGGGGTGGCGGCGTCGGGGTTCGATCCGTCGACGACGTTCTGCTCGGTCAGGCCGTGGCGCTGATAGGGATCCGGATTCGACGGCGTCTGCTGCTCGCCGTGCCGGGTGTTGGGCACCGGCAGTTCGGCGTGGGTGATCTTCCCGTTCTGGTCGGTGTAGAAGGTGCCGCGGGGTTCGCCGTTCGTGTCGACGACGTCGATCTTGGCCGACGCGGGCAGGTCGGACCGGTCGCTGAACCGATCGCCGGGCGCGAGCGGACGCAGCGCCGGATCCGCGGGGTCGGGGACCTTGAGCTCCTGCACCGGCTCGGGCGGTGCCCAAGACGGGGCGTCGGTCCCGCGCGCCCGCACGTCGCCGACGGGGGTGTTCCAGCCGCCGAAGCCGGACTCCTGGCCGGGCGGGAAGCCGTTCTCGCCGATCGGGAGCTTCGTGCCGTCGGGGGAGAACTCGACCCAGTGGCCCGAGGGCGGGATGTCGGGCACCGATTCGCCGAAGCCGTCCACGTGGCTCTTGCTGGCGAACATGTGGCCGGCCGAGTCGGTCCAGACCAGCGAGTCCGCGGCGATGACCTTGCAGCCGGAGATCCGGGAGAGCTCCGCCGCGAACCCGTGGTCCACGGCGCCGGCCTCGCAGGAGGTGAGCCGGAACGGCTGCCCCGGCTGGTGGCCGTTGGCGTCGGCCAGATCCAGCAGGTCCTGCGGGCTGAGCCGGTCGAGCCCGGAGATGCCGCCGGACGCGTCGCCGTGCAGGTTGAGGTCGAAGGCCCCGCTCGGATCCGGCTCGACGAGACGCGAGAGCGCCGCCATCTCCGGGTCGGCGAACATGGAGATTCCGCGGTCGCCGACCTCCGCCCGCGCGTTGACCGCGGCCAGCCGGTCGGAGAGTCCGCCGGCCTGAATCGGCGGCGCCCAGGCCGCGGCGTCCGCGGAGGGGTCGTGGGCCAGGATGCCGGGATCACTCGCGATGAGGGTGGTCGTGTCATGCCGCGCGTCGGGTGACGGCGCGGAGCCGTCCGGTCGTCCGGTCGCGTCCGGCGACTGCTGCGTCCCGCGGGGGTCGGACCCGCCGCGGTCGGCGCCGTTTCCGGGGGCGTTGCGGTCGGCGTCGTTCCCCGGCGTGTTGCGGTCCGCGTCGTTCCTGGGCGTGTTGCGGTCGGCGCCGTTCCCCGGCGTGTTGCGGTCGGCGTCGTTCCTGGGCGGGTTGCGGTCGGCGTCGTTCGCGGGAGCATCTGGCCTCGCGCCTTCGGGCTTCGCGGCATCCGGTGCCGAGGCGCGCTGATCCGGCCTCACGCCCGAGTCGGGCTTCGCGGCAGCGGGATTCCCATCCGAGCCCGGCTTCGTTCCGGTGTCCGAGGTGCCGTCCGAGGTGGTGCGAGCGTCCGGCCTTGCTCCGGTGTCCGAACCGCTGTCCAAGCCGGTGCGCACGTCCCTCGCGCCCGTGCCGGAAGTCGGGCCGGCCTCGGGCTGCGCGGCGTCGGAGGCCGGGCCGACCGGCTCGGCGCCCTCGGTCCAGGGTGCGGGATCGCTCGGCTGCTCGGTCGGCTCCGGCTGCTCGGGCCGGTCCGGGTCCGGCCGTGAGCCCTCGGCGACCGGGCCGCTCGGCTCGGACGCGCCGACGTCGGCGATGTCCGACTGCGGGCCCCGGGAGCCGGAGTCGTCCGCGGTGACGGTGGCGCCCCCGGACTCGGCCGCGTGCTCCGATCCGCTCGGATCCGCCGACTGCTCGGAGCGGGCCGATTCTGCCGGCGACTCGGAGCGGAACGGATCCGCCGGAACCGCCGCGTCGTGCGAACCCTGCTGGCCCTGCGGCTCCTGCGATCGAGCCGCCGAGTCGTCGGGCGCGGGTCCGGGCCTACCTGCCATGTCGGCGACAGGGTCCTGCCTGATCGAACCCGCGCTCGGTTCGGACGGCCCGGTCGCGGCCCGGTCCGTGGCTCGCGGGTCAGCCAGGTTCAACGAGTCCGGCGACACGGCCGTGCGCTCGGTACCCAGGTTCGTAGCGCGATCGCCCGAGCCCTCAGCCGGGGCGGCCGTCCGGTCGAGCACGCTGCCGCGGCCGCCGTAGAAGCGCCCGGATGACGACCCGCCGCCCGCACCGGTGCTCGGATCGCCGGACGAACTGCGCCCGCCTACCGCGTCGGCCGCCATGGAGCCGCCACCGGCCACGGGAAGGCCGCCGCTGACGCCGTCTCCGGCACCGGCACCGGTATCTGGGTTCTGCCGGACCGACGAAGCGGTATCAATGGGGCCTGATACACCTGCGTCCACCGCACCTGTGTCCAACGCACTTGGTGCGCCGGCACGCGAACCGGTGTTCGCCTCAGCGCCGAGCTCACCGACGGAGCCGTAGCCGGACGTGCTCGTGCCCCCGGCATCCGAACGTGCCGAAGCCGGCGCCTCGCGCACGGACCCGTAACCGGACCCACCGGTACTCGCGAAATCCGAACGTGCCGAGGTCGGCGTCGCCTCCGTAGCCCGCATGCCGCCGCCCAGGCCAGGCGCCGCGCTCGCGCCGCCTCCGACTGCCGCGTCGGCGCCGAACCTGGCCGTGCCGAGGGACTCGCCCGAGCCCGTCGATCCGAGCGAGCCGAGGCCGCCGGAGCCCGCGGGCTCCTGAAAGCCGTGCGCGTCCATGGCGACATTGCCGCCGCCGGACGCGGCCGGTGCCGATGTCGCCGCCGGGGATTCGGCGAAGCCGGTCGCGGCGCCCACGCCGACGCTCGCGTCCTCGGTGTGGCCTCCGCTCATGAACCGGGCGGCCGAGGATGCCGCCGCGGACGCCTGCGACGGGTCGACCGGCGCGCCGCCGCTGACGTCGGCGCTCACCGCGGTTCCCGTCGGATCGACGCTCGGCGCCGCGTTGTCGATCGTGGCCGTGCCGTGGTCCGACGGCGGCGCCATCAACCCGCTGAGATCAGTCCGGGCACCGGGGGCCCCCGTCGGCACGTCGGCCGTCCGCGGGGTCGTCAGGTCCGGCGTGTTCAGCTCGGGCGTCTTCAGCTCGGTCGGCAGGTTCTCGGTGTCGACGGCGGGCTTCTCGCCCGCCGCGGCCTCGGCTCCGCCCATGCCGCCGAGCACACCCGCGAGCGAACCCTTGGTGAAGTCAGAGGCCGAGATGTGCCCGTTCTGCAGCAGGTCGAGGCCGGCGTTGGTCAGCCCGCCGGAGGCCACGCCGGCCGCCGCCCGTCCGGCGAAGGACTTGCCGAAGTCCTCGCCGAAGATCTTCCCGCCCGCCTTGCCGATCCCGAAGCCGAAGCCCGCTCCGAGGGCTCCGCCCTCCGCGCCGGACAGGCCCGCCTGGCCGACCTGCCCCCAGTCGATGCTGCCGGCGTGCCCCTCCATCACCTCTTTGAACTGGATGACGAAGGCGAGCTCCGCCTGCATCAGCCCCTGCTCGATGGCCTGCTCGACCATCTCGACGATCAGATCCTTGGCACCGTCCAGCAGCGCCTGCATGACGGTGCGGTCGGCCAGGACCTCGGCGACGGCGGTCGCGTCCGTCGCGCCGAAATCGAAGAAGCCGGCCGCTATCTGCGGGGTCACGGTCGCGACGAGGATCGCGATGTTCCCCATGATCATGTCTTTGGTCGTCTCGATCTGGTTCGCGCCCGCGGTCAGGGCACTGGCCATCGCCTTGCAGAACTGCACGGCGAAGGGCAGCGCGGCCGGGGCGACCCCGGACGGCCAACTGGTCTGCCCGTCGTCGAAATTCGCGGACCAGAACGCCTGGAAGGCGTCGGCGTTCGCGCCCTGGCAGTACTCCCCGACCTGCTGCGCCGCGGACGAGGCGGTCTGCCGGATCTCGTCGAGCTGGGTGGCCGCGTCGCTCCAGGCCGAGGCCAGCGAGCGCATCGCCCCCTCGTCGCCGTTCGGCCAGCGCTCGCCGACGAGCAGTTCGAGCAGGTCCTGCGTGAGATTGTCCAGGGAGATGTCGACGCCGTCGATGTTCACGCCGATGTCCCCCGACCGGAGGCCGCGCCGCCGTCGAGCTGCTCGCCCAGCCTGCCGAACCCCTCCGCCAAGTGCTGCTCGAGCGCGTCATAGTTGTCCGCCTGCGCCGCGAGCAGGTTGGCGACGTTGGTCAGGGCGGCGCCGAGGCCGGCGATGCTCGCAAAGCCCTGATTCGCAGGGCCGGTATAGCTGTGCCCGAACTTCTGCCCCAGATCGTCGGTCCCCCACGGCTCGCCGCCCGAGGTCAGCGTGGCACGCAGGGCGGTGAGCACCTGGGCGACCCGCGAGCCGCAGTCAGCCAGAATCGCGGCCTGCGAGCGCACCCCGTCACTCTGCACCTGAAGGCTCGGGCTCGAACCGCCGCCGCTCCCCGACCCCCCGCTCGCGCCGCCGCCCGCAGGCTGCTTCGCGCCCGGCCCCCCGGTCCACTCCGTCTGGTAGATCCCTGACTCGTCGATCGACGGCGCCGAGTACGCCCCACTGCTCGTCGGCATCTGATTCCCATACTCCCCGTTGCTGGGACCTGCGACAAGAGTCAGACTACTACATCAGCGACGCTCGGAGCCAACATGCGGATCGACGAGCGTTGTCGTCTCGAGTCAGGCCTCAGCGCGAACGCCTCACGCTGCTTCTGGAGGCCTGCGTCTCGGTCTTTCGCGGCGCTCGGTCGGCCGGGACGTGAACGACCGATGATCCACGACAAGGGACGGGAGCGTCAGACATGAACCGGTCCGGGTTGCGCATGACAGGTGCGCGCAACCCGGACCGGTTCACCGTCCGGCCGGGCAGTGCCCCGCCGTGGCGGCCGCCACTCGTCAGCTGATCGGAGTCAGCTGCCAGAGCTCGTCATCGGCCCCGATGCCGGTGTTCTGGAGCGCGACCGCCATGTTGTGCATTCCAAGATCACCATGAACCGGAACGGGCATGATCGCCCGCTTGGCGGCGAGCATGCCACTCACCACGCGGTGTGCCTATCACTCCACTCAGCCACCGGTGATCGCCGCCACCGCATCGGTCAGGATGCCGAGCCCCTCGGCGAGTTCATCGTCCGTGGCGTTCAGCGGTGGCAGGAGCTTCACCACCTCGTCGAGGGAACCCGACGTCTCCACCAGCAGCCCGCGGGCGAACGCCTCGTCCGCGACCCGCCTGGCCGTCTTCGGCTCCCGGAACGCCAGACCCCACACCAGGCCGCGACCGCGCGGGGCGACGACGTGAGCCTCGTGCCGCCCGGAGAGCTCGCTCAGCGCCTCCTGGAACATCAGGGCCCGTTCTCCGGTCTGCTTCTCCAGGGTGCTGTCCGCCCAGAACTCACGCAGCGCGGCGGTGGCCGTGACGAATGCCGGGTTGTTGCCGCGGAATGTGCCGTTGTGCTCGCCGGGCTGCCAGACATCCAGCTCGGGGCGGAAGAGCGTCAGGGCCATCGGCAGACCGTATCCGCTGATGGATTTGGACAGGCAGACGATGTCCGGGGTGATCCCCGCGGTCTCGAAGCTGAAGAAGGGCCCGGTGCGGCCGCAGCCCATCTGGATGTCGTCGACGATCAGGAGGATCCCGCGCCGGCTGCACAGCTCGGCGAGGTCGGCGAGCCAGATCGGGCGCGCCGGCTTGACGCCGCCCTCGCCCTGCACGGTTTCGACCAGGACGGCTGCGGGCAGATCCATCCCGCTGCTGGGGTCGGCGAGCATGCTGTCCAGCAGCTTCAGCCCGGAGACCTGGTCGCCGCCGAAGCCGTCGTAGGGCAGCCGCCAGGTGTGCCCGAGCGGTATGCCGGCGGCCGCGCGCTTGCCGGCGCTTCCGGTCACGGCCAGCGAACCGAGCGACATGCCGTGGAAGGCGCCGGTGAAGGCGGCCACGGTCTGTCGGCCGGTCACCTTGCGGGCGAGCTTGAGCGCCGCCTCCACGCTGTTGGTCCCGGTCGGGCCGGGGAACTGCACCCGGTAGTCCAACCGGCGGGGAACGAGCACCCGCTCCTCGAACTCGGCGAGGAACTCCTCCTTGGCGGCGGTCAGCATGTCCAGGCTGTGGGTGACGCCGTCCTTCTCCAGGTAGGCGAGCAGAGCCCGTTTGAGCACCGGGTGATTGTGGCCGTAGTTCAGGGCACTGGCGCCGGTGAAGAAGTCCAGGTAGCCGCGACCGTCACGGGAGATCATGCGGCTACCGCGAGCTTGGTCGAACACCACCGGCCAGTTCCGCGAGTAGCTGCGGACCTCGGATTCGATGGTGCCGGCGATCATGGTGTCTCCTCGGAAACGGGACTGGGAAAGAGGGCGGCGGTAAACGGGGAACTCGGCATGGCGCCGCACTCCCCCGAGCCATCTGAGGTCGTCCGACGCAGAATCTGCGGAGGCTGAGACTCTTCCCAGGCATCCTCCCCGTGCATGGGCGACCACCGAGATCATAAGAACACGGGACGAGACGCGTCAATCATCAGAGACCAGCCTGTATTTCAAGAGCACGGAAACAGGCTCTCAGGGTGGCAGGCACCAGACTTGCCATCACCCTCCGCACGCATGAAGTAACTCAAAATTCTGCTCAACCGAATCGGCTCCCGCACGTCTGTGGTGGGTAGATGCGTGCACAACACCAAGTTTCTCGGGTTCGGGTGCAACCTGCCTCCGACCCGAGGCGTTCTCAGTAGCGGCGACGACGTGCGCCAAGCGAGCAATGGAGTGATCGCATGGACGGGGAGCCAGGTCAGATGGCCATGGTGGGTAGTGCAACGGGCCGTCGCACGGTGCATGGGAGGCATCACGATGCCGAGGACGCGCGGAGGGGCGCGAGCGTCACCTAGCCTGCCGTCTCAATAATTCAAGGGCCCCACCACCACAGGGCCCGCTATAGCAAGACAACGAAGACACAGGTCAGGGCCTGCGTCCTATCAAGCATTCCATCATTTCCCTTTGGCCGAATTCACGGCGCAACCGTGACCCACGCTGGACTGCTTGCGCGGGAACGAGACCGTCAAGCATTGTGATAGCGTTCCGCCCACCTAAGGACACTTCATCGGGGGGTGTCGCTTTTATATCACTGCTCGGAGTCCGGCTACCGGTCTGCCATTTTTTGGAAGTGTCACGGAACGGAGAGCATGAATAATCAGGCGCACCTCCCTGCGTCGTGGCCCAGCGTCTCTGTGGTCATCCCGACGTTGAATGAGGCCCGGAATCTGCCCCACGTATTCGCGCAGCTGCCGGGCGGCATTCACGAAGTCATAGTCGTGGACGGTCATTCGGCCGACGACACCTGCGCGGTCGCCCGGCGGTTGAGGCCGGACGCCAGGATCGTCATGCAGAACCGGAGCGGCAAGGGCAACGCGCTCGCCTGCGGGTTCTCCGCCGCCACCGGCCAGATCATCGTCATGCTCGACGCGGACGGATCGGCCGACGCCGGCGAGATCCCCGTCTTCGTGCAGGCCCTGCTCGACGGTGCCGACTTCGCGAAGGGCAGCAGGTTCGCCCCGGGCGGTGGAAGCAGCGACCTCACCCGGTTGCGCACCTGGGGCAACCGCCTGCTCATGGCCGTGGTGAACAAGACCTACGGCACGGCTTACACAGACCTCTGCTATGGATACAACGTCTTCTGGCGGCGGCATCTGCCCGCGCTGAGGCTGGATTCGACCACTCCACCGCGCGACGGCGCGCAACGGCTGTGGGGCGACGGCTTCGAGATCGAGACGCTCATCTCCATCCGCGTCACCGTGGCGCGTCTGGCCGTCGCCGAAGTGCCCAGCTTCGAGCACGCCCGCATCCACGGGTTCAGCAATCTCACGGCGTTCAGCGACGGTCTGCGCGTCCTGCGGATGATCTTCAAGGAGCGCCGAACCCGCAAGGCGAGCACGGCCGCACCCCGTGAGCACTACTCCGGTTCGGGCAAACTCGAGGAGTTTGCATCGTTGCGGACTCCGACCTCGCGGGAGGCGGAGTGAACGGCACGACGCGGAGCCGTGGCCTGCGCGGCGCGGCGCGATCGATGATCTTCCGCTTGCCCATCGGCCTGGAACGACGCCTGCTCTTCGTCTACCACAACCGCAGACTCCCCCACTTCACCAGGCCGGCAACCTTCAGCGACAAGGTCAACTGGCGCATCCTGAACGATCGCAGACCTCTGCTCGCATGGACCTGCGACAAGCTGGCCATGAAGGAGTACGCCGAGGGCGCCGGCTTGGCGGGCCTGCGCGTTCCACGGACGATCTGGTCCGGCACGGACATCGGCGAACTGCGGTCGGTCGAGCTGCCCGCGCACTGGGTCCTCAAGCCGAATCACCGATCCGGGCTCGTCCACTTCGGCAGCGGGCAGCCCGACCAGCGGGAGCTCGCGACCGTCACGGCCGACTGGCTCGACACCTTCGAGTCCAGCGAGATGCACGAGTGGGCCTACGGTGCGGCCCGCCCCCTGCTCCTCGTCGAGGAACTGCTGGGACCGCCGGGATCGCCGCCTCCGGACTACAAGATCTTCGTCTTCGACGGCGAGCCGGGTCTGATCGAGATGGTGAACCGGTTCGACGGCGATCAGCAGCGGCTGTACCGGACGGACTGGTCGCCGCTCGAGGTGCTCTACGGCCCGCAGGGTATGGCCCCCGTGGCGCCGCCGCCTCCGGGCCTGCACCGGATGCTCGACGTCGCGCGAGAACTGGGCAAGCCCTTCGACTTCATCCGGGTCGACCTCTACGACCTCTCCGAGACGGACGGGTCTCTCGTCTTCGGCGAACTCACTCCCTATCCGTGCGGGGGCCTCGAGCGTTTCAGGCCGGCCTCGTTCGATGTCGAGCTCGGCAAGAAGTGGCAGCTACCCGACCTGCGGCCGGGGGCGTGAGCCCGAACCATGCATAAGGACCCTAATATGCCTCAAGCGGACCGCCATGCCCTGCAGGCCGACTACGACAAGCTCCGCGTCCGCGGCGTTCCCGGCATCGATGCCGAGCTGCTGACCTTCTCCGTCATGCACGGCAACGGCAACGTGATCCTCGTCGTGGACGAGAGCCTCAGCGGCCTGTCCGCGCACGACGTCGGAAGCGGGCTCGCGCGGGAGCTCTGCGAGTCGTTCACGGCGGTGCGCGTGGACGGAATCGCCTTCGTCCGGACCGTCGACAGGCCGCTCCGGATGACCTACTTCGACCGGGACGGCACGAACGCCACGATGTGCGGCAACGCGCTGCGCTGCGTGACCCGGTACGGCAGCGAGCGAGGACACCTGCGAACCGAGGCGGACATCGTCATGACCGACGACGGGCCGAAGTGGGTTTCGGCCGCCCACGGCGCGATCCGGGTCGCGCTCGGAGCCGGGCGGGAGTTCCGGCGGGTCGACGCCGAGCGGTATTTCGTGTTCAGCGGCGTGGCGCACCTTGTCGTTCTGCTCGATGAGCGGCACGACCTCGATGCGATCGACGTGCCGACCGCGGGTGCCGCGCTGCGCTACGACGACCAACTGTGCCGAGAGGTGAATCATCCCGAGGGCCTGCACGTCGACTTCATGCAGCGGTACGAGGACGGCGTCCGCATCCGCACCTACGAGGTGGGGGTCGAGGACGAGACGCTGGCCTGCGGTACCGGGTCAGCGGCGTCCGCCTACGTCGCGGGCCGGGTCTGGGGCCTGCCCTACCCGATCCGCGTGGTCGTGCGGGAAGGCGAGATGCAGGTCGAGGAGACCGAGCACGGGCTGGTGATCAGCGGAGTCACCGAGCACCTGTTCGGCAATCTCCCGCCGATCGACGCACCGGTTCGCCGGCGCGTGTCGACGGCCGGCGCGCTCGCGGCCGGAGGCTCCAGTGGCTGAGCCCAGGCGCGTCTGCGTCGTCGGCCCCGGAACCCGGTTCCTGTCGGGAATCACCTACTACACCTACTCCCTGATCGAGGCCCTCAGCGAGAGCGGCCACCAGTGCTCGGCCGTCTTGATACGCAACCTGGTGCCGACGCGCTTCTATCCGGGCCGTGCCCGGGTGGGGGGCGCCCTGACCGAGCTGAGCATGCCGCCGGACGTACCGAGCTTCGACGGGGTCGACTGGTACTGGGGCTGGTCGCTGGTGCGGGCGATCGCGTTCCTGCGCAGGGAACGGCCGCAGGTCCTCGTCCTGCAGTGGTGGACCGGCGCCGTGCTGCACACCTACCTGATGCTGGCACTCGCCGCCCGGGCCCGCGGGGCGAAGGTCGTCGTGGAATTCCACGAATCCCAGGACGTGGGCGAGACCGGGCTCCCCCTCGTCACCCGCTACGCGGACCTCGTGGGCCGAACCCTGCTCCGGCTCACGGCGGCGCAGGTCGTCCATTCAGACTTCGATCACGACCTGGTCAGGGCCAGGTTCGGCGTGGACGGGAGCGCGGCGCTGGTCCCCCACGCCGGCTACGACTACCTCCCGTCGCGGCAACCGCTGCGCTCCGCGCCCGCCGACGTCGTCAACCTCCTGTACTTCGGCGTCATCCGGCCCTTCAAGGGCGTGGAGGATCTCGTCGCGGCCTTCGACCTCCTCGGCCGCGACGCCCGCTTCTGGCTCACCGTCGTCGGCGAGACCTGGGAGGGCTGGGATCTGCCGAACCGGCTGATCGCCGCCTCTCCGCACCGGGACCGGATCACGTTCGTCAACCGGTACGTCACCGATGCCGAAGCGGCCGGCTACTTCGCCGGCGCCGACATCGTCGTGCTGCCCTATCACCGCTCCTCGTCCTCCGGGCCGCTCCAGATCGCGATGGCCGCGGGGCTGCCGATCGTGGTGACGAAGGTCGGCGGCCTGGTGGAGGCCACGGCCCACTACCCCGGCGCCGTGCCCGCCGAGCCCTCCAGCCCGCAATCGCTCGCGGACGGCGTCCATCGGGCGGCCGAGCTCGTCGACCGACGCTTCGAGGGCGTCACGACCTGGGCCGACACCGCGCGCGACTACACCGAACTGTTCGACGGGATACTGCGGTGACCCTCCTGCGAACAGGGCCGGTTCCCGGCCGCGTCAGGGATCCGCTGGTCATGAACTCGATGTACCTGACGGCGACGACGGTCGTGACGTCACTGCTCGGCTACGTCTTCTGGACGGTCGCCGCGCGGATGTATCCCGCAGCCGCCGTCGGCGAGGCCGGCGCGGGCGTCTCGGCCATGGCCTTCGCCTCTCTGCTGGGAGCCCTCGGCGGATCGATGACGGTGCTGGCCGAGTTGCCGCGCACCAGCCGGCCGCGCGAGTGGTCGGACGCCATCACCGCCCCGCTCGTGATCACCTCGGCCACGTCGGCGGTGACCGCCCTGGTCGTCGCCGCGTTCCTGGCGCGGACGGGGCATTCGGCCTTCCTCTACCGGAACGGATGGTGGGTGGCCGCCTTCATCGTCGGCGTGGTGGCCACGACGGCCTCCCAGGTGCTGGAGAGCGTCTGGATAGCGGAGCGCAAGGCGGTCTGGTTCCTCGGCTCGAGCACCGTCTTCGCGGTGGTGAAGCTCGCGATCGTGGCCCTGCCGGTCTTCGCGGTCCTCGGGGCCGTCGGCATCCTCGCCGCCTGGTCCGCCGTGCTGGCCGCCACCACCGCGGGCTGCGTGCTGGTGCTGGTCCGCCGGTACGGATACCGGCCGCGGCCGACCGGCCTGTTCCGGCAGGCCTGGTCGACGCGGGAGAGCCTCGCCGGCAACTACGCGATCAGCGTGGGCGATCAGGCGACGCTCTACGCGGTCCCGGTGATCGTCGCGCTCAAGGTGTCCCCGGAAGCCCTGGGCTGGTTCTACGTGGCCTGGAAGATCGGGGGCTTCTACGCGATCTTCGCCTCGGCCGTCGGAACCTCCACGTTCGCCGAGGGCAGCCATCGCCCGCACCGCGCGCTGCCGCTGGCGGTGGCCGGGCTCAAGATGGCTCTTCCGTTCATCGCCCTGGGCGCCGTGGTCACGGTCCTCGCGGGCCGCCTGGTCCTGGACGTCTTCGGCGCGCAGTACGCGGCGCACGCCTACACGCTTCTCGTCCTGCTGTCGTTGGGGGCCCTGCCCGACGCGGTGGTCACGATCTACCGCGGTGTCCTGCGCGTGCACAGGCGCTACCGGACCGCCGCGGGCATCTGCTGGGCCATCTCCGCCTCGCGGTTCGTCCTCACCGTCCCGGCCCTGGCCTGGTGGGGCATCGCCGGCGCGGGCTGGGCCTGGCTCGCCACCCAGACCGCCGGCGCGGTCTGGTGCGCGGTGGACCTGGCCGTCCACCGCGACGCATTGAACACCACGATCCCGGAGGGGGACTCATGATGCGGTGCCTGGTGACAGGTGGCTGTGGTTTTCTCGGCTCGGCACTGGTCCGCCGCCTGCTGGCGGAGTCGTGCGAGGTCGTCGTCGTGGACGACTTCTCCCGGGGCGCACGCGAGAATCTCGGACCGGACGACGACCGGCTCCGGGTGATCCGGCGCAACGTCACCGACAGCCTGGACGCTATCTTCGAGTCCTTCCAGCCGGAGGCCGTCTTCCATCTGGCCGCGCTGCACTTCATTCCCGACTGCGACGCCGACCCGGCGCGCTGCCTGCGGGTCAACGTGGACGGCACCCGGTCCGTGCTGCGGGCCGCCGCCGGACTCCGCGGCCCGCTCGCCGTGGTGCTGGCCTCCTCCGCCGCGGTGTACGCACCGGCCGACGCGGCCCATCGCGAGCCGGAGGACATCCCGGGCCCGGTCGACGTCTACGGGTACTCCAAGTTCTGGGCGGAGGAGTTGGCGTCCGGTTTCGCGGCCCGGACCGGGACCGCCGTGGGAATCGCCCGGCTCTTCAACGTCTTCGGCCCGGGCGAGACCAACGCCCACTTCATTCCGAGCCTGATCAGCCAGATGAAGGCCGGGAAGCGGGTCAGGCTCGGGAACCTCTCGACCAGACGGGACTACGTGTTCGTCGACGACGTCGCCGACGCGCTGCTTCGACTGGCCCGGTACGGCGCCGCCGGTCAGTCGGCGACGGTGAACATCGGGAGCGGGCGGGCCTACGCCGGGCACGAGGTGGTCGAGGCCCTGGCCGCTCTGGCCGCGGCCGACGTGGCTCCGGTCACCGACCCCGGGCGGCTTCGCCCGGTGGACCGCCCCGTCCTGCTGTCCGACCCGACACTGGCTCAGAAGCTGCTGGACTGGGCGCCGAGGACGTCGCTCGTCGACGGGCTACGGGCGGCATGGGATCGCCCGGTGGGCGCGGGGGTGACGCTGGCATGAGGATCGCCATGGTCTGCAAGCACTATGCCCCGTTCACCGGCGGCGTCGAGTCGCACGTCGAGGAGATCGCCAAGCGGCTGGCCGGCCGCGGGCACACGGTCGAGGTGCTCACCCACCACGACGGGCCCGGCCTCGCGGACACCGAGACGCGCGAGGGAGTCCTGGTGCGGCGGCACAGGGTCCCGGTGCCCAGCCTGCATTTCGCGCTCTCCCCGGCGGTGTGGGCCACGCTGGCCCGGAACCGGCACCGCTACGACGTGGTGCACGCGCACGGCTACCACTCCTCCGCCCCGCTCGCCGCGACGATGGCCGGCGCCTCGCCCATCGTCTTCACGCCGCACTACCACGGCACCGGCCACTCGGCGCTGCGCAAGGCCATCCACATCCCCTACCGGGCCGCGGGGGCGGCGATAGCCGCTCGCTCACAACGCATCATCTGCGTGTCGCGTACCGAGGCCGATCTCTTCCTGACCCACTTCCCCTCGGCCCGGCCACGCGTCACGGTCATCCCGAACGGCGTCGACCTGGAACGGATCACCGCGGCCGAGCCGTTTCCCGGCACCGGACCGTTCGTCGTCACCGGCGGGCGCCTCCAGTCGTACAAGCAGGTCGACCGCATCGTCGAGGCCATGGCGTCGACACCGCCCGGTCTGCGTCTGGTGGTCACCGGGGACGGCCCCGAACGCGGCGCCCTCGAGACACTCGCCGACGCGCGCGGAGTACGGGAGAAAGTCCGCTTCATCGGGCGGGTGGAAACCGACGAGCTCTACCGCTGGTACGCCGGCGCCGACGTGTTCTGCTCCATGTCGTCCAACGAGGCGATGCCGGTCACCATCCTGGAGATGCTGGCCGCCGGCGCACGCGTCGTCGCCTCGGACATCCCGGCCCACCGGGATATCCGCGACCGCACCGCCGGGGCGATCACCTTGGTGCCGCTGGACGCCGACCCGGAACTGCTGGCCGGCGCCTTGGGAAACGCCCTGAACGAGGCGTCCGCCCCCGAGCAGCGGATCCCGACGTGGGACGAGGTCACGACGCGGACCCTGGAGGTCTACCGCGATCTCACGAGCACGGCGGTGGAAGCGGCGTGACCGAACGACCGGTGCGGGTGCTCTACTGGTTCACCCAGCCCACGCCGTACGCGGTGGCGCGCTTCAACGCGGCCTTCGAGCGTCCGGAGCTCGAGTTCCACGCCGTCTTCTCGCGGGTGCGCGAGCCGGACCGGTCCTGGGACGTGGACGAGTCCGGGTGGAGGTTTCCCGCGTCCTACCTGGGGCGGATCAAGGTGCCGATCAAAGAACTGCGAGAGCTGCGCCCAGACGTGTTCATCCTGGAGAACGACCGCTGGAACCTGGCCCTGGGCGCGCTGGTCGGCTTCGCCGTCTCCCGGCGCGTGGCGTTCCGGGTGCTGCCCAACTTCGACGCGTGGTCCCAACGCACATGGTGGCGCGAGCTCGGCAAGAACGTGCTGTTCCGGGCGGTTGACGGCGCCAAGGTGCCCGGTCCGGACGGAGCCGCCCTCGCCGTGCGGTACGGACTGCCGCCGGAGCGCGCCACCGTGGTCACCCAATCGATCGATGTGGCGCACTACGCGCAAGGACGCGAAATGCCGGCCGAGGAGCGTCGGCGGCGTCGCGCGGAACTGGGATTGTCCGGGTGCGTCTTCCTGTACGTGGGGCGGATCTGGAAGGGCAAGGGACTCGACGAGTTGTTCGAAGCCTACCGGCGGGTTCGCGCGACCGGCGAGGACATCAGCCTCCTGATCATCGGCGACGGCGTGGACCGTGAGCGCTACGCCGGCCGGGAGGCGGCCACGCCAGGCGTCACCTTCGCGGGATTCGTCCAGCCGGCCGCGCTGCCGGAGTGGTACGCGCTCGGCGACGTCATGGTCTTTCCCACCCACGGCGACCCCAACGGACTGGTGGTGGAGGAGGCGCTCACCGCCGGCCTGCCCGTGATCGTCTCCGACGCCGCCGGCGACATCAGGGCCCGTGTTCCGGAGTCCGTCGGCCGCGTCTTCCCGGTGGGCGACGCGGACGCCCTGGCCGAGGCCATGACAGCCCTGGCGGAGCCGGAGGTTCGGGAAGGCCTGGCCCGCCGGGCGCCCGCCTGGGCCGCGTGGAAGAACGACGCGCGTTACGCGGAGGATCTCGCCCGCTTCGCTCGCGGCCTGATGGCGACCCCGCGCCGGCGTACGCCGCTGCGCACCGCGGGCGCCGCGATCGGCCGGGTAGTGGCCGGGTGGGGACGGCGGAGCGGATGACAGCGCCCGCGGCCATTTCGGAAACCGTCTATCCTCCTGCGGTGCCTGACGCGACGCGTGGACGCTGGGCCGCCCGCGCGACGGGGTCGGCGATCGGCGCCGCCCTCGCGGCCGACGGCGCGGGGGTCGTCCTCCTGGCGACGGCCGACGCCCGATCCAGAGCCGGAGCGTCCGGCGGCTATCCGCTGTTCTGGGCCGGACTCGCGCTCATCTTCGTGCCGAGCGCCGGTTTCCTCCTGCTGTCCCGGGGCGGCAGGGGTGCGCGGCTCGCCGTGGCCGCGGGTTTCGGGCTCGCGCTGTATCTGGCGAAGGTCGTCTACGAGCCGACGGCGTTCACCTATCACGACGAGTTCGCCCACTACCGGAACGCCGCCAACCTGCTGGCCTCCGGCCAGCTCCTCGGCTACAACCCGCTGATCCGCGCCACCGGGTACTATCCGGGCCTGGCCGTCGCGACGGACGCGCTCGTGCGCTTGACCGGGCTCTCCGTCTACACCAGTGGTCTGATCCTGATCGGCTGCGCGCGGCTGATCCTGGTCGGGGCGCTGTTCCTGCTCATCGACGAGCTCCTCGATTCCCCCCGGGCCGCCGGTGCGGTCGTCCTGGTGTACGCGGCGGGCCCCAACTTCCTCTACTGGGACGCCCAATACGCCTACGAGTCGCTGGCCCTGCCACTGGCCGTTCTCGCCGTCTTCTTCCTGGCGCGCCGGCGCGGCCGGCCACCGGGTACCACCGCCGTCCTGTGCAGCCTGGCGGTGGCGCTCTCCGTGGTGGCCACCCACCACGTAACCGCCTGGGCGCTGGCCGCGCTCCTGGCGGCGTGGGCGTCGGCCGGTTGGCTGCGCCGCCGTCGTTCCGGCGACGCGGCGGGGGGAACCGCGGAATTCGCACCGACGGTCCCGGCCGCGGCGACCTCCGGCGCGGCCGTGGCGTGGGTGGCGACCGTGGCACCGATCACCGTCGCCTACCTCGGCCCCGTGCTGACGGGCGCGGCCGCGCAGGGTATCCGCCTCATCACCACGTTCCGCACCTCGCGCACGCTGTTCGCGAACACCGGGCAGGCCGCCACGGCCCCCGAATGGGAGCGGTTGGCCGCCATCGCCGGCACGCTGGTCATCCTCGCCGTCGTCCCGCTCGCCCTCTATCGCAGCAGGCGAACCGGGCTGCCCACGATCGCCAAGCTGCTGGCGTGGTCGTCGCTGGGGTGGATCGCACTGCTTCCGCTGCGATTCACCTCCGCCGGTCAGGAGACGGCGAACCGTTCCGCCGACTTCCTGTATCTGGGAATCGCCCTCTGCTTCGCTCTGCTGCTCGAGCCGTTGCTCGACACGTCCCGATGGCGCCGGATGCTGTCTCTCGGCCTCGTCGCCCTGCTGTTCGCGGGTGGCATCTCAGTGTCCTGGAACTTCTCGCAGCGGCTGGCACCCGACTACCAGCTGACGAACGGGGCGGCGGCCGTGACCCCGGATGATCGGGCACTGGCTCGATGGATGCTCGCGACGCTGGGCCCGGGGCATCGCATCGCGACAGACGCGCAGACCGGGCTGGCGCTCGGTTCGGTGGGCCGCCAGAATGTGCTCTCCTCGGCCGAGGACGGCGCGCGGGTCTGGCTGATCTTCTATCCGCGAACCGTCACCAGCGGCGTGCTGGCCGAAATACGTCGATCAGAAGTCCAGTACGTGGTCGTGCAGGAGGACGTGCTCGACCTGCCGGCCGGCGTCACCCACATCGACGACTCGGAGCCGGAAGACTATGACGACTCCCGGCTGCCCGCCGCGTCGCTCGCCAAATTCGACTCGAGCCCCGAGTTCCGCGAGGTCTACGCGGCCGGATCGCTCCGGGTGTACCAGGTCGTCGGATCGACAGGAGCTCAGTGATGATGACGACGAGTCAGCGCGGAGTCCGCTGGGCCGGTTCGGCGGTCGTCCTCGCCTCGTTCGGCGCCGTCTGCGCCTCATCAGCGGGGCCGGTCAGGCAGATCGCGGGCCTGACGCTGATCGGCACCCTCGCCTGCGCGCTGTGGCTGCCGGGCCGCGCGAGCCTCGCCGCGATCGTGCCGGCGATCGGTCTGACCGTGGTCTTCCTGATCCTCGCCGGGCTCGCGCTCGCCGCCGCGCACGGTCTGAGCGCCGTTCTCGTCGCGCTCACGACGGCGGTCGCGACCTTGGCAGCGCTCTGGGTCGGCCCGCGTCCTCCCACCGACGTACCCGACGCACGGAATATCTGGCTCAACCCGACGAAGCTGCTCGCCCTCGCCGGTGCCCTGGTCTTCGCGGCCGCGGCGGTCCTGGCCGTTCGCGGTTCAGCGGCCAGCGCGAGCGACGATGCCGACCAGGCATCCTCCGTCGCGATCTGGGCCTACCCTTCGGGCGATCAACTGCGTGTCGGAGTGGAGCAGCCTGCCGGGCACGGCGCCGCGACGCTGCGGATCGTCGTGACCCAGGCGGGCGCCACCATCGCGGTGTGGAACGACGTTCGCCTCGCCCCAGGCGGGACCTGGCAGGCGCCCGCGCTCACCATGAGCGGAAAAGGTCCGGCTCAGGTGACCGCGCTGCGTGGAGGGACCATCGTGGCGAGCCTGTCGAGTCGGTGAAGGGAACACATGGAACACGGCAGTCCACGGCTCCGGTTCGGGCTACGGATCGCGCTGCGGATCGGATTGGCGATCGCCGTGGTCGCGGGGGGCCTCGGGGTGATGTCCATGGCGGCACGGCCTGACCCCGCAGCCACCCCGGCCCGCGCACAGCACACCGACGAACCTGCGTCCACGCTGAGCCGCCAACTCAGCGCCCTTCGCCTCATCAACTACTTCCCGGCAGACGCCGGGTGGCAGTACATGTGGACCCGCTGGGAACCCGGCCAGATCAAGGAGGACTTTTCGCGGATGGCGGGCATGGGGGCGAACGCGGTACGCATCACCGTGTTCCCGGACGTGACGGGGTTCCCGACACCGAGTCCGGCCATGCAGTCCCGTCTCACGCAGATCGTCCGGCTGGCCAACGACAATGGGCTCGAGGTGCAACTCTCGCTCTTCGATCAGTTCACCGACTTCACGGATATCCAAGGCAGCCTGACCTGGGCTCAGGACATTCTCACCCCCCTGAGGAAGGACCGGCACCTCGCGTTCGTCGACGTGCGCAACGAGCTCGACGCCCCGTCGACGCTGGGAAAGCCCCAGGTGTACCAATGGTTGGATGCGCTGCTTCCCGCGGTCGAGCGTGATGCGCCCGGCGTCCCGGTCACCCTCTCCGTGACCGCGCCGGCGCACATCAGCACCTTACGGTCGGCGCTTCGAGTCGAGCCCGATTTCTGGGACCTGCACTACTACTCCTCCGACGGGCTCGCCCGCGCGACCATGGCGGAAGCCGTCGCGGCGGCGGCCCCGCAGCCGGTGTTCGTCGGCGAGACCGGCTTCGCGACAGCGGCGGAAGGCTCGCCACCGGGTCTTCCCACCGGAGAAGCCGCGCTCGAGGCATATCAGGCTCACTACTACCAGGCGGTCGAACAGGCGGCACTCTCGCTCGGCCTCGGAACCGCCTCCCCCTGGACCTTGTACGACTTCACCCAGGCCGCCATCCCGAGCGAACAGGACCCCGACCAGTACGCCTTCGGACTGCTGCACACCGACGGGACTCCCAAGGCCGCGGCGAGCGTCATCAGCACGCTCTTCCGCACCGGACTCCTCGGCGATGATTCCAACCGCGACTTCTCCCAGGCGGTGACCGCACCGCAAGGCCGGCTCCCGGCGGTCTGGCGCCTGTGGGAGCCTGATCAGGCCGACTTCGCGCTGGACCCGGTCGTCGGCCACGGCGAGCCGGGCGCGGCCCGCATCTCGGACAGCCGGGGCTCCGAAGGGGGCATGCCGGCGTTCTACACCGTCCCGGTTCAGCCGCAGATCGTGGCGGGACGCCGCTACCGCGTGACGGCCTGGGTCCGCGGCCGGAGGGCGACCGGGACGACCGTGGTCAACGTCAGTTGGTTCAACGGTCTGGGCACCTTCATGAGTGGAACCGACTCCGCCTCCCTCAGCTCCGGTGACACCGACTGGACCGAACTGGAAGCGACCGGAACGGCGCCGACCGGAGCGGCCTTCGCGGAGGTCTGGCTCAAGAGCTCCGACAACTCGGGCACCGTCTGGTTCGATGACATCACCTGGACGCCCATTTGACGACATGACCTTGACGCGGCGCACAGCCCGTACGCTTCGGTACCATCCTTCCGAATGAGATCGACAATCGTGCGGAGCACCAGGGCCATGGCGAGGATGCGACGTGAACATCATCCGGCGACTGCTGCTATGCCGGTGCGGGCACGAGCGAAGCGTCCACCGGCACTACCGAACGGGTAGCGACTGCGCGCTCTGCGATTGCCGGCGCTGGTTCCCGCACCTGAAGTCGACACCCTCGTAAGAGGGGCTTTGAGCCTCAGTAAGGTGACTTCCACCTAGCGACGCGCGGCAGTTCGAATCACGGTGAGCTTGTGGAGCTGGATGTTGCCAGCGCCTGCCGTGGTCGATGATCCGCCGACGCCCACTACCAGGCTGCTGTTCACGTCCTGTACTGGCCGGTCGTCAGCGTCGGCAATGCGGTCTCGGTGAGGTTCCAGCGCTGGTTCGCGCCTCCGTTGCCGACCCACTGGTCGGCCGCGGTGCCGGCGCCGGTGGAGAAGTTGGGCATGTCGAGGACCGCGTTGCTGATGTGGTCGGTCAACGTGTAGCCGCCCGCGGGGCTGGGGGCGGCGGCTCATTCGTGGTGGAGGGTGCCGTTGTCCGACCATTGCAGGATCGCGGCGCCGTTCGCGGTGGACTGGTTCTGCACGCCCAGGACCTCGCCGCTGGCCACGTTGTAGATCTTGAAGTAGCCGTCCGGCCGCTGAAGAGATCCTCGAGGCGGCCGCGGCGGTGTTGCGGCTCTACCGTCCGGCGAAGATGACGGTGCTCGATGTCGCGGGCCCGCTCGGGGTCTTCTACGGCGCGGCCGGCGACCAGCATGGAGCGCCCGTGAACGCGCACCCACGAGAACCGGAAGAAGCGATTCCAAAGGGTGATATCCCGCTTGTGCGGTCTGATCGGCGCGGGGCGCGCATCCGGAGCGATCACGATGCCAGTAGCGGGGACCCCACTCTGCTTGAAGCGAACAGTGGCGCGCACAAGGTCACAGCGGTGCAAGAGTGCTGATTATGATCGAAGAGGACCTGGATTCGCTATTCGCCGACGCCGGGTATCGGGGCATGCTGAGCGTGCTGGACATCGACGGCCCCGGCCAGATCTCGCTGCGGGCAGACGAGCCGGCTTACGCGGCCTCAAGTTTCAAAATCGCGGTCGGCCTGGAACTGCACTGCCAGTTCGCCGACGGTGAACTGGACCCGGCCGAGCGGGTAAGGCTGCCACCCGCCGAGCGCACGTACGGTGGACAAGGACTGTGCATCTTCGAGGACGAAGCCGAGATCTCGCTGCGCGACCTCGTCAAGCTGATGCTGACCATCAGCGACAACACCGCGACCGACGCGGTCATCAGGCGGATCACCCCGGAGCGCATCGCGGCCAGGCTCACAGACCTCGGCCTGGAGCACACGAACTTCGCCTGCACCATCCGCGAGCACTTCGACTCCGTCGGCGACAGCCTCGGCTTCGGCGACTTCGCAGAACTCACCAAGGCGCTTGCCACGGCGTCCTCCCCCGCACAGGCCGCTGAACTCAACCGCAGGTACCTCGACGCCTTCGCCCGGCCCGGCGCCATCCCGACCACGACCGCCGCGGACATGGCCCGCTTGATGCGCATGATCTGGCGGGACGAGGCCGGCCCGGCCCAGGCTTGCGCAGGAGTTCGAGCGGTGATGGGGCAGCAGAAGCTGACGCGGAAAATCGCGACCGGGTTCACCCC
>DASTAE010000186.1:0-4317 GCA_035712985.1 Actinospica sp.
GGACGCCGTCGCACATCAAGAGGCTCCTGGTCAGGCGACCTCGGCCGCCGGCGCGGGGGCAGCCTCGACGGTCACCTCGGCGCGGGCCTTGCGCAGGTACACCGCCCAGGTGATCGCGGAGCAGAGCACGTAGTACGCGATGAAGGCCATGTAGGCCGCGTTGCCGTTCTTCGTGGTCAGGAAGGACTCGCGGAACGCGATGTTGACCAGCACGCCGCCGAGCGCGCCGACCGCCCCGGCGATGCCGATCACCGCTCCGGAGATGCGCTGGCCGTCGGGACGGTTCCGGAAGGCGACCGGGATGAGCTTGTAGACCGAGCCGTTGCCGATGCCGCTGAAGGCGAACAGCAGCACGAACCCGGCGATGAACAGGCCCAGCGACTTGGCCGAGGAGGCGATCAGCACGACGGCCGCCCCGCCCGCCATCAGCACGAACGTGGCGAAGCTGACCGGTCCGCCGCCGAAGCGGTCGGCTAGCCGTCCGCCGATCGGGCGCACCAGCGAGCCGATCAGCGGGCCGAGGAAGGTGATGTACGCGGCCTTGAGCGGGGTCGGGTAGGAGTGCGCGAACTGCACCTGCAGCACCTGCCCGAAGGCGAAGCCGAAGCCGATGAACGAGCCGAAGGTGCCGATGTAGAGCAGGGAGATGGTCCAGGTCTGCGGCTGCCTCGCGGCCAGCGCCATCGCTCCCTTGTCGCGCTCGACCGCGAGGTTGTCCATGGTGAGCGCGGCGGCCGACGCGACGATGACGATCAGCGGGATGTAGACGCCGGTCATCACGGCCGGGTGGCCCTTGCCCGCCGTGGCCAGCACCAGCAGGCCGACGAGCTGCACGACCGCGACGCCGATGTTCCCGCCGCCCGCGTTCAAGCCGAGGGCCCAGCCCTTGAGCCGCTGCGGGTAGTAGGCGTTGATGTTGGTCATCGCGGAGGCGAAGTTGCCGCCGCCGACGCCGGCCAGCGCCGCCAGGATCGCGAGCGTCGTGTACGAGACGCCCGGGTGGATCAGGAACGTGGCCGAGACCGTGGGGATGAGCAGCAGCAGGGCGCTGACGATCGTCCAGTTGCGGCCGCCGAAGCGCACCACCGCGTAGCTGTAGGGCAGCCGCAGGACGGAGCCGACGAGGGTGGGGATGGCGGTCAGCATGAACTTGCCCGCGGCGTCCACGTGGTAGGTCGGGCCGAGGAAGAGCACCAGGACCGACCACAGGCTCCACACCGAGAAGCCGACGTGCTCGCAGGCGATAGACGTGATCATGTTGCGCAGGGCGACACGCCGGCCTTGTTCCTGCCAGAACGTCTCGTCCTCGGGGTTCCAATCGGTGATCCAGCGTGACATCGGGGACTCTCCGGTTCCTCGGTGGGCGGTGACCTCCCTTCGACGCTCGCCGACCGCGGTTTCCCGACCGTCTCCGGTCGGTTGCGCGACCGAAACGCGGCACTCTCCCGGCGGGCCGGGCCGGTGTGAGGCTCTTCTCTGGGCGGTTCTTGATGGAGTGGTCGCATCGGGGAAACCTTGCGGAAACGCTTGTTGACCATCCTCTGGTCATGCACACCCCGGTCGATGCCGCGTACCCGGATCCCTACGGCGCCGTGCCGCTCGCCGGGTGCGTCGTCGGGATCACCGCCGATCGGCGCCGCGAGGAGCTGACGATGCTGCTCGAGCGCCGGGGCGCCCGCGTGGTGTCGGCGCCCACGCTGCGCATCGAGCAGTTCGACGACGAGACCCCCCTCTACGACGCGACGAAGGCCTGCGTGAGCAGCCGCCTGGACTACGTCGTGGCGACGACCGGGATCGGCTGGCGCGGCTGGATGAACGCCGCCGAGGGCTGGGGCCTGGAGGAGGCGCTGCGCACGCGCTGCCGCTTCGCCTCGGTGCTCACCCGGGGCCCGAAGGCGACCGGCGCGGTGCGGGCGAGCGGCCTGAGCGAGAGCTTCGCCTCGCCGACCGAGGAGAGCCGGGAGATCCTCAACTGGCTGATGGCCAGGTCGCTGCAGGGCACCCGGATCGCCGTCCAGCGGCACGCCAACTACGACCCGACCTTCATCGAGGCCCTGCGCGAGCGCGGCGCCGAGGTGATCGACGTCCCGGTCTATCGCTGGGGCCCCTCCCCGGATCCGGCCGCCGTGGACCGCCTGGTGCACGCGATCGCCCGGCGCGAGGTGCACGCCGTGGCCTTCACCTCGGCGCCCGGCGCGACGGCGCTGCTCGAGGCGGCGGACGCGCTCGGCGAGGGAGCGCGCGTCCGCGAGGCCTTCAGGGAGCCGGTGATCGCGGCGTGCATCGGCGAGTTCTGCGCCCAGCCCTTCCTGTCCATGGACCTGCCCGCCCTGTGGCCGGAGCGCGGCCGCCTCGGCTCGCTCGTCAGGGTGCTGAGCGACGAGCTCCCGGGCCGCCTGCGCCAGACCATCCCGACCGACTTCGGCGACGTGGTCCTCCAGGGCAACGCCGTCGGCATCGGCGGCAACGTCGTGACGCTCGCCGCCCAGCCGGCCGCCGTCCTGCACGAACTGGCCCGCAGCCCCGGCCGCGTCATCTCGCGGACCGACCTGCTGCGCCGCGTCTGGGGGCGCCGCGGCGCCGACCACATCGTCGAGGTGACGGTGGCCCGGCTGCGCGCGGCGCTGGGCGAGTACGGGCCGCTGGTCGTGACGGTGCCCAAGCGGGGCTACCGGCTGGCCGCGGAACGCAGCGCCGCGGCGGTCGCCCCGGTGCCCGCTCCGCTCAGCGCGCCGCGTAGCTGAACTCGCCGAACTCGGCCGGATGCCCGCCGCCGGCCAGATCCCACGCCCACATCCCGAGGAACGCGCCGGTGAACCCGAGTGAGCGGATGACGCCGTCCTCGATGACCGCGGCGTGCTCGTCGGACAGGACGGTCGCGTCGTAGGCGGGGCCGAGCCGTCGCCAGCCGCCGCCTGCGTCGTACCGCAGGGTCAGTTCGCCGTCGTCCAGGTCCATCCCCAGCTTGAGGCGTGACGGCACCCCGATGTCGAACCCGTCATCGAAGTCCTCCTTGAACTCGCCGTCGAACTCATCGAGCGCCAGGCGCCCCCGATCGCTCCGTGCCACGTGGATGACTCGGCGGCCATCGTCATCCGCGGTGACGTGCAGGAAGTACCAGTTCTCGCTGTTGTAGTACGCGGTGATTCCGGCGGCCTGCTGGATGCCGCGCGGCGCGAACTCAAGCGTCGCCTCGAAGCTGCATCGCGGCGCTGTGACCCGACGCGCGACGAGGCTCGCCCCGAGGAGGCTGCGCGGCGATCGGCCGCCGTGCAGGCGCAATCTCGACCCACCATGGCTCCACGACATCCAGTCCGCAGAGGCGGGCCGACGCAACGTGGACCACTGCGATCCCTCGTCCTCCGGCTGGACATCGAGATCGGGGGCGGCGACGGTGAGCTCCGGCACGCCGCCGGGCACCTGCGGCCAACCTTCGTCCGTCCACGTGACCGGGGCCAACGCCGTCTCCCGGCCGAGAACGCACGGTCCGCGACGACCGAGTGGCCGGGCGACGAGGTATGCGAGGTACCACTCCCCCTCGCCCGTGCACATCAGGCTGCCGTGGCCCGCCTTCTGCAGCGGAAGGTCGGGCCGGTCGCGCGCCGTGAGCAGCGGGCCGCGCGGGTCGCGTTCGTAGGGGCCGAGCAGCGTGCTCGATCGGGCGACGGTGACCTGGTGGTCGTACCCGGTGCCGCCGTCGGCGGTGAGCAGGTAGTACCAGTCCCCGATCCGGTAGACGTTCGGCCCCTCGATCCACCCCGCCTGCGGCGGCAGCACGATCCGCTCGGGCTCGCCGATCAGCCGCAGCTCCTCGCGAGAGAAGCGGGTCGCCTCAAGCCCGAGCGATCCGCCGTGCCCCGGACGCCAATCGTGCGCGAGGTTGATCAGCCAGCTCTCGTCCCTGTCGTGCAGCAACGAGGCGTCGAAGCCGCGCGCGTGCAGCAGCACCGGGTCCGACCAGGGACCCTCGATCGACGGCGCGGTCACCAGGTAGTTGGGGCAGTCCGTGAAGCCCCCGGCATACGTGGAAACATTCGAGTAAACGAGGTAGAACAAGCCGTCGGCATACGTGAGGTTCGGCGCCCACACACCCCCGGAATCCGGGCACCCGGCCAGATCCAGCACCCGCGTCCCGTCGAGCGCGCCGCCGAGCGAGCTCCAGTGCACCAGATCGCGAGAGCGGTGCAATCGGACGCCCGGATACCACTCGAACGTGGACGTGGCCAGGTAGAACTCATCCCCCACCCGCAGGATCGACGGGTCGGGATTCGAGCCCGGAAGCACAGGATTCTTGATCAACGCGCGACGCTCTTCCAC
>DASTAE010000187.1:0-33431 GCA_035712985.1 Actinospica sp.
ACCTTCGGCACCTGGTCCACGAAGTTGTTGATCAGCCAGTTGAGATCCTTCGCGGCCTGGCTCAGCTCTTCCATGCGGCACTCCTCGGCTCAGATCGGGTCAAGGTCACGGCCGGCCTCCGGCGGACGGGTCACGGCGCAGGTTCTGCGGGGGGACCGCGCGGGCGGCTCCGGTGCCTCCCGCACGTCCTGGTACGAGGTTGGCGCGCGGGGTGCGGCGGGGCAAGCCCGACGGGGTCACGCCGTCCTGGGCCGGGTGGGACAGGGCCGCCGCGGCGCGCCAGCCCTCGTCCGCGGGGGAGGTCCAGTCGGGCGCGGCGGACGGGGTCGGAGCCGGGGCCGCGGGCGGGGCCTGCGGAGGTTGAGGCGGGGGCGCGGGCGCCGTGGCCGCCGCGGGGGGCGCGTAGCTCGGCGCCGACGGCCGGGGCCGGGGCTGGGCCTGGGTCAGCTCCGGCTCGCCGTAGACGGGGTCGGGGCGGTGCCCCGCGGCGGCCGCGCGGGCCTGCTCGCGGCGGCGGAACCACTCGGACTCGATGGCCTCGAAGATCGGGGTGGGCTCCGGCGGCGCCGTCTCGGCGGGCGGGGGCGGCGGGCTGGGGCGGGCGTGCCGCTGCGGGACCGGGGGACGCGGCCTCGGGCGGCCGAACCGCTCGGCGGCCTCCGCGCCCGGGGTCGGCGGGCTCGGCGCGGTCGGCGGGGCCTGCAGCGTGCGGAACGGCAGCGGGTTCGGCGGCGCCTGCGGCGGCACGGGCTCCGCGGGCCGCTCCGGCGGGGCCTCGGCCTTGCGATCCTCGGAGGGTTGGAACCAGGCCTGCGCCTCGGCGGACGGCTCGGGCTCGGGCAGCGCGGACAGGTCGCCGACGATGCCGGCGACCAGGCCCGACCCGGCGGCCCCCTGGTTCGCGGCGCGGGCGAACTGGCGGGAGAGGGCGTAGAACTCGTCGTCCACCTGGCTGCGGCCGGTCAGCGACTCGCCGAGCGCCTGGGTCAGCAGGTGGAAGGGCAGGTGGATCAGGGCGGCGACCCCGCCCGCCTGGGACTCGGCCAGCCGCACCGAGACGCCGTAGCGGGCGGCGAGGCGGCCGACCACGAACAGGCCCATCCGGCGGGCCACGCCGACGTCCACGACCGGCGGGTTGGCGATCCGCTCGTTCGCCTCCTCGAGCTCGCCGGGCTTCATGCCGATGCCCGCGTCCTCGATCCGCAGCACCACGCTGTTGTCCTCGCCCGCCCGCGCGGCGATCCAGACCTTCGTGTGCGGGGCGGAGAAGGCGGTGGCGTTCTCCAGCAGCTCGGCGACCAGGTGCGCGATGTCGGGGGCGGCCTGGCCGACGATGCCGACGCGCGGGACCTCGCCGAGGATGATCCGCTCGTAGTGCTCGACCTCTGCCGCCGCCGCGCGGGCCACGTCCACCAGGCGCACCGCCTCGGTCCACCGGCGGGCCGACTCCTCGCCCGCGAGGACCAGCAGGTTCTCGTTGTTGCGGCGCATCCGGGTGGCCAGGTGGTCGAGCCGGAACAGCTGGCTCAGGCGCCCGGGCTCCCGCTCGCCGCTCTCCAGGTCGTCGATCAGCGAAAGCTGCCGCTCCACGAGGGTCTGGCTGCGCCGGGAGAGGTTGGTGAACACGGCGTTGACGCTCGCGCGCAGCAGCGCCTGCTCGGTGGCCAGCCGGACCGCGGCGTGGTGCACCTCGTCGAAGGCGCGGGCGACGGAGCCGACCTCGTCCCTGCTGTCGATCGCGATCGGGTGCACGTCGCTCGGCTTCTCCGCCTCGGCCGGATCGCGCAGCCGCTGGATGACCGCGGGCAGCCGCACGTCGGCGATGTCCAGCGCCGAGGTGCGCAGCACCTGCAGCGGGCGGCTGATCGAGCGCGCGATGAGGACCGTGGCCAGGAAGGCCAGCAGCAGCACCGCGACGATGATGCCGAGGTTGAGGTACAGATCGTCGCGCGCGGACTTCAGCAGCGCCTTGGTGCGCGCCACGATGTCCTGCCCGACGATGGACTCGATGGCCCGGATCTGGCCGACCTTGGTGGTGGTCGCGGCGTACGCGGCGGTGTCGGTGGCGCCGACCTGGCTGATCGGGAAGTTCTGCAGGGCCGCGTCGATGGTCTGCTGGACGGTGCTGTCCGCGGCGCCCGTCGTGTTGCCGCCGACGTCCGCCTGGTAGAGGTCGACGATGCTCTCGGGCGCCTGCGCGTCGATGTCGGCCAGCGTGCTGTTGTACTGCGCCTGCGCCTGGACCAGGTCCTCCTGCTGGGCCAGCAGCTCTCCCCCACCGCCGAGGATGCCGACCAGGTAGCCGCGCTCCTGGGAGGTCTGCTCGCCGACCTGCTCGACCATCGCCAGGGTGCTGACATAGGAGGCGAGCCGGCGGTCGGTGGTGTCGGTGGCCAGCTGGTCGCTGAAGTTCATCAGATCCCTGATGATCGTGGTGTAGGCCTGGTAGATCGGCCGCCCGGCGCCCAGGCTGGTCACCGAGGCGCGCAGGGTGGCCAGGTCGCCGAGCCGGGCCTCGGCCTGCTGCATCAGGGTTTGCGTCGCAGCGGGCAATGTGGCGAGCGCGGCCGCGTCGGAGGCCTCGACGGCGTCGTCGAAGAGGATGATCTGCGCCCTGGTGGCCGACTCGGCCTTGGCGAGCGCGCCCATGTCAGTGCTCTGCTGGCCGTCGGTGAGGTAGACCTCGACGAGGTCCCGCTCGTCCTCGACGGCGTAGATGAGCCCTGCCATGGTCAGCGCCACGTGCGCCTGGTCGTTGAGGTCGTTCTCGGAGCGGATCGTGGCGTTCTCGCTGATCACGCGGCCGGAGGCCAGGGCGACGCCGGCGATCAGCGGGACCAGCACGAGCAGGATCAGCCGCGCGCGCAGCCGCAGATCACGCAGCCTCCATCGCCGCCTACGGGTCGCGGTGCCTGACTCGCGCACGGATCCTCGCAATTATTTCGGGCGGTGTGGGTCACCGGTATTTGAGCACAGGGGAAGTTCGGCGGCCAAGAGGCCGGGCCACTGACTTAGGTCTTGGGAAGAATCGGGCCTATCGGGTCGAGGAGTTCTCCGATCGCATGGTGAACGCAGAGCATTGCATAAAGCTCCTGCCGAACCATTTCAGGGTCCTTTGATCTCAGTTCGAGCAGGCCGCCCTCCCGGTAGCCGCCGACGGCGCCGAGGTCCCCGGCGGCCGGGCGGGCGTCGTACAGGGCCGCGAGCTCGGCGGCCGGGGCGAGCCGGTGGTCCAGGATCGAGGTGGCCAGCCGCACCGGCCGGTCGGCGCCGGGCCGGGAGAAGACCCGGGCGACCAGCTCCGAGCCGTCGTCCGCGGTGACCTTGCCGAGCGCCGAGCCGTCCGCCAGCCGGGAGGCCGCCGCGGGCTGCTGCCCGTCGGTGATCGGCCACAGCTGCTCGCCGCCGAGCCGCTCCACGGCGGTCCACAGCCGCGCGCACAGCGGGCGCTCCTCGATGATCAGCATGCCGTCCTGGAGTTCGAGCCCGGACAGCACCCGCTCCGGCGCGCTGCCCGCGTCCGCGACGTCCGCGGCCAGCACCCGGCCGGCCGCGTGCCCGACCAGCAGGCTGAGCGAGGTCCGCGCGGCCGGGCCGAAGCCCGCGAGGTTGCCCGGGCTCGCGGGCACCCCGACGTCGAGCCGGCGCAGCCGGACCGGCCGCAGTCCGCGATACTCCTCCGTGTCGGAAAAGGCTGACGCGCCCGAAGCCTGCTCGAACAGCAGCCGCAGCGGTTCGACGCCGAGCCGCCGCCTGGCCCGGCCGATCGCCGCCGCGCTCGCCGCCTCGTCCACCGCGCCCGCCACGGCCAGACCGGGCGCGTTGCACAGGATCTCGGCGAGGATCTGCTCGTAGGAAAGCGTCTTGAAGATCCACATTCCCAGGGTGAAATAGACCATCAGACGCGCGGGCAGCAGCCGCTGGCGCTGCTCTCGGCGGCCCGCCGCGTCCAGCACCTCGTCCACCCGGGCAGGCGGGAACGACCGCAGCAGGACACCCAGGGCGACGCGCTGCGGGAGCCCCGTATCCGGGTGGTGGGTCACCCGGTCTCCCGACCGCATGGCCGTACTGTAGGGCACCCGGAATGAATGGTCATCAACAAAGAACCCTAAGTTAGTAACGCCCCTTCGAACACTCTTGTTGCGTCCGTTGCGGGGATGGCATTCTCATCACTCGTACGTGGGGGCCGTGAATTCGGGTCACGACAGGAGAGGCGGATGTCGCTCGAACTGCGTTCTCTGACGAAGCGGTTCGCCGATCCGGCCGGGGACGCGCGCACCGTCGTCGAGGACTTCGACCTCGACGTGCGGACGGGCGAGTTCTGCGCGCTGATCGGGCCGACCGGCTGCGGTAAGTCCACGGTGCTCTCCATGGTCGCCGGGCTGGAGAAGCCGAGTTCCGGCCGGATCCTGGCCGACGGGGCCGAGCTCGCCGGCACGGATCCGCGCACCGGCCTCGTGTTCCAGAACGACGCGGTCTTCCCGTGGAAGACCGTGCTCGGCAATATCGCCGCGGGCCCCCGTTTCCGCGGGGCGAGCAGGCACGAGGCGCACGACCTGGCCCTGGACTGGGTGCGCCGGGTCGGCCTCACGGGCTTCGAGCGGCACTATCCGCACCAGCTGTCCGGCGGGATGCGCAAGCGCGTCGCGCTGGCGCAGACCTTCGTGAACGATCCGCGGATCCTGCTCATGGACGAGCCGTTCTCCGGCCTGGACGCGCAGACCAGGCAGATCATGGCGGGCGAGCTGCTGGGCCTGTGGGAGACGCTCGGCGCCTCGGTGCTGTTCGTCACGCACGACCTCGAGGAGGCCATCGCCCTCGCGGACCGCGTCGTCGTGCTGACCGCGCGCCCGGCCACGGTGAAGAAGGAGTTCACCGTCGACCTGCCGCGGCCGCGCTCGCCGCGCGAGATCCGCTTCCACCCGCGCTTCGTGGAACTGCACGAGGAGATCTGGTCGGCGCTGAGCGGCGAGGTCCAGATCGCGTACGACCGCTCGACGACACGGATCTGACATGCGAACCCTGGCACGGCGCTCGGCCATCCCCGCGATCCAGCTCGGCATCCTCGTCGCGCTGCTCGGCGCCTGGCAGCTGGCGGTGGACACGAAAAGCATCAGCCTGTTCTTCTTCGGCTCGCCGTCCGGGACCTGGCGCGAGCTGTACGAGTGGATCCGCCGCGGCACGGTGGAGGGCCCGCTCTGGCAGCAGGCCTGGGTGACGCTGCAGGAGACGCTGATCGGCTTCGGCATCGGCGTGTGCCTCGGCGTGCTGCTGGGCACGGTGCTCGGCCGGGTGACGATCCTGGCCAGGATCTTCAACGTCTACGTGGGGACGCTGAACGCGGTGCCGCGGATCGTGCTCGGCTCGGTGTTCATCATCTGGTTCGGGCTCGGCATGGGCTCGAAGATCGCGCTGGCCGTGGTCCTGGTGTTCTTCAGCGTGTTCTTCAACGCCTTCCAGGGCGCCCGCGACGTGGATCCCAGCCTGATCGCGAACGCGCGGATCCTCGGGGCGGGCCGCGCCGCGGTGCTCGCCCAGGTCGTGCTGCCGTCCACCTTCAGCTGGATCATCGCCAGTCTGCGCGTCGCCTTCGGCCTGGCCATCACCGGGGCCGTGGTCGGCGAGATCATCGGGTCCACGCAGGGACTCGGGCTGCTGATCGAGCAGTCCCAGGGCAATTTCGACCCGGACGGCGTGTACGCGGGGCTGGTCGTCACGACCGTGCTCGCCGCGGCCGCGGAGGGCCTGATCACGCTCCTGGAACGCCGGCTGCTGCGGTGGAAGCCGCGCGGCCGGACCACCACCCACACCTAGGAAGACGCGAGCCCACAGATGAAGAACCCGAAGACGTCCGCGAAGAGAAACCTCTCGATATCCCTGCTCGCCGCGACGGCGCTGCTGGCCGCCGGCTGCTCCAGCGGTTCCGGCACCGCCGCCAACGTGGCGTCCAGTTCGGACCCCGCGACGGTCACCATCGCGGTGTCGAACGCGACGAACCAGACCTACCTCTCGCTGGTCCTCGCGCAGCAGCTCGGCTTCTTCAAGAAGCAGGGCGTCACGGTGAAGGTGGTGAACACAGTGAACGGCAACCAGAACTGGCAGGACATGCTCTCGCACCAGGTCGACGGCGTGATCGGCTTCTACGACCACAACCTCGACCTGCGCGCCAAGGGCGTCTCGACCGAGTCCGTGATCCAGCTGAACCAGGCCCCCGGCATGGTCGAGCTGGTGCGCACCGACGAGGCCGGCGCGATCACCTCCCCGGCGCAGGAGGCGGGCAGGAAGCTGGGCATCACCGGGCTCGGCAGCTCGACCCAGTTCGTGGCCGACTACCTGGCCGTGCACAACGGCGTGCAGCTGAGCCAGGTGCACCCGGTCAACATCGGCGCGGGCGCCACCTTCGTCGCGGCGATGCAGCACGACGAGGTGGACGTCGGCGTGACGACGGAGCCGACGGTCTCGACGCTGCTGGCGAAGAAGGCCGCGAAGATCATCGTGGACATGCGCTCGGTCAGCGGCACGGAGGCGGCGCTCGGCGGACCGTACCCGGGCACCGCGCTGTCCTTCGAGACCTCGTTCGTGCAGGCCAACAAGGCGACCGTGCAGAAGATGGTGAACGCGCTGCTCGAGTCGCTGAACTACATCCAGACGCACTCGGCGGCGCAGATCGCGGCGGTCGTCCCGGCGGCGAACTACGGCGCGGCCGGCAAGACCGCGTACGAGGAGGCCCTCGCCAACGAGATCGGCATGTTCAGCCCGACCGGACTGATGCCCGCCGACGGCCCGCAGAGCGTGGACCGGGTGCTCTCGGCCTTCGACCCGCAGGTCGAAGGCCACAGCGTGGACGTGTCGCTGACCTACACGGACTCCTTCGTGCAGGCCGCGTCGGCCACCAACTGATTTAAGCGGTCAGATCCTGGTCGCGCGCCATACGTGGCAGACCATCGGCAGGTTCACGAGCGCGTCGTCCCGGTCGTCGGCCGGGGTGACGCGCTCGTCCGCGTCCACGTGCTCGATCAGCTGCCTGAGCATCTCGGGCTTGCGGTCCTCGGGCGCCGAGATGTAGGCGCCGTAGGTGGTCATCAGCCGGGCCACCTCCTGCCTGGTCATCGTCGCGTCCCAGTGGTGGTCCTCGATGAGGACGCGGTCGAACCCGGCGCCCTCGGGAAGCCAGGGCTCGCCGAGGAAGTGCCGGATGCGCTGCTCGACGAAGTCGTCGCTGCCGGTGATCCGCATCCGGGCCGCCTCCAGGTCGTCGACCCACGGGACGGAGCGGTCGCGCCGGTTCCAGACGATGACCAGGCTCCCCGAGGGTCGCAGCACCCTGGCGATCTCGGGAATCGCCGACTCCGGGCGCATCCAGTGCCACGCGGAGGCGACCACGACGGCGTCCACGGAGGCGTCGGGCAGCGGGATCCTCTCCGCGGTGCCCTCGTACGCCTCGACCTCGGGGCAGGTCTCGGTCAGCACGCTGAGCATCCGGGGATCGATGTCGACCGCGTAGACCCGCTCGGCCCGCCCGACCAGCCGGCGCGTCATCGCCCCGGTCCCGGCGCCGAGGTCGAGGACCGCGTCGAGGCCGCGCGGCAGCAGCCGGTCCACCACCGCGTCCGGCACGCCGATCCGGTACCGGTCGTAGTCCCCCGCGGCCGCCCCGAACGTCGTCGCCCGCGCTGTATCAGAAGTCATACTCAGCACCGTAGCCGAGGGGCCAGCGAGCCCGCCGCGGCCTCGGCGGAACGGTCGCGGTATCCGTGCTCGACGAAGGCCAGGAAGGCGTCGAGGTCGGCGGCCGAGGAGGCGATGCCGAGAGAGACGCGGACGGCTCCGCCGGAGGGCATGCCGAGTTCGGCGAGGTAGTCGTCGAGCGTCGCGGCGCCCATCCGGCCGGCCGGGCCGCGCAGCAGGCGGCGCGAGATCTTGAAGGCCTCCTCGCCCGCGCCGGGGTTGCAGAAGCAGCCGGTGCGCAGGGAGATGCGGTGGGCGGCGGAGTCGCGGCCCACGGCGCGCTCGTCGACGACGCGGCCGGACGGGTCGAGGACGTTGAGGGCGACGGTGCCGCCGCGCCGGTCGGTGTCCGCGGGGCCGTAGACGCGCACAAGCGGGGCGCCGTTGCCGTGCCGGAGCGCGCGCAGCCCGTCGAGCAGCCGGCCGGTCAGCCCGGCCACGTGCGCGGCGACGGCGGACAGGCCGACGTCGGCGAGGTGGTCGAGGCCGGTGGCGACGTCGGGGATGGACAGGAAGTTGAGCGTGCCGTCCTCGAAGGCCGTCTCGTCCTCGGCCATCCGGTGCCAGCCGCCCTGCGCGCTGACCACGTGGATGGTGCCGCCGGAGAACCAGGGCCTGCGCAGCCGGGCGAGCGCCTCGCGGCGCGCGATCAGGGCGCCGACGCCGGTCGGGTAGCCGAAGACCTTGTACCAGCTGGCCGTCACGAAGTCGGGCTTCACCCGCCGCAGGTCGAGGGTCCCGGTCGGCAGGAAGGCCGCGGCGTCGAGCAGCACGGCGTAGCCCCGGTCGTGGGCCAGGTCGATCCAGTCGAGCGAGTGCCGGACGCCGGTGAAGTTGCTCTGCGCGGGATAGGCCAGCAGCCCCGCGCGCCCGGACCGCTTCCCGGCGAGGGCCGAGGCGAGCGCGTCGGCGCCGATCCGCAGGTCCGGACCGTCGAAGGGCACGTAGACGACGTCGGCGCCGCGGGCCCGGGCGAACTCGCGCAGCCCGTTGACGGAGTTGTGGTTGTCCAGCGGGAGCACGAGGCGGCCGCCGCGGCGGAACGGGAAGGCCTCGCCGACCAGGCGGCAGGCGCCGGTCGCGTTCGGGGTGAAGACGACCGCGTACTCGGCGGGGTCGGCGCCGAGGTGTTCGAGGACGCGCGCCCTGGTCTGCTCGATGAGCTCGGTGGACGCCGAGGAGGTCGGGTTCTCCGAGTGCGGATTCCCGTAGCAGCCCGCGGTGACCCGGTCCTCGTGCGCGGCGAGCTGCGAGCGCGCGGGCAGGCCCGCGCCGGTGTAGTCGAGGTAGATGTGCCCCTGATCATCCAGGTACGCGTACTCGTCGGCGCGCAGCCGGGCGAAGCGCTCGGGGGCCGTGTTCATGCCGTAGTCAGTGTTTTTCTCCGTGTTCCCGCTCATACGGGTGCTCCCGCCGATCTTCACGCGGAATCGCCTTTTGCCTATAGTGTGAGCTGGTTTATCAGTGTACGAAAGGTGGAGGTGACCGCCGGATGGGCGCACGGGGCCTGCGGATCGAGGCGCGCGGTCTGGTCGCGCGCCGGGCCGACGGTCGGACATTGCTGCACGGCGTGGACGTCGACGTGCCGCCCGGGGGCGTGCTCGCGATCGCCGGTCCGAGCGGGGCGGGCAAGACCACCCTGCTGGGCGAACTGGCGGCCGGGCATCCGGCGGGCAGCATCGGCTTCGTGCCGCAGGACGACATCGTCCACCTGGATCTTGCCCTGTCCAGGACCCTGATATACGCGGCGCGGCTGAGACTTTCCCGGGATTCCACCGCGGAGCAGGTCTCGGCGGCCGTCGCGCGGGTGCTGGCGGCGCTCGGGCTCGAAGCCCTGGCCGGTCAGCGCGTCGGCACACTGTCCGGGGGCGAGCGTAAGCGGGCGAGCATCGCGGTCGAGCTTCTGACCCGGCCGCGCGCGCTCTTCCTCGACGAGCCGACCTCGGGGCTCGATCCCGCGGCGGGCGCGCGGCTGATGGCCCTGCTCCGGGATCTCGCCGAGGCGGGCACGACCGTGGTGCTGACCACGCACAATCCGGCGGATCTGGCACACGCTGACGCGGTGGCCTTCCTGGCTTCCGGCAGGCTGCTGTACCGGGGCGCGCCCGCGGAACTGGCCGCGTCGTTCGGCGTGGCGAGTATCGAAGAGGTCTACGGCGTCGATCCGGCCGAGGTCCCGGCCGCGCCGGCGCTGCCTCCGGCGAGCGCCGTCGAGAGCGCGCCCGCCGAGCACGAGTCCCGGGCTCCCGGCGCGCTGCGGCAGTGGTGGCTGCTGACGCGGCGATCCGCGGCGATCCTGACCCGCAACCGGCTCTCGGCGGCCGTCGTCCTCGGATCGCCGATCATGATCGCGGCGATGTTCGCGATGCTCTTCCGGCCGCACGCCTTCGATCCGGCGCACGACAATCCGGGCAGCTCGGCGATGATCATGTTCTGGATCGCGTTCGGCGCGTTCTTCTTCGGGCTGACGTACGGCCTGCTGCAGATCTGCACCGAGATCGCGATCGTGCGCCGGGAGCGCCGTACCGTGCTGCGGATCGGGCCGTATCTGACCTCGAAGTTCACGCTGCTGCTCCCGGTCCTCGCCGCCGCCGACGCGCTGCTGCTGGCCGTGCTGCGGGCCACGGACCGGCTTCCCGGCGCGAGCGCGGGCGTCTACGGATCCCTGTTCCTGACCACGGTTCTCGCCTCGGCCGCCGCGCTCACCCTCGGGCTGCTCGCGTCGGCCGCGGTATCCGATCCGAGTCAGGCCACGTTGATGCTTCCGCTGCTGTGCTTCCCGCAGGTGCTGTTCTCGGGCGCGTTCGTCCCCGTGCCGCAGATGGGCGCGGTCGGCTCGGGGATCAGCTGGGCGATGACGAACCGCTGGGCCTACGAGGCCCTCGGCCGCGGCATCGGCCTCGACACGCTGTGGGCGCACGGCTCGTCCCCGCTCGGTCCGCCGCTGCTCGCCTCGTACGGCGGCACGTTCACCGGCTCGGCCGTGGAGGGCTGGTCGTGGCTCGGAGGCTACGCGGTCCTGTTCCTCGCGGCCGCCTGGTCGGTGCTCGCCCGCAGGTGCCGCCGCTAGGGTCCGGACTTCGATTCGAAGGCTGTCAGTGGATCTCCCTAGGATGTGCCTCAACAGATGACGCGCTTTCAGTTCGTCGAGGTCGGTGAGGGAGGTGAGCCGTGCAGGACGCGGTGGCGGCCGAGGACGAGGGGCGGCTCGAGGTGCCGGCGGAGTGGCGCGAGGCCATCCATCCGCGGCGCGGGTCGGCGCTGGTCTCCGGGGTGAAGATCCCGGCGCATACGGGCTCGACGGCCGAGTGGGAGGCGCTGCTCGTCCCCGAGGTGCTGCGCAACGCCGGAACGGCGATCCAGAACCCGACGACGCTGCCTCCGGTGGCCGAGGCGCTGCGGCGGTTCGCCGTCGAGCCGACGCCGCTGGCCGCGGCCGCGCTGCTGCACCTGGCCAGGCAGCACGACTACCGGATGGACCAGGCCGCGCACCTCGACGCGTGGGTGACCGCGTTCGGCGTGCCGTTCGCCGCGGTCGCGACCGTCGAGGCCGCGCGGCTGGACGCCGAGCGGTACCCGTACCGCGGGGAGGACGTGTTCGTCCGGGAGACGCGCAACGGCCTGCCCGCCGGCGATTTCCGCGCGGTGCTGCTGCGGCTGCGCTCGTACCTCGCGGCGACCGACGAGGCCTCGTACGCGGAAGCCGTCCGGCGGCTCGCCGAGCTGCGCGAAGACCTGCTCCAGCGCGTCGTCGTCTCCTATCTGCTGCCGACGGAGTCGCAGTGGCTGGCAGAGGTCTGCCTCCGGATCGGCAAGGCGCGGCTCGCCGGGCGGCTGTGGCGGCCGTGGGTCGGGCTGCTGCACTGCTCGATCAGCCGCGCCGAGGACGTGCAGGCGCTGCGCAAGCGCGCTCCGTTCCAGTTCGTGAGCCACGGCGTGAACCTCGGCGTGGTCGCCACCGCCGCCGAGGCCCTGGGCGAGGCCGCGGTGCCGCTGTTCCCCGCGCTGCTCGACGGCAAGGCGGCCGACGCGAAGACGAAGCGGATCCTGCTGGACGCCCTCGCGCGCATCCCGGGCGACGAGGCGTTCGCGGCGCTGACCGCGCGGCTGACGGTGAAAATGGTCCAGCAGTACGCCATGGAGGCCGCCCGCCGCTTCCCGCGCCGCGCGATACGCCTGCTGGCCACGGCCGCCGCCCCGGCGGAGCCGACCGCCGAGGTCGCGCGCGGCCTGCTGAGCACGATGCTCAAGCAGTACCCGGATCTGCTCGACGAGGTCCGCCCCGCGCTCTGCGCCGGGGAACGCGAGCTCGTCGACACCCTGCTCGCGCAGATCAAGGGCCGTCCGGTGGTGCCCGACGAGGCGCTGCCCGGCGTGCTGGCGGATCCGCCGTGGAACCGCAGGCGGCCCCCCGCGAAGGCGGCTCCGGGCGCCGCGGAGCTCGCCGAACTGCGGGCTCCGGCGATCTCCCGCGTGGTCTGGCGGCCGGGCGAGCAGACCGAGTTCGACCGGATCGACCGCGGCGGCTCCTCGCTGGACTGGCGGAAGATCCTCGACCTGATCGAGAAGGAGGGCACGAGCAGATCCGACTCGAGCGACCAGGTCGCCCTGCTGATCGCGCCCGAGGAGGAGGCCCGCCGCGCGCTGCGCCGGCTGCGGAACACCTTCGGCAACCCGGACAAGGTCTACGCCTGGGGTTCGATCCTCGTGCGCTTCGGGATCGACGCGCTCGACCCGATCCTCTACAGCCCCAAGGGCTCCGGGAACCTGACCAATCGCGGCGCGGTCCTGCAGCCGGTGGTCGACCTGCGGGTGGCCCGGGTGATGGCGGACTGGCTGCTGCGGCTCAAGAGCGTCCGCTCGCACGCCCGCTCGTGGCTCGGCAGGCACGGCGAGGACGCCGCGACGCTGCTGATCCCCGACGCGCTGGGCACCGACAAGCAGCTTCGTCCCGCGGCCGAGGGCGCGTTGCGCTATCTGGCGCACGCGCACGGTCTGGACGTCGCGGAGGTCGCGGACCGCGGGTACGGCGCCGAGGTCGGTCTCGCGATCAAGCGGCTCGTCTCCGCCGACCGGCTCGAGATCCTGCCGGCCCGGATGCCGAAGCTCCCGGCCTGGCTCGACGACACGCATCTGCCGCAGATCCTGCTGCGGGACCGGAGCGCGGCGATCTCGGAGCAGGCCACCCGGAACGTGCTCGCGATGCTCTCGATATCGAAGCCCGGCGAGCCCTACCCGGGCCTGGAGATCGTGCGGGGGATCGCCGATCCGGCCTCGCTGACGGACTTCGCGCGGGCACTGCTGGCCGCCTGGCGCTCCCTGGACTACCCGAGCGACCACTCCTGGATCCTCACCGCGCAGGGCGTCTTCGGGGACGCGGACACGGTCCGGCGCCTCGTGCCGCTGATCCACGCCTGGCCGCTGGAGAACGGGCACCACCGCGCCGTGGCCGGGCTCGACGTCCTGATCGACACCGGGGACGACGCGGCGCTCTTCCAGGTCTACCGCTTCGCGACGGCCGTCGGGCTCGACGCGTCGATCGACGTCGAGGGTGACGGCGACCAGCCGGCCGGGGCGCAGCTCGACCAGCTCGTGCAGGCCAATCCGCGCAAGGCGCTCAAGGAGCAGGCTCAGCAGCGGTTCGCGCGCATAGCGGCGGATCGAGGCCTGACGGCCGATGAGCTCGCCGACCGGATGCTGCCGACCCTCGGCTTCGACGCCGGGCGCGGCGTCTGGCTGGACTACGGCCCGCGCCGTTTCCGGGTCGGGTTCGACGAGCGGTCGCGGTATCTGCTGCGCGACGAGGCGGGCAATCCGTGCGCCGCGCTCCCCGAGCCCGTGGCGACGGACGACAAGGAGCTGATCGACGCCGCGCGCGAACGGCTCGCCGCGCTGACGGAGGACGTCCAGGCGGTCATCGCGCACGCGGTGCTGCGCATCGAGTCGAGCATGTCGCTGGGTCGCGCGTGGAGCGCCGCGGAGTTCCGCGCGCTGCTGCACGGGCATCCGGTGATCTGGCGCGTGGTCCGCGGCGTGGTCTGGCTGTGCGAGGCCGAGGGCGTGACCACGGCGTTCCGGATCGCCGAGGACGGCGGATTCGCAGACGTCGACGACGAGGTGTTCACGCTGCCCGAGCGGGCCGTCGTCCGCGCCGCGCATCCGCTGCAGCTCGGCGCGGACCTCGCCGCGTGGTCGGAGCTGTTCGCGGACTACGAGATCGTGCAGCCCTTCGCGCAGCTCGGCCGCACCATCAACACGCTGACCGCCGCGGAGCGCGCCGGAGGGCTGTTCAACCGCTTCAAGGACAGGACCGTGCCGATCGAGGAGGTGCGCGGGCTGCTCAAGCGCGGCTGGGGCACCGCGCGGGCCCAGGGCTACGGCGCCGACGACTTCCTGAAGCGGCCGACGCTGGACGGCCGCTGGCTGCTGGTGAGCATCGACCCCGGGCTCAACTTCAGCTGGGACGACGCGTACACGCGGCGGCAGGAGATCGGCGTCGTCGTGCTGCAGAACACGCCCATCCCGAACGGCTCGCGCCACCGCATGCAGTCCTCGAGCATCGCCGACCTGGATCCGATCACCGTCTCCGAGCTCATCGGCGACCTGAGCCGCCTGATGGATGGAGAACACTGATGCCGAACCGGAGCACCGAGGAGACCGCGATCCAGCGGCCGCCCGCCGAGGTCCGCTACGCCGAGGAGCTCGCCCGGCTCGCCGCGGCGGACACCGGGCACCGTCCGCCGGGCTGGAGGCTCAGCCTGCAGTCCGTGCGCGCGTTCGTGGTCGGCGACGAGCGGCTCGGCGTGCAGCGCAAGTTCGTCGGCGACCCGGCGCTGGTGGACCGCGCGCTGGTCAGCCTGGCCACGAGCCGGGGCCTGATGCTGGTCGGCGAGCCCGGCACGGCGAAGTCCCTGCTCAGCGAGCTGATCGCGGCGGCGGTCTGCGGCACGTCCACGCTGACCGTCCAGGGCGGCGCGGCCACCACCGAGGACCAGATCAAGTACTCGTGGAACTACGCGCTGCTGGTCTCCGAGGGCCCGAGCGAACGGGCGCTGGTGCGGGCGCCGCTGCTGCGCGGCATGGCCGAGGGCCTGATCGTGCGCTTCGAGGAGATCACCCGCTGTCCCCTCGAGGTGCAGGACACGCTGCTATCCCCGCTGTCCGAGCGCGCGCTCGCGGTGCCCGAGCTCGGCGCGGCGGGCACGGTGTTCGCCCGCGCGGGCTTCAACGTCATCGCGACGGCGAACACGCGGGACCGCGGCGTGAACGAGATGAGCGCGGCCCTCAAGCGCCGCTTCAACTTCGAGACCGTCTTCCCGATCCCCGACTTCGAGACCGAGCTCGCCCTCGTCGAGGCCGAGTCCGCGCGGCTGCTGCGGGACTCGGGCGTGCAGAGCCCGCCGCGCCGCGACGTGCTCGAGGTGCTGGTCGGCGCCTTCCGCGACCTGCGCTCCGGAGCCACCGCCGACGGCACCCCGGTGGACCGGCCGACCGCGGTGATGAGCACGGCCGAGGCGGTCTCCGTGGCGCACGCGGTGGGCCTGCGCGGGTGGTTCCTGCGCGGCGAGCCGGGCGACGCGGCCGACCTGGCGGCCAGCCTCGCCGGCACGGTCGCGAAGGACAACGCGGACGATCTGGCGCGGCTGCGCCGCTACCTGGAGAAGCAGGCGCGGGCGCAGGGCGAGGGCCCCTGGCGCGCGCTGCACGAGGCGCGGCACCTGCTGCCGGGCTGAGCGGAATCCATCGATGACGGTCACCTACATCGGTGTGCGCCACCACAGCCCGGCGTGCGCACGCCTCGTCAGCCGGACGATCGAGCGGCTGCGTCCCCGGTACGTGCTGATCGAGGGTCCCGCCGACATGAACGCGCGGCTGGGCGAGCTCCACCTGCGCCACCAGCTGCCGATCGCGATCTTCAGCAGCGGCCCTGACGTCGCGTCCTTCGCGCCGTTCTGCGAATACTCCCCGGAGTGGGCCGCGCTGACGGCCGGCCGCGCCGCCAAGGCCGAGTCGCTGTTCATCGACCTGCCCGCCTGGCACTCGGCCTTCCACGACCACTCGAACCGCTACGCCGACGTGGAACTGCACTACGCGGCGGCCCTGGAGCGCCTCCTCGAGACGATGCGGGCCTCGAGCTCCGACGAGCTCTGGGACCGGCTGTTCGAGGTCGAGGATGAATCAGGCCTGGAAGAGCGGCTGACCGCGTACTTCGACCTGCTGCGCGGCGAAGCCGAGGCCAGCGAACGCGACGCGGTGCGCGAGGCGTACATGGCGCGCTGGATCCGCGCGGCGGAGGCCCGAGCGGAAACGAAGCCGGTGGTCGTCGTGACCGGCGGCTTCCACACCCCGGCGCTGCGGCGTCTGGCGGCGCGGGAGGCCGACGGCGAGGGCTGGCCCGAGATCCCGGAGCCGGACGATGGCGCCGAGGTGTCCAGCTTCCTGGTCCCGTACTCCTTCCGCCGGCTGGACGCGTTCACCGGCTACCAGTCCGGTATGCCCTCGCCCGAGTACTACCAACTCCTGTGGGAGCACGGCCCGGAGTCGGCCGGGGAGGCGCTGATCCGCTCCGTGGCGCAGCGTCTGCGCGATCGAGGCCAGCCGGCGTCCACGGCCGACCTGATCGCCGCACGGACCCAGGCGGAGGGACTGGCGCGCCTGCGCGGCAACCGGGTCCCGACCCGCGTGGACCTGCTGGACGGCCTCGTCAGCGCCCTGGTCTCCGAGGACCTGGACCAGCCGGTCCCGTGGAGCTCGCGCGGCACCCTCCGTCCTGGCGCGCACCCCGCCGTGGTCGAGATGGTCGCGGCGATCAGCGGTGACCGGGTCGGCAAACTGCACGCGCGCACCCCGGCGCCGCCCCTCGTGCACGACGTGATCGCCGAACTCGAACGCATCGGCCTCGCCGACTTCAAGGGCCCGCTGGAGCTCGACCTGACAGAAATAGCGGGTGTCGACCGAAGCAGAGTCCTGCACCGGCTCCGAGTCCTCGGCATCCCCGGCTTCGACCGCGAGTCGGGTCCCGAGAGCGGCCTGGACCCGGAGTTCCGCGAGCTCTGGAAGCTGAAGACCACCGCCCGCCGCTCGGCGGCCCTCATCGAAGCGGGCGCCTACGGGGCGACCCTCGCCGAGGCCGCCGTGGCCCTGCTGGAGCGGCGCACGTCAGAGGGCGCAGGCATCGCGGCATTGGCCACGACGCTCTTCGACACGGTCCTGTGCGGGCTGTCGGATGCCGCCGACCAGCTCATCGCGCGAATCGCCGCAGTGTTGACGACGGCCGCCTTCGGCAGCGCCGAACTCGGGCCGCTCGGCGCGGTTCTGGCGGCGGCCCTGGGCCTCTGGCGCCACGACCGGCTCTTCGAAGTCTCGCGGAGCAGCAGCCTGGCCCAGGTCATCGGCGCGGCGGCCGAGCGCGTGCTGGCCCTGGCCCAGTCCGTGACCGGCCCCGACGCCGCGGCGGACCCGGCGCGCCTTTCCGCGCTGGTCGCCCTGCGCGACGCCATCCACCACGCGGAGCCGCTCCTCCCCGTCACCCGCGATGAAACGCTGAGCGCCGCCGAGCGGATCGCGAAGGACCTCCAGTCGCCCCCGGACCTGCGCGGCGCCGCCCTGGGCCTGGCCTGGACGCTCACCAGCGCCCCGGACACCGCGCGAGCGCTGCCCGTCGGCGTGACCCTGCGCCACCTGGGAGACTGGCTGGCAGGCCTCTTCGTCCTGGCCCGCGAGGAGGCGGCGACCCCGGAGCTGATCGCAGTCCTCGACGACCTGGTCACGACTCGGATGGACGAGGAGGAGTTCCTCGGCGCGCTCCCCGCGCTCCGGATGGCATTCGGCTACTTCCCGCCCCGCGAGAAGGAGTCGGTGGCCCGGCGGCTCCTGGAACGCCGCGGCCGCGCCGGAGACGCCCGAGGCCTGATCCGCCTCGCCGTCTCCCCCGAGGTCCACATCCAGGCCCGCGGCCTGGAGCTCGCCGCCTTCGCCGAACTCCTGGGCACCGGCCTGCTCTCCCCCGAAGCCGAAGCGATCGTCCAGGAGGTTCGAGCGTGAGCAGCGGCGTGGATCCCGGACTGGAGCGGTGGCGGCTGATCCTGGGCGAGGCGGCGGATCGGAGTATGCCGCTCGCGGCGGGCGGGCAGGCGGCCCGGCAGGACGCCGCGCTGGACTGGCTCTACGGTCGCGATGGCGAACTGCGGGAGCGGGGGATTCGGAGCGGCGGGAGCGAGGGGTCGATGCTCACCGTCGTGGACTGGCTGGACGCCGTGCACCAGCTCTTCCCGCGCGTGACCGTGGAGCGGCTGGAGCGGGACGCGGTGGAGCGCTACGGCATCGAGGAGATCCTGACCGATCCCGAGCTGCTTCAGCGGATCGAGCCGAATCCGGCATTGCTGCGCGCCGTCCTGCGCACCAAGCATCTGATGAACCCTCAGGTGCTCGCCCTGGCGCGCCGGATCGTGGAGCAGGTCGTCCGCGAGCTGCTGGAGCGGCTCCGCCCGCAGATGCAGGCGGCCTTCCACGGGACCCGGGCGCCGCGTCCGAGCCGGGTGCGGCTGGCCCGCGACTTCGACTTCCACCGCACCGTGCGGGCCAACCTCGCGCACTACCAGCCGGAGGAGCGCCGCCTGCTCATCGAGCAGCCGCACTTCCACTCGCGCTCCCGCCGGCACCTCGAGAGCTGGCAGCTGGTCCTGCTCGTGGACCAGTCCGGCTCGATGCTCGGCTCGGTGATCCACAGCGCGGTCACGGCCGCCTGCCTGTGGAACCTGCCCGGGCTGCGCACGCACCTCGTGGCCTTCGACACGAGCGTCGTGGACCTGACCGCCGACGTCACCGATCCGGTCGAGCTGCTGATGAAGGTGCAGCTCGGCGGCGGCACGAACGTGGCGCAGGCCGTCGCGTACGCGCGCGAGCTCGTCGACAATCCCAGGAGGTCGATCGTCGCCGTGATCTCGGACTTCTACGAGGGCGGCGATCACGTCCGGCTGGTCGAGGAGGTGCGCTCGCTGGTGCAGCAGGGCACGACGGTGCTCGGCCTGGCCGCACTCGACGAGGAGGCGTTCCCGGCGTACGACCGCGCGATGGCGCAGCGCCTGGCCAACGTCGGGGCGCACGTCGGCGCGATGACGCCGGGAGAGCTCGCCGAGTTCGTCGCGGAAAGGCTGGGCCGATGACGACTGCGACCCGCACCGACCTGCTCTCCCTCACCGAGGACGGCTTGGCGGCGCTCGCCAACCGCGGCCTGGTCAAGCGCGCCGCGAAGGAGCTGGCGGCAGGCAACGGCGGAGTCATCTCCGTGGGCGGGGACGGCTTGATCGAGGCCGTCTTCGGGGACGGGGTGACGACCCGCCTGCCGAGCGGATCCGCGCTGGCTCACGCGACGTGTACGTGTGCTGCGAGCGGTCAGTGCCGGCATCTGGTCGGGCTCGTCCTCGCGTATCAGGCCACATACGCGGTCGATGCCGTGGACACGGACTGGTCGCCGGGTGAGATCGGTGACGAGACCTTGGCGGCCGCGCTCGGTGAGGCGGCTGTCGAGGCGGCGCGAGAGCGATCGGCGAGCGGCTTCGAGGCGATCGTGCATCGCGGTCGATCCGCTGCGCCGCGGGTTGAGCTGCCTGCCTGCACGGTGACGTTCCACGTCCCGGGCGATCCGAGCTACGCGACGACGGACGCAGCGGAGGCGATGCGCGGCGAGGCCGTCGTCCTCGCGGTGTGGGCGTTTCGGGCGGCGGACGCGGAGGGCGGCGATCGGCTCGACGGGGCGCGCGTCAGCCTCGCAGGCGCCGGGCAGAGCGCTGATCCGGGCGGCCTCGATGTGCTCGAGCGGGCCGCGGACGTGGTGGAGAACCTGCTCGTGGACGGGATCGCGCACGCCGGACCGCTGTCGCTGGCGCATCTCCGGCACGGGATACGGGAGCTCGGCGCCGCGTCGATGCTGTGGCCGGCGGCCGTCGCCGAGGATCTGGCGGACCAGGTCGAGTGGTACGGGCAACGCAGCGCGCGGTACGAGATGCGTCGGGCCGCGGACCTGATCTGCGAGTTCCAGGCGCGGCGGCGGGCCGTGCGGATGCCCTCCGCGGCACCGGCGCCGATCCTCGGGACCGCTGAACCGCAGACCACTGAGTTGCGCAGGGTTCGGCTCGTGGGGCTCGGCTGTCGGATCGAGGGCAGTGGTTCGCAGCGGGCCGCGTCGCTCTACTTCGCGCATCCGCAGGACGGGAACGTGCTCGTGCTGCGGCGCTCGTGGGAGGCCGAGGGCGAGGAGCAGCCGAGATATCGGCGGATCGCCACCTTCCCGCTGTATCAGCTCGCCGCCGCGAACCTGGTGTCGGAGGCGGCGACGCGGAGCGCGGCGCGCGTGATCGCGCTCGGGTCCTCGAAGGTCGCGAAGACGTCGGTGCTGGCCGTCGGGCGGTCCTGGCACGAGCTTACGGAGCGGCTGCTGATCCGCGACTACAAGGGGCTCGTCGAACGGCTCGGCGCGCGGGGGCCGCGCTTCCTGCGGCCGCGGGTCGCCGCGGAGGACGTGTTCGTGTTCGTGGTCAGCGGCGTCGAGGAGGTCGGCTACGACCCGGCGCAGCAGCGGCTCGAAGTCCTCGTGCGCGACGAATACGGGACCGAGGCGCTGGTCAGGGCCGAGTACAGCGCGTATACGCCGGCTGCGTTGGGGGCGCTTGCCGAGGCTTTGACCGGTGACGCCGACGAGCTCCTGGTCAGCGCGGGGGTGGAGATCGAGGCGGGGCGGCTGGTGCTGCGGCCGATCGGCTTATCGCCGGGAGGCGGTGAACGCGTCGTCGTGCCGGACCTGGAGGTCGCGGGCGACGCGGCCGGGGCGCTCCCGGTCGCGGTGGACGAGAGTGGAGGTGTGAGCGGGAGCGCCGGTGCGGGGCGGCCGATCCACCTCGCGCTCGATCAGGCCGCCGACATGCTGGTCGAGCATGCGCACCGCGGTCTCGGGCTGTTGACCGAGACCGCGCGCGCTGACGTGGAGCGGCTCGCCGGCGACCTGCGCCGGGTGGGGCTGCTGACCGTGGCCGCGCTCGTCGCGGAGTACGCGCGGGCGCTGGCGGGTCAGGACCGTGCGGCGCGGGTCAGGGCGTGGACCGACGCGTCGATCGCGGTCGACGCGTGCCGGGGTGGTGCCTAGGCGCCGACCCCGGACGCGGGATCGGCCGGCAGCGCTCCGGTTCGTCGGCGCCTCGGCGACTGGGCGTGGTGCCTAGGCCGCCGGCTTCGCGTGGTCGCGCCAGGTGTGCTCGGGCTTGTAGCCGAGGACGCGGCGGGCCTTCTCGATCGAGAGCAGGGTCTCGTGCTCGCCGACCGGGCGCTTGAACGGGACGTCGGGGAAGACCTGGGCGGCCAGGTCGGCGGTCGGGGTGCTCATCACCGTGTCGGGGCTGGCGATGATGAAGACCTCTGAGCCGGCGGCCTCGTACTCCAGGCCGAGGCGCACGGCCTGGGCGGCGTCGCGGGCGTCGATGTAGGACCAGAGGTTCCACTTGCGCAGCAGCGGGTCGGCGTCGAAGCCCGGGAAGGCCGCGTAGTCCTCGGCGTCCATGACATTGGAGAAGCGCAGGCCGACCAGCTTCGTGTCGGGGATCCAGCGGGCGTACTGGGCCGCGAGCTGCTCCTCGAGGTGCTTGCCGAGGGAGTAGGCGCTCTCGGGCCGGGCCGGGTACTCCTCGTCCACGGGGAGGTAGGGCGGCGGGGTGTCGAAGGGCAGGCCGAGGACGGTCTCGCTGGAGGCCCAGACCAGGTTGCGGATCCCGGCCGTGCGGGCCGCCTGGAAGACGTTGTAGGAGCAGGTGATGTTGTTCGCGAAGGTCGCCGAATTGGTGCGCAGGCCGGGCGCGGGTATCGCGGCCAGGTGCACGACCGCGTCCACGCCGCCGTGCCGGTCGTCGATCGCGGTCAGGGCCTCGACCGTCTGCCCGTAGTCCGACAGGTCGACGCGGGTGAACGTGGCGACCGGCTCGGGCAGCGGAGCCTGGTCGAGGGCGACGACGTCCCACCCGTGGTCGAGGAGGTCCCGCACGACTGCGCGGCCGAGCTTGCCGCTCGCTCCGGTTACTGCGACTCGATTAGCCATGATTGTCAGCGTACACATCAGTAGCCGGCGCCCAGGGTCGCCGACGCGTGCCGGACCTCGGCGGCGACCTCCCGCGGGATCACGCCGTCCAGGAACGCGTAGTCCCTGCGCAGGGCGGCGGCGTCGGGGCCGGCCGCCTCGCGCAGCGCCTTCCACCAGCGGGCCACGCCGGTCCAGCCGGGGGCCGCGAGCGCTCCGCCGAACTGCTGGACCGCCAGCGCGGCGCCGAGGTTGGCGAAGCGCAGGCGGTCGACGAGGGGCCAGCCGGCGAGGGTGGCGGCGACGAATCCGGCGCCGAAGACGTCGCCCGCGCCGGTCGCGTCGAGCACGTCGGCGGTCAGTCCGGGGACGGAGGCGCTCTCGCCGGTGGTGGCGTCCGCGGCGATGACGCCGTCGCCGCCTCGGGTGATCACGGCCACCGGGACGAGGTCGCCGAGGCGCGCCAGCGCCCGCTCGGCGTCGTCGGTCCCCGTGTAGGCCATGGCCTCGGCGGCGTTGGGCAGGAAGGCGTGGCACATCGGCAGTTGGTCGAGGATCGCCCGCGCGGAGCGCTCGGCCTCGTCCCAGCCGGCGTCGGCGAAGACCAGCGTCCCCTGCGCGTGCGCGCGCTCCAGCCACTCCTGGCGGCGCGGGCTGAGGTGGGCCACGGTGACGCGGCTCGGGGGCGGGGTGCCGATCATCTCGTCGGCGCTCACCGGCGGCTCGTGGCCGTGCGTGACCATCGCGCGGTCGTGGTCGTACGCCATCGAGACGGTCACCGGCGAATGCCAGTCCGGGAACAGGCGCGAGTGCGAGAGGTCCACGCCCTCCTGCTCCCGGAGCACCTTCCAGCAGTAGGCGCCGTACGCGTCGTCGCCGAAGGCCGAGGCGAGCGAGGTGCGCAGGCCGAGGCGGCTGAGCGCGACGGCGAAGTTGGCGATGCCGCCGGGGCCCGAGCCCATGCCCTTGGTCCACACCTCGACGCCCGGGCGCGGCGGTTGGTCCATTCCAGTGAATACGATGTCGAAGAAGAGCCGGCCGGCGAGGAAGACGTCGAAGGCCTGCGGGCTCTCCGGGTCCGGGCCGACGGGCGCGGGGCGCGGCACGCTGGGCTCCCTTCGCGAGGACGTTGCGGCGGAAGTCGGGCAATCGTAGCAAGGAATGTTCAGCTGTGAGTAGGATTCTGCTCAGGATTGAAAGGACGTGCCCAGGCATGCTTCCCGAACGTCGGCACCAGCTGATCCTGCGCGCGTTGCGCGAGGACGGCCCCTCGACGATCATCGTGCTCGCCGAGCGGCTCGGCGTCAGCCCGGCGACGGTGCGCCGCGACCTGGTCCGGCTGGACGAGGAGGGGCTGCTGACCCGGGTGTACGGCGGGGCCGCGCCGATAGCGGACCGGGACGACCCGTTCACGGACGTGGCGACGGTCCGGGTGGACGAGAAGGACGCGGTGGCCGAGAGCGCCGCGGCGCTCGTCGAGGACGGCGAGACGGTCCTGCTGGACATCGGCACCACGGCGCACCGGCTGGCCCGGCGGCTGCACGGCCGGAACCTGACCGTCGTCACCAGCAACATGGCCGTGTACGAGGAATTGGCCGACGACACCGGGATCGAGCTCGTGCTGCTCGGCGGGATGCTGCGCCGGGAGTACCGCTCGCTGATCGGCTTCCTGACCGAGGACAACCTGCGCCAGGTGCACGCCGACGTCCTGTTCCTCGGCACCAGCGGCGTGCGCCCGGACGGCCGGGTGATGGACACCACCGTCGTCGAGGTGCCGGTGAAGCGGGCCATGATCGCGGCGAGCGACCGGGTGATCCTGCTCGCGGACGCGGCCAAGTTCCCGGGCTCCGGGCTCGCGACGGTGTGCGGGCCCGAGGCGCTGAACACGGTCGTGACCGACGCGCCGCCGGACGGGAAGACGGCCGCCGCGCTCGCCGAGGCGGGGGTCCGGATCGTCGAGGCCGCACCGGCTCACGCGGGCTGACCGGCCGTCAGCCGTTGCCGCGCTGCCTCATCCGCGTGATCGAGTACAGGGCCGCGGCGAAGGCCGGGTCGGACAGCAGCATCAGGCCGATCGAGCAGGTGCCCTTCGCGCTGTAGATCGCGCCCATGACCAGCGGCGGGACGAAGCCGCCGAGGCCGCCGACCGCGCCGACGATGCCGGTCACGGAGCCGACCCGGGGCTGCGGCGTGACGCGGGCGACGAGGGCGAAGACGGAGCCGCTGGCGGTGCCGAGGCCGGCGGCCATCAGCAGGAACGCGATCGTGCTGGTCGGGTTCAGCCGCGGGTCGAAGGCCTGCACGACCGCGATCAGGCCGGTCACGCCGAGGGCGATCGCGGTGACCTTCGCGGGGTGGAAGCGGTCTGAGATGGTGCCGCCGATGCCCAGGACGAAGCCGACGAGCACCAGCGTCCAGTACGAGTTCTTCGCCGGGATCAGCAGCAGCGTCGGGACGATCGCGAGCGCCGAGAAGAGCGGGAACATCAGCTTCGCGCCGAAGCGGTCGGTGAGCGCGCCGACCGGGATCCGGCCGAGCGAGCCGATGATCACCGGCACGGCCGTCAGCGCCGACTGCTGGAACGAGGAGAAGCCCAGCTTCGTCTGGAAGGTACCGGCCAGCGGCGCGACCAGGTTCCAGGACCAGAAGGTCAGCGCGAAGCCGATCGTGGCGACCACGAGGTTGACGTAGGCCGCGGCCGGGACGCGCTCGGCGAGCGCCGCGCCCTGCGGCCGGGTTCTCTGCTGGACGGACACCTTATGAATGTATGGAGATACGACGTCTTCGGCCCGCGGGGGTGCGCCGAACGGGTGTTTGTCCGCGCGCTGTCGCTCATCCGGGTCAGCACACCACGGCCCGGGGCGCGGCCATGGGTCACAGTGGCCGGGAGGGCGCGTGTGGAAGGAGCCGTACACCGTGGTGGATACCGAGGCCTCAGCGCAGGCGCGTCCCGAGCCCGGGCTGGACGGCGCCGCCACGGATCTGCTGCCGCGGCTCGGCTCCGGGTTCCGCCGGACCGCGACCACGCCGGACCGGCGCGCCGAGTTCCTGACCGGGGGCCGCGAGGGCGACGTCTTCTACCGGGACCGCTGGAGCCACGACAAGGTCGTGCACTCGACGCACGGCGTGAACTGCACCGGCTCCTGCCGCTGGAAGGTGTACGTCAAGGACGGCGTGATCACCTGGGAGACGCAGGAGACCGACTACCCCTCGGTCGGCCCGGACCGCCCCGAGTACGAGCCTCGCGGCTGCCCGCGCGGCGCCGCGTTCTCCTGGTACACCTACTCCCCCACGCGCGTCCGCTACCCCTATGCGCGCGGCGCGCTGCTGAGGCCGTACCGGGAGGCCAGGCAGCGGCTCGGCGACCCGGTCCTCGCCTGGGCCGACGTGGTGGGCGATCCGCTGCGCCGCGAGGCCTACCACCGGGCGCGCGGCAAGGGCGGCCTGGTCCGCGTCGGGTGGGAGGAGGCGCTGGAGATCGCGGCCGCCGCGCACGTGCACACGATCAGGGAGCACGGCCCGGACCGGGTCGCGGGCTTCTCGCCGATCCCGGCGATGTCGATGGTCTCGCACGCCGTCGGCGCCCGGTTCATGTCCCTGATCGGCGCCCCGCACCGGCAAGGCGGAGAAGTGCACGCTCTGCTACCCGCGGATCGAGGTGGGCCTGCCGACGGTCTGCTCGGAGACCTGCGTGGGTCGGCTGCGGTACCTCGGCGTGATGCTCTACGACGCGGACAAGGTCCTCGAGGTCGCGACGACGCCCGATCCGCGGGACCTGTACGAGGCGCAGCTCGGCGCCTTCCTCGACCCGGAGGATCCGGCCGCGCGCGCGGCCTGCGAGCAGGCCGGGATCGCGCACGACTGGATCGAGGCGGCGCGCAGGTCGCCGGTGTACGCGCTGATCAGCCGGTTCCGGCGGCCGTCGCCGACGCGCAGCGGCTCGACGAATCCGCGCTGGACGGCTCCTGCAGCCTGGACTACGAGGGCGGCCCGGGGACGGGCGGCGGCCCGTTCGGCGCGGGCTCGGGGATCGGGCTGACCGACCCGGTCGCCGTGGAGAACTTCCACGCGCTGCGCGAGCGGCAGACCGCGGACGCGGCGGCCTCCGGCGCGGCGGACAGGCGCGTCAACCTGCCGAATTGGGACGGGAACGGGAGGCCGGAGGGGCTTTTCCCGGTGCGCGACGGAGCCGGCGAAGGCTCGGGCGACGAGGAGGAGCGGTGAAGCTGGCGATGAGGGCTCGCAGACAGGCCGATGCGCGCGGCGCCGCGCTGATCCGCAAGGCCGCGTCCATCTGCCTGAGCTATCCGGGGATCGGGTTCTCGATCCAGCTGGCGCTCGTCGAGCGCGCGGTGCGGGAGCTGGACGCGGCGGCGGCGGAGCCCTTCCTGCGCTTCACCGCGTGGGCAGAGTCGCAGGACCCGTACGATCTCGCGGCGGCCTACGTGGCGGCCTTCGACCAGCGCAATCGCGCCTCGCTCTACCTGACCTGGTGGACGGCCGGGGACACCGGGAACCGCGGCGAGGAGATCGTGAAGTTCATCGCCGCGTACCGGGAGGCCGGATACGAATACGGCGGCGAGGAACTGCCCGACCACCTTCCGGTCGTGCTCGACTTCGCGTCCTGCGCCGGCGCGTACGCGGCCGAGGTCGGCGGCGCGCTGCTCGGCGCGTACCGGGAATCGCTGGTGAGACTGCGCGACTCGCTGGAGCGCGGGGACCGCGAGGGCCACGGCTACGGAGGCCACGCCGCGGCGCTGATCGACGCCGTGCTGACGACTGTTCCGGCCACCGCGGGAGAGCCCGGATCATGACGACGCCGACCACCACCACGCCCGGCCTGCTGCTGTGGGGCGTCGCGCCGTACGTGACGCTGGTGCTGCTGATCGGCGGCACGGTCTACCGGCGCAGGTACGACCGCTTCGGCTGGACCACGCGCTCCTCGCAGCTGATGGAGTCGAGGTTCCTGCGCTTCGCGAGCCCGGTGTTCCACTACGGGATCCTCGGCGTGATCGCGGGGCGTCTGCTGGGCCTGGTGCTGCCCGAGACGTGGACCGCGAAGATCCACATCGATGAGCACGCGTATCACGGGATCGCGCTCATCGGCGGCATCCCGGCGGGCGTCGCGGCACTCGGCGGACTGGCGCTGCTGATCGCGCGGCGCCGGCTGACCCCGACCGTCCTGCGCGCCACGACCGGGAACGACAAGGCCATGTACGTGGCCCTCGCCGCGGCGCTCGCCCTGGGCCTCAGCGCGACGCTCTGGAACATCGGCACGCCGGTCTACAACTACCGCGAGGGCATCTCGCTCTGGTTCCGCGGGCTGTTCGCGCTGAACCCGCAGCCGACGCGGATGCAGCAGGCGCCGCTGATCTTCCGGATCCACGTCGGCGTCGGGATGCTGCTGATCGCGATGTTCCCGTTCACCCGTCTCGTCCACGCGTTCAGCGCGCCGGTCATGTACGTCGTGCGGCCGTACATCGTCTACCGCGCCCGCCCCGCCGGCCGCGTGGCCGCGCGCCCGGCGCGGCCCGGCTGGGAGCCGGTCGACTGGGCCGCGAGCGCCGGATTCCTCTCTGAAGGTCTTGACGGGCCGGTTCCGGGACTCTAATCTCCCGACTGCCGTTAGGAAAGTTTCCTAACGAGATAACCCACCGTTGATCCGGAAGGACCCACATGGCCCGTGGCGTTCGCAAGGTTCTGATCATCACCGCGGCCGCGGTGCTGCCCGCGGGCACCGCCGCGGCGGGTGTGCTCTTCTCGGCCACCCCGGCTCTCGCGGCCACCCCCTCGTTCCCCGCCCACTACTCGGCCCCCTACCTGCAGATCGCGAGCGGGGACGCCGGGGACATGGCCGCCGACATGAGCGCGAGCGGCGACAAGTTCTACTCGCTGGCGTTCCTCACCCCGCAGTCGGGCTGCACCCCGGAGTGGGAGGACAACGGCGATTCGCTGGGCGCCTTCACCTCGCAGGTCAGCTCGCTGCAGTCGGCGGGCGGCAACGTCATCATCTCGTTCGGCGGCGAGGCCGGCGGCGAGCTCGCGCAGACGTGCACGTCGGTCTCCAGCCTGGAGGCCGCGTACGCGAAGGTCGTGAGCACGTACCACGTCACCCGGCTCGACTTCGACATCGAAGGCAGCGTGCTGGACGACACGACGTCCAACTCGCGCCGCGACCAGGCGCTCGCCGAACTGCAGGCGGCCGATCCGTCCGTGCAGATCGACTTCACCGTCCCGGTCGACCCCACCGGCCTGGAATCGAACGCGACCGCGCTGCTCAAGGACGCGAAGAGCAAGGGCGTGAGCGTCAACCTCGTCAACATCATGACGATGGACTTCGGCGACGGCGAGAACCCGTTGAACGACGCCGAGTCCGCGGCCAAGGCGACGGTGAGCCAGCTGGAGGGCATCTACGGCGTCTCGTCGTCCGCCGCCTGGAACATGCTCGGACTGACCCCGATCGCGGGCCAGAACGACGACAACGAGTTCTTCTCCACCTCGAACGCCGGCACGCTGGAGTCCTTCGCGGCCGCCAACGGCGTGCAGGAGCTGGCGTTCTGGGAGGTCGACGGGTACGACAAGCCGGACGGCTACGCGTACTCGAAGATCTTCGAGAAGATCACCGGCGGCTCCTCGGGCGGCGGCGGCAGCTTCCCGAGCGGCTACCATCAGCTCGTCGTGCAGAACAGCGGCGACTGCGTGGACGTGGCCGGCTCCAGCACCGCGAACGGCGCCGTCGTCGACCAGGCGGCCTGCGGCAGCTCCAGCGCGAACCAGGAGTTCCAGTTCGTGGCCGTCTCCGGCGGCTACGGCGAGCTGCAGAACAAGAACAGCGGCAAGGACATCGTGGTGCAGAGCGCCTCGACGGCCAAGGGCGCCGGGATCATCCAGTACACGCAGAACGGCACCTCGAACGGCCTCTGGCTGCCGGTCCAGCAATCCGACGGCACCTGGCAGTTCAAGAACCAGAACAGCGGGCTCTGCCTGGACCAGGCGGGCGCCGTGACCACCTCGGGTGTCCAGTTCGACCAGTGGACCTGCAAGTCGGGGACCGGGAACAACCAGGACTTCGCGACGCGGTAAGAGCACGGACACGCGTGTGCCCGGCGGCCGATCGGCCGCCGGGCAGACGCGTTGTTGTGCACGGTCTTGACGGGCGTTATGCCCGGGCCTACATTACCCAAAGTTGAGCGACCCAACATATTGAGCTCGAGGCCCACCCGCAGCCGAGCCCATACCCGCACGTCAACCTTGCGCCACAAGGGAGTGGTCTGCAATGGCCCGCGTATCGTTTCGCGATCGCCGGGGGATATTTGTTCTCGCGGCCATCATATTCCTCGCTTTCATCGGCTTGGACCTGCACGGTCCCGCCGCTTCCCAAGCCACCGAAGCCGCCTCGACGAAGGTTCGGCCGCAGAGCCTGCTCGTCGCCACGGACACCGGGCAGCTCGAGGGCCGCACCACCGGCCCCGTGGATCAGTTCCTTGGTATCCCCTACGCCCAGCCCCCGGTCGGCGCGCTGCGCTGGGCGCCTCCCACGCCGATGGCGGCGTGGACCGGCGTGCGCTCGGCGCTGGCCTACGGCAACCGCTGTGCGCAGCCGGCGAACGGGAACGGCCCTCGCGCCGACGATGAGGACTGCCTCTACCTGAACGTCTTCTCTCCGGCGTACGTGCCCGCGTCGGGCCTGCCCGTGCTGTTCATGATCCACGGAGGCGGCCTGACGACCGGGGCCGGGGACCAGCAGGACGGCTCGCAGCTCGCTGAGACGCAGCACGTCGTCGTGGTCTCGATCAACTACCGGCTCGGCCCGCTGGGTTTCCTGGACGTGCCCGGCCTCGAGGGTTCCGGAACAGCGACCGACGGGAATTTCGGACTGCTCGACCAGGAGGCCGCGCTGCGCTGGACGGCCGCCAACATCGGGCAGTTCGGCGGCGATCCGTCGAAGGTGACGGTCGCGGGCGAATCGGCCGGCGGCTGGTCCGTCTGCGCGCTGCTCTCGGCTCCCGGGGCGCGCGGCCTGTTCGCACGGGCCGTCATGGAGAGCGGCAGCTGCGCGAGTCGGACTGCTGCGAGTGCTCAGACGGCCGGCCTGGCGTTCGCCGCGAAGGTCGGGTGCACGCAGGCGGCGAGTGCGGCCGCTTGTCTGCGGACGAAGTCCGAGACGGAACTACTCGACGCGAGCAGTGGCTACCAGCCCGAGTTCATCGCGGGCGGCGCTGATCTCCCGGTCGCTCCGGCTATGGCCGTGAGCACGGGTCAATACACGAAGGTGCCGATTCTCTTCGGCGACAACCACGACGAGGGACGCACGTTCACGCAGGGCTTCGCCTACGACACCGAGGCGCAGTACGTGGCGTTCCTGGACTCGACCTATGGAACTCTCGCACCTCAGGTCCTCGCGCGGTACCCGTGGAGCGCCTACCCCTCGCCGTACACGGCGGCGTACGCGGTCGGCGCGATCTTCACGGACAGCGGCGCGGTCACCGGAATCGGCGGGTGCACGGCGCAGACTCTGGCCGACGAGTTCGCCGCGAGCACGCGCACGTACTTCTTCCAGTTCGACGACCGCAACGCTCCCGGCCTGAACAATTCCGTGCCCGACTACCAGTGGGGTGCGGGGCACGCGATGGAACTGGCGTACCTCTGGCCCAGCTTCACCAACGGCTTCTCGCTGTACGCCGAGTTCACTCCGGCCCAGCTCGAACTGTCCCGGGAGATGCTCGACAGCTGGGGCGCGTTCGTGCGCACCGGTTCTCCCGACACGGCGCAGTGGCCCGCCTGGCCCGCGCTGAGCAGCCACGGCGCGCAGCGGCTGATGTCGCTGCGTCCCGGCGGTCAGAGCCGGCTCATCTCCGGGGCCGAGTACGGCGCCGAGCACCAGTGCGGCTTCTGGAACGGAGTCTCGTCATGACGAGAAGGAAGAAGGACGGCGGGCTGAGCCGGCGCGCGTTCGTCGGCGGGCTGGCGGCGAGCGCGGTGGCCGCGCGGATCACGGTGGCGAGCGCCGCGAGTAGCGACACTCGGGCGACACGGCTCGTGGGGCAGATGACCCTGGACGAGAAGATCGCGATGGTGCACGGGTCCGGCTTCCCGCCCGCGGGAGCGTACGCGGGGAGCATCCCGGCGAACACCCGGCTCGGGATCCCGGCCCTCGTGCTCGGCGACGGTCCGGACGGCGTGGGCAACGGCTCGATCGGGGTCACCCAGTGGCCCGCGGCGGCGAATCAGGCCTCGAGCTGGGACGTCGCGCTGATGAACGAGTTCGGCCGGGCGTACGGCGCGGAGCAGGCGGGCAAGGGCCGCAACGTCGCCCTCGCCCCCACCATCAACATCCTGCGTCGGCCGAACTGGGGCCGGGCCTTCGAGACGTACACCGAGGACCCGTACCTCAACGGCGCGCTGGCCGCCTCGCTGATCTCGGGCGTGCAGAGCAACCACGTCATCGCGACGGTCAAGCACTTCGCCGGGAACAACCAGGAGGTGCAGCGCACGCTGATCAACGACGTCGTGTCGCGGCGCGCGCTGGAGACCATCTACTACCCGGGCTTCAGGGCCGCCGTCCAGCAGGGCGGCGTCGGCGCGGTCATGGGCTCGTACAACAAGGTCAACGGCTACTACAGCTGCGAGAACCCGGCCGCCCTGACCGATGCGCTGCGCGGCGAGTGGGGCTATACGGGGCTTGTGATGAGCGACTGGTTCGCGACGCACAGCACCGTCGCGGCGGCCGACGCCGGTCTGGACATGGAGATGCCGGCCGACACCTATTTCGGCGCCGCGCTCAAGGCGGCCGTGCAGAATGGGAAGGTCAGTGAGGCGAAGCTGGACACGATGGTGACCAGGATCCTGACGTCCATGCTCCGAATCGGCCTCTTCGCGTACCCGACGCCCGATCCGTCCACGGTCGCGGACACGAACGTCAGCACGCCCGCGCATCTCGACCTGGCCACGCGGCTGTCCGAGCAGGGAACCGTGCTGCTGAAGAACGACCGCGGGCTCCTCCCCCTCGATCCGGCGCACGTGCGCTCCATCGCGGTCATCGGAGACGCTGCGAGCGCTCACCCGAAGACGGCCGGTGGCGGCTCCGCCTCGGTGAACCCGTCACAGGCCATTGTCTCGCCGCTCGCGGGCATCACCTCGCGCGTCGGTAGCGGGGTCACGGTCACCTACGCGCGGGGCACGCTCGGCACGGCGGCTCTCACACCGATTCCGGCCAGCGCCTTCGGCAGCGGGCTGACCGGCACGTATTACCCGACCGCCGATTTCACCGGGACGCCGATCGGCACGCAGACCGACGCGAACCTCGACTTCACCGGCACCCCCGCGATCGTCGGCTCGGCGGCGACGTGGTCCGCCGTATGGACCGGGACGCTCACCGCCCCCGCGTCCGGCGACTACCGGTTCTGCGTCTCCGGCGGCGGCACCGCGGCGTTGTCGATCGACGACACGACCGTCGTCTCCTTCGTCAACGGGTACGACGCGGTGTTCAATGGGCTGATTCACCTGGGCGTCGGCGCACATACCGTCAAGGCGACGTTCACGCCGACCACCGCCGACTTCTTCAGCGGCAGCGGGCTTCAGGTCGGTTGGCAGCCGCAGGAGGATCTGCTGATCGCGGAGGCGGTCGCGGCGGCGAAGGCCGCGGAGGTCGCGATCGTGGTCGTGTCGGATGCCACGAGCGAGGGGATGGACCGGTATTCGCTCGCCCTTCCCGCCGACCAGGACAAGCTGATCGAGGCCGTCGTCGCCGCGAATCCGCGCACGATCGTCGTCCTGAACACCTCGGCCGCCGTGCTCATGCCCTGGCTGCGCGAGGTGCCGGCGGTGCTCGAGGCCTGGTACGGGGGCCAGAACGCGGGCACGGCGCTCGCCGCGATCCTGTTCGGCGACGTGAACCCGTCCGGCAAGCTGGCGCACACGTTCCCGGCCTCCGACCGGCAGGGTCCCGCGCGGACGCCCGCCGAGTACCCCGGCGTGGACGGCGACGTGCACTACGACGAGGGCATTCTCGTCGGCTACCGCTGGTACGACGCGAAGGATCTCAGGCCCCTGTTCTCCTTCGGGCACGGGCTGTCGTACACGACGTTCTGCTACAGCGACCTGCGGGTCGAGGGCGGCGGGCACGGCGAGGTGCGCGTCTCGGCGACGGTCGCGAACGGCGGGCGCCGGGCCGGGGCCGAGGTCGCGCAGCTCTACCTCTCCAGCCCGGAGGCCGCCGACGAGGCGCCGAAGCAGCTCAAGGGGTTCAGCAAGGTCGCGCTGAACCCCGGAGAACGCAGAACACTGACGTTCGTACTGAGCCGGCAGGACCTCTCCACCTGGAGCGACGCGGCGGGCGGCTGGACCGTCTTCCCGGGCCGCTACGGCGTGCTGGTCGGCGGCGCCGGCGACAGCCTGCCGCTGCGCGGCCAGGTCGCGATCAGCTGATCGAGCGCTCGGCGGCTTCGACGATGTTGGTCAGCAGCATCGCGCGGGTCATCGGGCCGACCCCGCCCACGGCCGGGGACATCGCTCCGGCGACCCCGGCCACATCCGGGTGCACATCGCCGAGGATCCCCTCGACCGTGCGGGTCAGACCCACCGACAGCACCGTGGCACCCGGCTTGATCCAGTCCGGCTTGACCAGATGCGCCACCCCCGC
>DASTAE010000188.1:0-12048 GCA_035712985.1 Actinospica sp.
CCACGACCAGGTACTTCGTGAGCACGTCGAGCGCGTACACGATCCCGGCGACGGTCAGCAGGATGCCGATCCGGCGCCTGCGCGGGGCCTCCTCGACGGTCTGCGCGACCTCGGGCGACACGGGCGTCGGCTGCTCGCCCCGGGACGCGCTGCCCGCGTCCTCCTGCTCAGTTTCCACCCGGTGACGATACAACGTCCTGGCGGGGCCGGGCGCCGCGTTCCGCGATGCCCGGCCTTCGCGGCCGGCGGCTAGCGCCGCTCCTGCTTCTCCTTGCAGTCCTTGCACAGCGTCGCGCGCGGGAACACCTGCAGGCGGGCCTTGCCGACCCCCTCGCCGCAGGACTCGCACACGCCGTAGGCGCCGGCCGCGATGCGCGCGAGGGCGCGCTCCGACTGCACCAGCATGTCGCGGGCGTTGGCCGCGATGGACATCTCGTGCTCGCGCTCGAAGTTCTTCGAGCTCGTGTCGGCCTGGTCGTCGCCGGCACCGGTGCCCGCGTCGCGCAGCAGGTCGGCGAGCGCCTGGTCGGCGGAGGCGACGTCGGCGTGCAGCCGGTCCACCTCGGCACGCAGGTCGCCCTCGACCTCGGCGATCTCCTCGGCGGTCCACGGGTCCTCGCCCGGGCGCACCGGGAGCGACTCGAGGCCGGCCTTGGTCTTGGTCCCGGTGGAGCGAGCGGGGGTGCGCGGGGCACGGGCGGCGGGCGCCTTGGTCGCCGGGCGCGCGGCTGGCTTGGCCGCGGGCGCCTTCTTCGCGGTCTTGGCTGCGGGCGACGAGGCCGCCGGAGTGGCGGTGGTACGCGCGGTGGTGCTCAAGGTGCATCCCTCGCTCTCGGATCGGATCAAAAGGACCGGTCACCACCGGTGGTTGCTCGGTGGGCCGGCCGGGCTGCGGGCGGGTCCGGCGCGGTCACGCCGTTCACCCATTCCGCATAACGGGTTACGCGGCAGATTGGTGCCCGGTCGGCCGAATCGCTAATCACGGAACGGTGAAGATCTTTTCGCTTGGAACGTTACGCCGACCGGGCGACGGTACGCCACGTCATCAAATGATCACGCATGGTAGTCTTGATATTTCACCCTCGAAGCCCGTCCAGCCTGGCCGCGAGGTCCTCCGGGGCGTCGCGCACCAGCAGCACCTTGTCCCTGCTCGCGGCCCCGCTGTGCAGCGTGACGGCCGATCGGGGGACCCCGAGGGCCGCCGCCACCGCCTTGAGCGCCGCGGCGGTGGCGCGCCCGTCCACCGCGCGCTCCGTGACCGCCACCACGAGCGCCCCCGTGTCTCCGTACGACCCGCCCACCCTGGCGCGCGCCGAGCCCGGCTTCACCCGGATGGCGATCTTGACGTCGGGCATGGATAAACCATAACGGCGCACCGTCGCCGAAGCCGTACACTTGAGCCCTGCGGATCGCGCAGGCGATGACGGGGCCATCACCCCCGAGCCGCCGGAAGAACGGGACACCCCCCAGGGGCTCCCCAGTAGAACCGGCCTTTCCGTGAGTTGAGTGGGCGTGAGAAGCCGGAAACGGCGGCCGCGCCAAGGAGGGTGGTACCGCGGGACGCCGTCGACGGACGCGCGCTCGTCCCTTCGTGACGACGAGCCGCGGAGGGGCCCGCCCATGTACCGACCCGTACCCGCCAAGGCGGACCTGGTCGCCCTCGAACACGAGGTGCTCGACCTGTGGCGCCGCGAGTCCGTGTTCCAGAAGTCGCTGGAGGCGACCGCGGAGGGACCGCGCTGGACCTTCTACGAGGGGCCGCCGACCGCCAACGGCATGCCAGGCACGCACCACGTCGAGGCGCGCGTGTTCAAGGACGTCTTCCCGCGCTTCAAGACGATGAAGGGCTTCCGCGTCGAGCGGCAGGGCGGCTGGGACTGCCACGGCCTGCCGGTCGAGCTCGCCGTGGAGAAGGAGCTCGGCTTCACCGGCAAGAAGGACATCGAGGCGTACGGGATCGCCGAGTTCAACGAGAAGTGCCGCGAGTCGGTGAAGCGGCACGTCGGCGAGTTCGAGAAGCTCACCGAGCGCATGGGCTACTGGGTGGACCTGTCCAAGGCCTACTGGACCATGAACCCCTCGTACATCGAGTCGGTGTGGTGGTCGCTCAAGCAGATCTTCGACAAGGGGCTGCTGACCCAGGACCACCGCGTCGCGCCCTACTGCCCGCGCTGCGGCACCGGCCTGTCGGACCACGAACTCGCGCAGGGCTACGAGACGATCGTCGACCCGTCCGTGTACGTGCGGATGCCGCTGACCTCGGGCCCGCTGGCCGGGCAGGCCGCGCTGCTCGTCTGGACGACGACGCCGTGGACGCTGCCCTCGAACACCGCCGTGGCCGTGCACCCGGACGTGGCCTACGTGGCCGTGTCCGACGGCACCGAGACGCTCGTGGTGGCCGCGCCACTGGTCGAGAAGGCGCTCGGCGAGGGCTGGGAGCGGACCGGCGCGTCGTACACGGGCCGCGAGATGGAGCGCTGGTCGTACCAGCGTCCGTTCGAGCTGGTCGAGTTCCCGACCGACGTCCCGACGCACTACGTCGTCCTCGGCGACTACGTGACCACCGAGGACGGCACCGGCCTGGTGCACCAGTCCCCCGCGTTCGGCGAGGACGACCTCAAGGTCTGCCGCGGCTACGGCCTGCCGGTGGTCAACCCGATCCGCCCGGACGGCACCTTCGAGGAGTCGGTGCCGCTGGTCGGCGGCGTGTTCTTCAAGAAGGCGGACGAGCGCCTGGTCGCGGACATGCGCGAGCGCGGGGTGCTCTTCCGGCACCTCGAGTACGAGCACTCCTACCCGCACTGCTGGCGCTGCCACACCGCGCTGCTCTACTACGCGCAGCCGTCGTGGTACATCAGGACCACCGCCGTCAAGGACGCGCTGCTGCGCGAGAACGAGGCGACCAACTGGTACCCGGAGAACGTCAAGCACGGCCGCTACGGCGACTGGCTGAACAACAACATCGACTGGGCGCTGTCGCGTAACCGCTACTGGGGCACGCCGCTGCCGATCTGGCGCTGCGCGGAGGGCCATCTCACCTGCGTCGGTTCGCTCGCCGAGCTCGGAGCGCTGGCCGGCCGGGACCTGAAGGACCTCGACCCGCACCGTCCGTTCATCGACGAGGTCACGCTCGGCTGCCCGGCGAAGAACGGCGACGCGGCCTGCGGCGCCGAGGCGGTGCGCGTGCCCGAGGTCATCGACTGCTGGTACGACGCCGGCTCGATGCCGTTCGCGCAGCGCGGATACCCGCACGCGCAGGGCTCGGTCGAGGAGTTCGAGGCCTCCTACCCCGCGGACTTCATCTGCGAGGCGATCGACCAGACGCGCGGCTGGTTCTACACGCTGATGGCGATCGGCACGCTGGTCTTCGATCAGTCCTCGTACAAGAACGTGCTCTGCCTGGGTCACATCATGGCCGAGGACGGCCGGAAGATGTCGAAGCACCTCGGCAACATCCTGGAGCCGATCCCGCTGATGGACCGGCACGGCGCCGACCCGCTGCGCTGGTTCATGCTGGCCGGCGGCTCGCCCTGGGCGGCGCGCCGGGTGGGCGACGCGACCATCGAGGCGGTCGTGCGCAAGACGCTCGGCACGTACTGGAGCACCGTGGCCTTCCAGGTGCTGTACGCGCGGGCCGCGGACTGGTCGCCCTCGGCGGCCGATCCGGCTCCCGAGGACCGCCCGGTGCTCGACCGCTGGGTGCTCTCGGAGCTGAACCGGCTGGTACGGGACGTGGACGCGGCGCTGGAGGACTTCGACACGCAGCAGACCGGCAAGCTGCTCGCGGCCTTCGTCGAGGACCTGTCGAACTGGTACGTGCGGCGGTCCCGGCGGCGGTTCTGGAAGGGCGAGCCGGCCGCGCTGGCCACGCTGCACACCGTGCTGGACACGCTGACCCGGCTGATGGCCCCGCTGGTGCCGTTCATCACCGAGCGGGTCTGGCAGGACCTGGTGCGCCCGGTCACCCCGGACGCCCCGGAGTCCGTGCACCTGGCCGCCTGGCCGGCAGCGGACGAGTCGGCGATCGACGACCGGCTCGCGGCGCAGATGGCGATGGTGCGGCGGCTGGTCGAGCTCGGCCGGGCGACGCGCTCGGAGTCCTCGGTGCGCACCCGGCAGCTGCTCGGCCGGGCGCTGGTCGGCGCGAGCGGCTGGGCGGAGCTCGGCGAGGAGCTGCGCGCGCAGATCGCCGAGGAGCTCAACGTGCAGAGCACCGACGCGCTCAGCGACGCGGCCGGCGACCTGCTGCAGTACAGCGCGAAGGGCAACTTCCGCGCGCTCGGCAAGCGCTTCGCGAAGCGGACTCCGCTGGTGGCGAACGCGATCGCGGCGGCCGACGCGGCGCAGCTGTCGGCCGCGCTGCGGGCGAACGGCACGGCCACGGTCGTGGTCGAGGGCGAGCCGGTCGAGGTGACGGTCGAGGAGGTCGTCGTCACCGAGACGCCGAAGGAGGGCTGGGCGGTGGCGACGGCCGGCGGCGAGACCGTCGCGCTGGATCTGACGATCACTCCGGAGCTCAAGCTCGCGGGCCTGTCCCGGGACGCCGTGCGGCTGATCCAGGAGGCGCGCAAGACCAGCGGCCTGGACGTCTCGGACCGGATCACCCTGCGGTGGTTCGCGTCTGACGCCGACACGGCAGCGGCGCTGACGGCGCATCAGGCGTCGATCGCCGAGGAGGTGCTCGCGGTCGAGTTCGCCGAGCACGGCGAGCCGCTCGGCGCGGACGCGTTCGGCGACGAGGAGCTCGGCCTGCGGTTCACCGTGAGCAAGGCGTAGCCGGGACGCCGCCTGTCGGGTCGGTGTCAATCGACCCGACAGGCGGCGGACACCGACGAGGCGGTCACGTGGTTCGTGTCGCCGTTCGCCACGCTGATGTCCGTGAGCGTGAGCCTGATCACACCGTCGGGGGCGGCCAGGTCGTTCAGGCTGGGATTGCCGACGTACCGGCCCTTGTAGATCGGCTGCGTGATGCGGAAACGGTTCTCCGAGCCGCCCGCCACGATCTTGTAGACCGCGACTCCGGAGGACGGGTCGGCGTTCGCGATATAGATCTTCAGCGTGCAGGTCACCGGCCGCTTGAAGTCGAAGGACCATTCGGCGCTGGATCCGGATTCGGTGGCATTGCCGGATTTGCGAAAGGCGTCCGCCGCGCCGCCGCAGGCCGGATCGCCGCCGTGCACATCGGTTTCCAGACTGCCGGATGTGACGGAAAACACAGTCCATTTCGTGCCCGGACACCCGACTCCGGCCGCCACGGTGCCCCCGGCGAAGGCGGTCTTGCTACTGCCCGTCTTCTTCGCGGTCGCACCGTGTGTCACCGCGGGCGAGGTCGTGCCGATCGCCGTGCCGTGCGACGGCCGGGCGAGCGCCTGGACGGCGAACCAGCTGCTCACCCCGACCGCGCCGACGAGCAGGGCCGCCAGGATGCCGAGCGCGCCGCGCCGGCTGCGGCGGTTCGGCAGGCGGTCGCCGGTCGGGGTGACGGAGCGCCGGGCGGGTTCGGGGCGCTGCGGCGTGATGACGGTCTGCGCGGCGACGGCCGTGGGATCCGGCAGGATCGGCGGGTCCGCGAGGACGGCCTGCCGCCTGGTGAGACGGTCGACGATACGCAGTCCGGCGGCGGCGACCGCCTCCGGGCGCGGGCGGGCGCCCGGGTCTTTGGCCAGGCAGGCCGCGACGAGTTCGCGCAGGTCGTCGGGGACGCCGACCAGGCTGGGCTCGCCGTGCACGATGCGGTAGATGACCGAGGCCGCGTCGCCGCCGGAGTAGGGCGAGGAGGCGGTGGTGGCGAAGACGAGCACCGCGCCGAGCGCGAAGACGTCCACGGCCGGGCCCACCCGGCGCGGATCGGCGATCTGCTCGGGGGCCATGTAGCCGGGCGTGCCCATGGTCCAGCCGGTGACGCTGAGGGTGACCGAGTCGGCGGTCCTGGCGATGCCGAAGTCGACGACCCGCGGGCCGTCGGGCGCCAGGATGATGTTCGCGGGCTTGAGATCGCGGTGCACCACGCCCGCCGCGTGGATCGTGGAGAGGGCGCCGGCCACGCCGACCGCGAGCCCCGCCGCGGCGCGGGCCGGGAGCGGGCCGCGCTGGGCCACCAGGCGGTCGAGCGTCGGGCCCTCGATGAACTCGGTGGCCAGCCAGGGCGGGTCGGCCTCCGGGTCCCCGTCGAGCACCCGGGCCGTGCCGGCCCCCGTGACCCGGCGCGCGGCCGCCAGCTCCCGCTCGAAGCGGGCGCGTGCCATCGCGTCGTCGGTGTGTGAGAGAACCTTGAGGGCCACCGGAACCGCCCCCGCCGCGGCCGTGTCCCTGGCCAGGAACACCCGGCCCATGCCGCCCTGCCCGAGCACCGCCTCGACGCGGTACGGGCCCACCTGTGCCGGATCCTCGGCGCGCGGCTCGCGCAGCGCGGACGCGCCGTATCCCGCGCTCGCCACCGCGAGCGCCGCTCGCCAGTCGGCGGCTGTCTCCTGCCCCACACTTCGAGTCAAGCAGCCGGGCGGCCTTGTGCGCCAGTGCGCACTTTCGGTGATGGCATGAATACGGCTAGTATTGACGCCGGGTCAGATTCCGCGTGCGGATCCGTATCCCTGCCTATTCGTGTTCCTGCATTCGGCGAACCTGCCCTCCGGGAGCCGCGCGGCACCACGCCGGACCGCGGGCCCCCGGAGCGTACGCCGAACGCCGAGGGGTGTTACCGGTCTTACCGAGTACTGCTTCGCACTACATCGACTCAGAGGGGAGCCGCAACCGTCAGCTGTCCGGGTCCTCGTCGATGAGGAAGCCGCGCATCGGGGAGGGCGCCTGCGGGATGCCCGGGTTCGGCTGCGGCGGGACGCCGGGCCGGATCGGGGCCATCGTCTGGGTCATCTGGCTCATCGAGGAGCCGGCCATCGCCGGAGCCTGGCCGGGCATGCCCGGGTTCGGCGCCGCCGCGGCGTAGCTCGGCTGCGGGCCCGACTGGCCGAGGCCGGGCTGCCCGAAGTTCGACTGCCCGAAGTTCGGCGCGACACCGACGCCCGAGGAGCTCAGCCCGCCCATGCCGGGAACCGGCTGAGGCTGCGGCTGGATCGGGGCCGGCTGCGGGATCGGGCTCGGCTGCGGGGCGGACTGCGCCGCCGCCGAGGTGCCGGGGCCGAGCTGCGGGACGCCGCCGCCGAACGAGGAGCTCGAGCTGCGGGCGAGCGCCGAGTCGTCGCTGCTGTTCGACTCGAGCTGCCGCATCTGGCTCTCCAGGTACGACTTCAGGCGCTGGCGGTACTCGCGCTCGAAGGCGCGCAGGTCCTCGACCTTGCGCTCCAGCGAGGCGCGGGCCTGCTCCAGCGTGCCCATCGCCACGCGGTGCTTCTCCTGCGCGTCACGCTCCAGGGCCTCGGCCTTGTTGCGGGCCTCGCGCTCGAGGCCGTCCGCACGGGTGCGGGCCTCGCCGACGATCTTGTTGGCCTCGTTGCGCGCCTCGGCGATCGCCTGGTCGGCCGTCTGCTGCGCCAGCGCCAGCACGCGCGCGGCGGAGTCGCCGCCCGGCGCCTGCGGGAACTGGGGCTGCTGCGGCACGGCCATGGCCATCGGCATCGGGGCGGGCAGCTGCGGAGGTATGGGCTGCGGCTCGCGACGCTGCGGCATCCGGTCCATCGGGACCGGGGAGCGATCCATCGGAGGTCGATCCATCGGGCCAGGCCCACCCCGATCCATCGGACCGGACTGCTGCGCGGCCTGCTGCTGAGCCTGCTGGGCCTGTTGCTGGGCCTGGGCCGCGGCGCGGGTCGCCGCTGCCAGCTTGGCGCGCAGCTCCTCGTTCTCGCGCAGCAGACGGGTCAGCTCCGCCTCCACCTCATCCAGGAAGGCATCGACTTCTTCCTCGTCGTAGCCCTCGCGGAGTCGGACTGTCGTGAACTGCTTGTTGTGCACATCCTCGGGGGTCAACGGCATCTCTTCACCTCGGCGTGGTCGTCGGCGTACCGGACAGACAATATCTCGTGTCCTGGCTGTTATGTATCGTCAGATCTTCCCTCAGATCGTTCCCACGAACTGGATCGCCAGGAACAGGATGATCACTAACAGCAAGAACGCCAGGTCGAGCGCCAGACCGCCGATCCGCAACGGCGGGATGTACCGCCGCAGAAACTTGAGCGGCGGATCGGTGGCGGTGTAGGCGGACTCCACGGCTACCAGCATGACACCGTGCGGATCGTAAGAGCGGGCGAATTGGAAAACCCACGTCATCACGAGCCGGAACATGAGCAGGATCCAGTAGACCCAGAGCGCCACCGTGACCACCTGGATCGCGACGTGCATCTCGCGCACCGTTCCTTCCGGACCGCCGTCACCCGCGGCGTCCGTCCGGACACCGTCGGTCAGCTCTGGTTGAAGAACCCGCCCTCTGCGATGCGGGCCTTGTCCTCGGCCGTCACATCGACGTTAGCAGGTGAGAGCAGAAACACCTTCTGCGTCACTCTCTCGATGCTTCCCCGCAGGCCGAAGACCAAGCCTGCCGCGAAGTCCACCAGGCGCTTCGCGTCCGGGTCGCCCATCTCGCTGAGGTTCATGATGACCGGGGTGCCGTCCCGGAAGTGCTCGCCGATGGTGCGCGCGTCGTCGTAGCGCTGCGGGTGCAGCGTGGTGATCCGGTAGGGCTCGCCGCCGCCGGATCCGTTGCGGTCGTAGGAGTCCGGCAGCACGGCGACCGTGGTCGGCCGGATCGAGGACGAGGGCTGACGGGCCGGCACCGGGACCGAGCTACGGCGCGGCTGCTCGGCCAGGAACAGCGGGCGCACCTCCTGCTCGGCGGCCGAGGGCTGGGCCTGCCGCGGCGCGGCCGGCTCGCTGTAGCGCGGGGGCTGCTGGGCGAAGCGCGGCACGAACTCCTCCTCGCGCTCCTCCTGCTCCGCCTCGGCCTGCGCCTGCTCCGGCTCGGCCTCGTAGTCCTCCTCGTCGTACGCGTAGGGGTCCTCCCCCTCGGACAGACCGAGATAGACGGCCGTCTTCTTGATGAATCCGGGCATTGACCCGTCCTTCCGTCTGATCCCGATCGTTCAGTGTCTGAGTCAACGGCTGATCGGTTTTAACCATGAAACCGTCTCAAATCACGACGTTACCGCAGGAGCGGCCTGCCGCCGAGCAACGCGGTGCCGATGCGGACGTGTGTCGCACCCACCGCGACCGCCGCCTCGAGATCACCGCTCATCCCTGCCGAGAGTGACACGGCGTCAGGGTGGGCGCCACGCAGTTCGCCCGCGAGGGCGGCCAGGCGCTCGAACGCCGGTTCCGGCGGGAGCCCGAGCGGAGCCACGGCCATCAGCCCGGCGAGTTCCAACGCTGCGGATCCGGCCACGGCGTCGGCCAGTTCGAGCACCTCCTCCGGATGCGCGCCGCCGCGCCCCGAGCCGTCGCGCACGGCGTCGGCGTCCAGGTTGACCTGCACGAACGCGCGGATCCTGCGCCCGGCGCGGGCCGCCGCCTTATCCAGCGCGGCGGCCAGGGAGAGCCGATCGACCGACTCGACGACGTCGGCGTAGGAGACGACTGATTTGACCTTGTTGGTCTGGAGTTGACCGATGAAGTGCCATTCGGGCGTGGGAACCGACGGTGTGTCGGCAAGTTCCGCGGCCACCTCGGCGGCCTTCGCGGAGGCCTCCTGGTCCCGGTTCTCGCCGAGCACGGTCTGCCCGAGGCGAAGGAGCCGGAGCACATCGGAGGCCGGATGGAACTTGGTCACGGCCACCAGCGTCACCTCGTCGGCGCCGCGGCCGGCGGCGGCGCACGCGACGGCGATGCGCTCTCGGACGGCGATCAGGTTCGCGGCGAGCTCGGCCTCCCGATCCGCCATCAGCTCTGCGCTTCCATCCAGACGAATCCGGCGAAGCGGCCGGTCACGCCCTCGCGCCGGTAGGAGTAGTGGTCCTTGGACTCCATCGCGCAGATCTCGGAGCGGTGGCCGTGCCCCGCGGTGATCCCGGCCGCGCGCAGCTGCGCCCAGACCCCGCCGGGCACGTCCACGGACGGCGTGCCCCAGCTGGTGGTGGCGAAGGATTCCGGCACCCGCTCGGCGACGTGCGCGCGCATCGTCTCCGGCACCTCGTAGCAGGCCCCGCAGACCGCGGGCCCGGTGCGCGCGATGATCCGCGCGGGATCCGCGCCGAGCGAGACCATCCGCTCGACCGTCGCGGGCACCACGCCGGCGGCCATTCCGGGGCGCCCCGCGTGCGCGGTCGCGATGATCCCGGCCTCGGGATCGGCCAGCAGGACCGGGGTGCAGTCGGCGACCATGATGGCCAGGCCGAGCCCGGTCACGTCGGTGACGCTGCCGTCGGCCTCGGGCCGCTCGGCCTCGGGCCAGGGCTCGCGGGCGAGGACGACCTCGGCCCCGTGAACCTGCGTCAGATAGACCACCCGCTCGGGATCGAGCCCGAGCCCGGTCGCGGCGAGCTCGCGGTTGCGCCGCACCGCCGCCGGATCGTCGCCGACGTGGTCGGCGAGATTGAGCGAACCGTAGGGCGCCGCACTGACGCCGCCGTGCCGGTCCGAGAAGGCGAAGCGGACCCGGCCGTGCGCGAAGATCTCCACGATGCGGAGCCTACAGCGCGACCGCTAGTTGATGTTCTTCAGGAATTCCGGGATGTCGATGTCGTCCTCGCCCCGGCTCGGCGGGATCGTCGGCAGCTGGGCGGTGCTCGCGTTCGCGTCCTCCTCCGGCGCCGGGGGCGTGGCGGTGGCGCCGAGCATCCCGTTGTGCACGGTGGTGGTGGCGCCGGCCGGCTCGGCCTTGTCCGCGTGCGTGATCACCGGCTCGCGGCGCTTGGTCGGCTGGCCGCCGTCGAAGCCCGCGGCGATGACCGTGACCCGCACCTCGTCGCCGAGGCCGTCGTCGATCACGGCGCCGAAGATGATGTTCGCGTCCTGGTGCGCCGCCTCGGAGACCAGCTGCGCGGCCTCGTTGATCTCGAACAGGCCCAGGTCGGAGCCGCCGGAGATGGACAGCAGCACGCCGCGCGCGCCGTCGATCGAGGCCTCGAGCAGCGGGGAGGAGATCGCCATCTCGGCCGCGGCCGTGGCCCGGTTCTCGCCGCGCGCCGAGCCGATGCCCATGAGCGCGGAGCCGGCCTCGGACATCACGGACTTGACGTCGGCGAAGTCGAGGTTGATCAGGCCGGGGGTGGTGATCAGGTCCGTGATGCCCTGGACGCCGCTGAGCAGCACCTGGTCGGCGGACTTGAACGCGTCCAGCACGGTGGCGCCCGGCGCCGAGATGGACAGCAGCCGGTCGTTCGGGATGACGATGAGGGTGTCCACCTCCTCGCGCAGCGCGGCGATGCCCTCCTCGGCCTGGGTCGCCCGGCGGCGGCCCTCGAAGGTGAACGGCCGGGTCACCACGCCGATGGTGAGCGCCCCGAGCGAACGCGCGATACGCGCGACCACCGGCGCGCCGCCGGTGCCGGTGCCACCGCCCTCGCCCGCGGTCACGAACACCATGTCGGCGCCCTTGATGACCTCTTCGATCTCCTCGGCGTGATCCTCCGCCGCCTTCTTGCCGACGTCCGGGTTGGCGCCCGCGCCCAGACCGCGCGTCAGTTCGCGGCCGACGTCGAGCTTGACGTCCGCGTCGCTCATCAGCAGCGCCTGCGCGTCGGTGTTGATCGCGATGAACTCGACACCCTTGAGTCCGACCTCGATCATCCGGTTGATCGCGTTGACGCCGCCGCCGCCGATGCCCACGACTTTGATGACGGCGAGGTAGTTCTGGGGTGCACCCACGATTCGAAGGCCTCTCGCGCTGGTGAGTTGTTCGCCGCGGCGCGCGGTCAGCGGCCGCGCACACGGTCCAGTCAAGAACTGTATCGCCCCTGACGGCCGTCAACATCATCTAGATGACTCCATCGACGAAACGACAGTAGGTCGGACTGTGCTCACCCCGCAACGAACACGCCGAAAGTAACCCCACCGCAGTTTCGCTGATTCATCGTCATGTCAACGCATTATCAGCTTATTTTATGACATTGCCGGAGCATCAGGTGCGCTCACATCGTAGTGCCTGCCGCCCCCGATGCGCAG
>DASTAE010000189.1:0-5511 GCA_035712985.1 Actinospica sp.
ACCGAGGTGAAGATGGACGAGCAGAACATCAGCGGGAACAGCGCGATCTGCAGCACGCCCTGCACGGCCTGCGGGCTGCGCACGATCGTGCCGACGTACAGGCTCACCCAGGACATCCCGAAGCCGAGCGCGAGCAGCACGCCGATCCCGCCGAAGAACTCGAGCACGTTCGTGTGCACCCGGAAGCCCAGGCAGGTCGCCACGGTGAAGGTGATCGCGCTGGCCAGCAGCAGCCGCAGCACGCTGGAGACCAGGTGCGCGCTCAGCACCGAGACGCGCGCGATCGGCAGTGAGCGGAACCGGTCCATCAGGCCCTTGTCGAAGTCGGAGTTGAGCTTGATGCCCACGCCGATCGCGCCGAAGGAGAGCATCTGCGCGAAGATGCCCGGGATCAGGTACTCGATGTAGTTGCCGCCGGTGCTGGCCTTGAGACCGCCGCCGAAAACGTAGGTGAACATCACAGTCATGATGATCGGGAAGAATGTGACGTCGAGCAGCTCTTCCGGCGTGGCCTTGGTGGAGAGCAGGTTGCGGCGGATCAGCGCTCCGGTGTGCCGCAGGGTGTCCCGGACGTTGGTGTGCGAGCTCAGGTTGCTCGGCGCGAGGGTACTGGTCACGGCGCTCATCGGGCGGCCTCCACGGGGATCGCGTTCGTCTGCGCGGGCACCTCGGCCGCCGCGCCCTTCTTCTCGGTCAGGGTGAGGAAGACCTCGTCCAGCGAGGCCGTCACGGTGCTGACGTCCGCGATCGCGATCTGCTTCGCCGCGATCGACTGCAGCAGCCGGGCCACCTGCGCGTCCTCGGACACCGGGCCGCCGATCGTGCCCGGGGCGACCTCCTCGGCCGCGCCCAGCACGTCGAGCAGCGCCTCGCGCAGCGCGGGGATCTCGGCCGCGACGACCGGCCGCAGCCGGATGCTGCGCCCGGCGATCCGGACCTTCAGCTCCTCGGCCGTGCCGCGCGCGATGAACCGGCCGTGGTCCATCACCGCGATGTCCTGCGCGAGGGCCTCGGCCTCCTCCATGTACTGCGTGGTCAGCAGCACGGTGGTGCCGCTCTCCGCGAGGTCGCGGACGATGTCCCACAGGTCGTTGCGCCGCGCCGGGTCCAGGCCGGTGGTCGGCTCGTCCAGGAAGAGCACGCTCGGCCGGCCGACCAGCGAGGCGGCCAGGTCGAGCCGCCGCCGCATGCCGCCGGAGTACTGCTTGGCGACCTTCTTGGCGTCCTCCTCGAGCCCGAAGACGGCCAGCAGCTCCTCGGTGCGCCGCTTCGCGTCCTTGCGCGGCATGTCGAGCAGCCGCCCGATCATGTAGATGTTCTCGTAGCCGCTGAGCGCCTCGTCGACCGCGGCGAACTGCCCGGTCAGGCCGATGGCGCGGCGGACCGCCTGCGCGTGCTTGACCACGTCGAGCCCGGCGACCCGCGCCGTGCCCCCGTCGGGCCGCAGCAGCGTGGACAGCATGCGCACGATCGTGGTCTTCCCCGCCCCGTTCGGCCCCAGCAGGCCGAAGACGGACCCGGCGGGGACCGCGAGGTCGACATGGTCCACGGCCGTCTGCTCGCCGAACCTCTTGACCAGGCCCTCGACCTGGACAGCGATCTCCTCGGATGGGTTCCGTGTATTCATGAGGACCACTGTGCCGGGAGCCCCTGACACGTGGCTGACGAGCTGCTGATACGACGGATCCCGCGCCGTCACCGGGCTGACAGCGCGCTGACGTGCGCCTCGATCAGTCCTCGGCCAGCGTGGAGGAGACCGGGGTGCCGCGCTCGACGGTCCGGCTCACGGTGCACAGCCGGTCGTGCGAGAGCCTCACCGCGCGGGGCAGGATCGCCCGCGCCCGGTCGCCCTCGGGCCCCTCGGGGAACTCGACGTGGAAGGTCACGGCGAGGTTCTCCATCCGGTTGCCCTCGTCGTCGGCGACCTTGTCGCCCCGCACGTCCACGGTGAAGCGCAGCGGCTCCGCGTGCCGGCTGGTCGCCACGTCCGCGTCGATCGCGGTGCAGCCGCCGAGGGCCGCGAGGAGCAGCTCGACGGGGGTGAAGTCGGCGTCGTCCCCGGAGCCGAACTCGATCTTCCCGCCGCGCGCGTTCGTCGCCGTGTACCGCCCCGTGCCGATCCGGTCGACCGACACCGTCCGCAAAGTCTCGCCATCGCTCATGCCGCGAGCCTACTTCGCCCCTACGCTGGGCGGGTGTCCGAGCCCTTCGCCGCCGCACGCGCCGCAGCGGGCGTGCTCTACTTCGACGGGCCCGACCGCGTCCTGCTCGTGCACCCGACGTACAAGGACGGCTGGGACCTGCCCGGCGGCTACCTGATGCCGGGCGAGACGCCGACCGCGGCCCTGCGCCGCGAGCTCGTCGAGGAGCTGGGCGCGCGGTTGCCGGTCGGGAATCTGCTCGTCGTCGACTGGGCCCCGGCCGCCGCGGAGGGCGACAAGGTGCTGTTCGTCTTCGACGGCGGCGAACTCTCGGCGGACGAGCTCGCGGCGATCCGCGTGGACGGCGTCGAGATCGACCGCTACGCCTTCCATCCGCGCGCCGACCTCGACGCCCTGCTGATTCCCCGGCTGGCCCGCCGCGTGCACGCCGCGATCGAGGCGAGGGCGGTCGGCGGGACCGCCTACCTCGAGCACGGCGCGCCGCCCGGTTGAGGGCGTGGCGGGCTCAGCTCTTGCCGGTCAGCTTCCCGAGCAGGCTGCCGAGCTGGTCCGGCTGCGGCACGAAGCCCTCGGGCGTCAGCTTGTCCACCGCCCCCGGCAGCTTCTCGGCCAGCTGGTTCGCGGCCTCGTCCGGAGTGGTCCCGGCCTGCTGGGCGAGACGGTTGATCTGCTCCTCGCCGAGCGCCTGACGCACCTGCTCGCCGCTGACCTGCTGGTTCTGGCCCTGGCTGATCCAGGACTGGAGCTGCTGCCCGAGGCCGCCGCTGGTCAGCTTGGAGACCAGGCCGTTGATGCCGCCGGAGTTCTTGGTCAGCTGGGTGAGCAGGGTGCCGAGGATGTCGCTCATCGGGGTGTTCCCTTTCTGGAGGGGGATCCGTTCGCCTTCAGCCTGGGCGGCGCGCGCGGGCGGCCGCGCGCGCAGTGACTCCATCCGGGCTACGGTCGTGCCGTGGCGATGAGCGCGGGTGAGGCGTTGGGGGTCGCGGCGGCGGCGCGGTTGGCGCGGCTGGCCGGGCGCGACTGCCGGATCGAACCGGGGCTGACCGAGGCGGAGTTCGACCGGATCGAGGCGCGGTTCGGCTTCGAGTTCGCCGAGGACCACCGGGCGTTCCTGGCGGCCGGGCTGCCGGTCGGCGTTCCGGTCGAGGACGAGCCCGGCGTGTTCCGCGCGCCCGGCGACCCGTGGCCGAACTGGCGCGACGGGGATCCGGACGTGCTGCGCGGACGGCTGGACTGGCCGGTCGAGGGCGTGCTGTTCGACGTGGAGCACAACGTCTTCTGGGACAGGGCCTGGGGCGAGCGGCCCGCCGAACTCGGCCAGGCGCTCGCGATCGCCGAGCGGCACCTCGCCGAGGTGCCTACCCTGGTGCCGATCTACAGCCACCGCTATCTCCCGGCGGGCCGGGGCACGTTTGGGCACGTCGTGCTGTCCCTCTACCAGACCGACATCATCTGCTACGGCGCCGATCTCGACGACTACATCGAGCACGAATTCGACACGTCGCACGAGATCGCCAAGAATCTGCGCCCGACGGTCGAGTTCTGGCGCGACTTCGTCTGAGGCCGCCTACTTCCGGCGGCGCGTCCCGAACAGGCTGCGCGCGATCTCCTTGCCCACCGCGGACGCGAGGTTGTGCGCGGTCTTCTGGCCGAGGATCGCTTCGAGCGGCGAGACCGAGGCGGGGGCCGAGCGCTTGGGGGCGCCGCGCTGCTGCTTCTCGACGTCGGCGGCCGCCTTCGCCTGCTCCTCGGCCGCTGCCTGCTCCTGCTGCCGTGCCTTGTCCCGCTCCAGGATCTCGTACGCGGACTCGCTGTCGACCGCCTGCCCGTAGCGCGGCATCAGCGGCGAGGCGGCGATCATCGCGCGCATCGCCGCCTCGTCCATCGGTCCCATATCCGCCCGCGGAGCGAACAGCCTGGTCGGCGCCACCGGCGTCGGAACTCCGTCCTCTGACATGACGGTGACCACGGCCTCGCCGATGCCCAGCGAGGTCAGCGTCTCGGCGAGGTCGTAGTCGGTCTTCGGGAAGGTCGAGACCGTCGCCTTGAGCGCCTTCGCGTCGTTGGGGGTGAAGGCGCGCAGGGCGTGCTGGATCCGGTTGGCGAGCTGGGCGAGGACGTCGGCGGGCACGTCGGTCGGCGTCTGGGTGACGAAGAAGACGCCGACGCCCTTCGAGCGGATCAGCCGCACGGTCTTGGCGACGGACTCCAGGAAGGGCTTCGGCGCGTCCTTGAACAGCAGGTGCGCCTCGTCGAAGAAGAACACGAGCTTCGGCTTCTCCGTGTCGCCGACCTCGGGCAGCGCCTGGAACAGCCCCGCGAGCAGCCACATCAGGAAGGTGGAGAACAGCTCGGGCTGTTCCTGCACGCCGGGGAGTTCGAGCACGGTGATCACGCCGCGGCCGTCGGGCGCGGTGCGTACGATCTCTGATACGTCGAACTCGGGCTCGCCGAAGAAGACCTCCGCGCCGCGCGCGGCGAGCCCGGAGAGCTCGCGCAGGATCACGCCCGCCGTCGCCGCGGAGACGCCGCCGATCTCCTTGAGCTCGTCCTTGCCCGCGGCACTGGTCAGATAGGCCACGACGGCGCGCACGTCCTTGAGGTCGAGCAGGTCGTAGCCGCGCGCGTCGGCCCAGCCGAAGATCAGCTCCAGGCACGAGGTCTGCGTCTGGTTGAGCTCCAGCACCTTGGCCAGCAGCGTGGGGCCGAACGAGGTCGGCGTGGCCCGCACCGGGACGCCGTCGCCGAGTCCGCCGAGGCAGAGGAACTCGACGGGGTAGCCGGCCGCCTGCCAGTCCTGGCCGAGCGCGGCGGTGCGCGCGAGCAGCTTCTCGCCGCCCTCGCCGGGCACCGCGAGGCCGGAAAGGTCGCCCTTCATATCGGCGAGGAAGACGGGGACCCCAGCGTCGGAGAGCTGCTCCGCGAGGCCTTGCAGCGTGCGGGTCTTGCCGGTGCCGGTCGCGCCCGCCACCAGGCCGTGCCGGTTCATCATCGACAGCGGCAGGCTCACACGTACATCGGAGCGCGGCTTGCCGTCCTCGAGCAGCGCGCCGACGCCGATCGCCGGTCCGTCGAAGGTGTAGCCGGCCTTGATCGCCGCCGCCCGGCCGGTCGTGCTCTCGACATCCGCCATGTCCACAGTGGAACACGCGCGTGATCGTCCGGCGACCGCGCGCCCTTCCTCCACCCTGGACTCCCGGTTCAACAGCCTCGACACCCTCGCCAAGGACACCGAGGTCGACGCCCGCCTGGCCGCCCTCAAAGCCGGCCGAGCAGGTCTCGGCGGGGAGGCCGATGGCGGATTCTGACCCCACGTCAGTACGATCTGTACGATTTTCGCCACTCTGGG
>DASTAE010000190.1:0-6771 GCA_035712985.1 Actinospica sp.
CGATGACTCGCGGCGGTACCTTCCCCTTGCGGAAGCCCGGCACGTTCACCTGTTCGGCGATCTTCTGGTACGCCGCGTCGAGGCTGGGCTTGAGCTCGGCGAAGGGAACCTCGACGGTGAGCCGGACCCGGGTCGGGTCCAGATTCTCGACGGCGCTCTTCACAGCAGTGGTCTCCTCGTTGGGACTTCGGTCTTGGTCGCAGGCGCCGCGCCGGAAGGTGACTCGCTGAAACGGGCCGTGATCGCGCCGGCGGACGGTTTTCCGCACGCCGATACCGCACCTGCCGGGCCATCGTACCCCGCGGACCCCCGCAGGGTGATAAAAGTGCAGATCACAGGAAAGGCAAAGCCCCGGAAACGGGCGAAACGACCATGCGGACGGTCGGGCGGACGGCCTTGCGAAGAGGAGTCGGGGTGGCGGGATTCGAACCCACGGCCTTTCGCTCCCAAAGCGAACGCGCTACCAAGCTGCGCCACACCCCGGCGAGCGGAGCTTACCCGGAACCGGGGCGCGCATGCACCCGGGTTCCCGCGGGGCGAAACCGTGTCACGGCGCAGCTCGGTGTTGTGGCAAGATAGGCCTGCGTCACCAACGCGGATGTAGCTCAATGGTAGAGCCCTAGTCTTCCAAACTAGCTACGCGGGTTCGATTCCCGTCATCCGCTCCACGGGGCCCCGGGCAGCAGCACCGGGGCCCTTTTCGTCGGTCCTGTTGCCTGGATGTGACGCATCGTCCGCGCGTCCGCACATGGCGTGCGGATAGGATCTGCCCGCAACGGACTTGCATTCCCGCACGTCTTAGAGCTGGGTAGGTCCGTATCAAGGAGGGGACTCGAGGTGAGCGACGATTCTGCGAAGAAGGTCTGGGACGGCTGGTTCGGCGGGGACGAGGAACCGTCGGGGGGCGGGAGTTCGGTGCCGGAGCCGGAGGCAACGCCTGAGCCGGAGCGGGAGGTGCCGGCCGCGCCGCCCGAGGCCGAGGAGGAGCAGACCGACTGGACGATGCCGCCGGTCAAGGAGGCTCCCGAGCCCGCGGTGACCGAGCCCCGGCAGTCCGAGCCGGAACCTGAGCCTGTGCCTGCGCCGGAGCCGGAGCCCCTGCGGTGGGCGCCCGAGCCCGAGCCGGAGCAGCCGTCCGCGGACGCGATGGAGACGCGGGTCGTCGACCAGCCCACCCCGATCGTCGAGCAGCCGACGCAGGTGGTCACCCCGCCGAGCCCCGATTCGCTGGCCACCCGGATCCTGAGCGCGCCGACGCCGCCCGCGGACGCGCAGCCGACCGAGGTCGTGCCGCAGACGCCGCCCGCGCAGAGCCCCGCGGCCCCCACGAACACCTGGCAGCCGCCGCAGCCCGCGCAGATGTGGGGCGAGACGCAGCAGGCCCAGCCGCAGCGCGGCTACGCCGGCGGCGCGAACCAGCAGGGGGCGCCCGCCGCGCAGCAGCCGGTGCGGCCGCAGCCGGCCTCGCCCTCGCCGGTCTACCACGTGCCGCCGCCCGAGCCGCAGGCGTACCGCTCGGCGCCGCCGCAGCGGCCCTCCGCGCCGCCCGCGGAGGACTTCGCGACGAACGAGGAGCGGCCGCACTCGCGCAAGAAGCTGTTTCTGGCCAGCGGGATCGGCGCCGCGGCGATCGTCGGCCTCGCCACCGTGCTGGTGCTCAACCAGGGCTCGCTGACCGGCTCCGGCGCGGCGGCGAAGCCGACCCCGAGCGGCTTCCAGCCCACCGGCACCAGCGTCACGGCCGACGCGGAGCAGACCGCGCAGGTCTTCCTCGCGGCCTGGGCGAGCGGGAACTTCAAGCAGGCGGCGACGTACACCGACGACCCGGCGGCCGCCCAGTCCACGCTGGCCGCCTTCGGATCCAACCTGAACCTGGGCGGCCTGCAGCTCGCGGCCACCGGTTCGACGGCGCTCGCCGCGGCGGCCTCGTCGTCGGCCGGCGCCTCGACCGCGGCCACGGCCTCCGCCTCGGCCTCTTCCTCCGCGTCGTACGGCAGCGCCGCGCCGACCGGGACCGCCGGCGCCGTCACCTTCTCGGTGGCCGCGAAGGTGGGTCTGCCCGCGTCGGCGACGTCGAGCTCCGCGGCGGCGTCGAGCTCGGCCTCCGCGTCCTCCTCGGCGGCGGCGTCCGCCTCCGCGTCGACCTCGTCCTCGTCGGGCACGGTCGCCAGCTCGGTCACGGCGAACTGGTCGTACTCCTCGAAGCTGGTCGCCTACAAGAAGAACGGCGGCTGGTGGATCCAGTGGGATCCGTCGCTGGTCGCGCCGAACCTGACCGCGGGCGAGAAGCTCGTCAGCGTCCCGATCGCGCCCTCGGCCTCCGAGGTGACGGACGACGCGGGCAACAGCCTCTCCTCCGCCACGGACCCCGGCGTGCACAACATCTACAACGCGCTGAAGAAGTCGGCGCCGGTCGGACAGGGCACGCCGGGTGTCGAGGTCGTCCTGGAGAAGGCCGACGGGACGCAGATCAGCAGCAGCGCGGACGTGCTCAGCCAGCCGGTGAACACCGGCGTGGTCAAGACGACGTTCAACGCCAAGGCCGAGGCGGCCGCGCAGGCCGCGGTCTCGAAGTACACCGACAGCTCGATGGTCGTGCTGCAGCCGAGCACCGGCGACATCCTCGCGGTGGCGAACAACGACGGCGGCAACGACTTCGCGCTGACCGCGCGGATCGCGCCCGGCTCCACCAACAAGATCATCACCTCGACCGCGCTGCTGACCAGCGGGCTGCTCAGCTCGCCCAGCCAGGCGGTCGAGTGCCCGGCGAAGATCGTGGTGGACGGCACCACCTTCGCCAACTCGCAGAACGAGAGCGAGCCGGCCGGGACGCCGTTCCTGACCGACTTCGCGGTGTCCTGCAACAACGCGTTCGGCCAGTGGTACAACAAGATCGGCTCGACCACTCTCGCGCAGACCGCCCAGAAGTACTACGGGCTCAACGAGCAGTGGAACCTCGGCACCGGCCTGGCCGGCCCGTACTACCAGATCCCGTCCAGCTCCTCGAACGGCGAGCTGTTCCAGGAGCTGTTCGGCCAGGGCCAACTGGAGGCCGCGCCGCTCGCGATGGCCTCGGTCGCCGCGACGGTGGACACCGGCACCTTCAAGCAGCCGATCGTGGTCCAGGGCGCCGCGCAGACCACCGCGACCCCGCTGCCCTCGAACGTGCAGCAGGCCCTGTGGCAGATGATGAAGGCGGTCACCACGCAGTCCGACGGCACCGCCGCCGGGGTCTTCAGCGGCGTGAACTCGACGGTCTACGGCAAGACCGGCACCGCCGACGTCGGCTCAGGACAGGCGAAGCCGAACAGCTGGATGGTCGTCTTCGACCCGAAGCTGGACCTCGCGATCGGCACCGTGGTCCTCAACGCGGGCTACGGCGCCTCGTTCGCGGGTCCGGAGGAGGCGCAGGTCCTCGCGGCCCTGCAGTAGCCGGTCGCGGCGCGCTCAGGCCTCGGTCGAGGCCTGAGCCGCGCGGCACAGCAGCACCAGGGCGCGGTCGTCGTTCACCGAGCGGGCGACCGTGTCCACGATCCGCATCGCGCCGCCCGGGAAGTTCCGGGAGCGCAGCAGCTGCGCGGCGCCGAGCAGCCGGTCCAGGCCCACGGAGAGGTCCCGGCCAGGCCGCTCGACGAGTCCGTCGGTGTACAGCAGCAGCGCGTCGCCGGGGGCCAGCCGGCCGCGGCAGGGCTCGTACTCCACGTCGGGCAGCACGCCGAGCACCGGGCCGGGCGTCTCGGCGAGCTCCCATCCCCCGGTGCGCGCGTTGAGCCGCGCGACCGGCGGGTGTCCCGCGCTGTAGCACTCGAACTCGCCGGACTCCAGGTCGAGCACCAGGTGCACGGCGGTCGCGAAGCCCTCCTCCCAGCCCTGCCGCAGCAGGTAGCGGTTGGCCGCGGCCAGGAACTCGCCGGCCGGGACCGAGCCGAGCAGGCCGCCGAAGGCGCCGGACAGGGCCAGGGCCCTGGTTCCCGCCTCGAGGCCCTTGCCGCTGACGTCGACGAGGCCGAGTTGCAGCACGCCGCCCTGCTCCGAGCGCGCGGCGATCAGGAAGTCCCCGGCGAAGGAGTGGCCGCCCGCCGACTTCAGGGCCACGTCCACGTCCCAGCCCTTCGGCAGCCGGGGCACCCGGCCCTGGGCCTGCAGCCGTTCGCGCAGATCGAAGAGCATGGATTCGCCGCGGGTGCCGCGCACGCCGAGCCGCACCCGTTCGCGCGACATGACGAGCACGACGAGCGCGGTCAGCCCGACGAGCAGCACGGTGCCCGGGTCGGGCCGGGAGGGGTTCATCGTGGCCGAGTCGGCGAGCACGACGATCGCGGCGACGAACAGCAGCACCAGTTGCGCGGTGAAGGTGAGGGTGAATCCGCCGAGCAGCAGCGGAAGGGTGACCATCGAGGTCTGCACCCACGGGTTGTTCAGGTGCGCGAGCACCCCGAGGACCACGGTGAGCGCGAGCAGCGCCGGCAGCACCAGCGCCTCGGCCGCGAGCAGTCGATGCCTGATCCAGAACCTCACCGGGGACCACCGGCTCCGGCGGCGCGCCGCATCACGCGAGCGGGCCGCCGGACGGTCCACCGCAGCCGTCGCCATCATGGACGCCGACCTTACCGACCGCCCCCGCCACCGTCATCCGGCGCCGGGGCAAAAGTCCCGGTGAAGTCCCAGCCTGTCACTCATCGGAATGAATACCGTGGGGCACGGTCACTCCGGCTTGGGCAGCTCTCCGGTGGCCTCGAACTCGGTGAGCATGCCGATCCGGCGGATGTGCCGCGGGTCCTGGCTGAACGGGGTGTCCACGAAGATCTCGACGAAGCGGGTGGCCGCCTCGATCGGGTGCATCCGGCCGCCGATGCTGATCACGTTGGCGTCGTTGTGCTGCCGGGCCAGCGAGGCGGTCTCCTCGCTCCAGACCAGCGCCGCGCGGGTGCCGGGCACCTTGTTCGCGGCGATGACCTCGCCGTTGCCCGAGCCGCCGATGACGATGCCGAGCGTGCCGGGCTCGTCGGCGGTGTTCTTGGCCGCGGCCATCACGTAGGGCGGGTAGTCGTCGGTGGCGACGTACTCGTAGGGGCCGCAGTCCACCGGCTCGTGCCCGAGCTCCTTCAGCCGTGCGACGAGGTGGTTCTTCAGCTCGAAGCCCGCGTGGTCCGAGCCCAGGTAGATACGCATGCGGCTAGTCTGCCATGCCCCGGCGGCCGACGAGCTTCCAGGCGGCGGGCAGCAGGCCGGCCGCGAGGAGGATCTTCAGGGCGTCGCCGAGCAGGAAGACCGTCAGCCCGTAGTGCAGCGCGGTGCCTGCGGGCAGGTGCGCGGACCACGCGAGGTAGGGCACGCCGCACGCGTAGATCACCGCGTTGCCGGCGGCCATGGTCAGCGCGGTGCGCCACGGCGAGCGGTCGGCGCCGCGTTCGGCCAGTCGGCCGACGAGCGCCCCGGCGAGGATGAAGCCCACCAGATAGCCCAGCGTGGCCAGGTGAATCGAGCCGCTCGTGGCGCCGGCGAACCAGGGCACACCGACGAAGCCGGCCAGCAGGTAGAGGGCCATGGAGGCGGCCCCGCGGCGGGCGCCGAGCGCGGCGCCGACCAGCAGCACGCCGAAGGTCTGCCCGGTGACCGGGACCGGCGAGCCGTGCACCGGGATCGAGAGCTGCGCGGCCAGGCCGGTCAGGCCCGCGCCGCCCGCGACCAGCGCCGCGTCGCGCGCCCGGGCGCCCAGCGGCACCCGGATCAGATCGGCCAGCACGCGGCGCTCGGCGCGCGGATCGAGGGCGAGGGTGAACGCCATCGGGGCTCCTTCGCTTGTGGGGGTCCGCCAGTCGGATCTTCCGTCTCCCGACGCTAGCGGCGCGGGAGGGGCCGGCCCGTTGCCGGAATCCACAAAATCGCCGCGCGCACCTTGCCCCGGCTCACAGCTGACTCCCAGCGAACTCACAAGTAGGGCACAGTGGATGAGGGGACCGTGGGAGGAACCTGAAAGGCGGGGCTATGAACGGGACGCGGTCCGAGGCGCGGATCCTGGTGGTGGACGACGAGACCGCGCTGACCGATCTCGTCGGGCTCGCGCTGCGCTACGAGGGCTTCGAGGTGGCCAGCGCGGCGAACGGGCGCTCGGCGCTGGCGGCGGCCGCCGAGTTCGGGCCCGACCTGCTGGTGCTCGACGTGATGCTGCCGGACTTCGACGGGCTCGAGGTCTGCGCGCGGCTGCGCGCCCAGGGCCTGCGGGTGCCGGTGGTCTTCCTGACCGCGCGGGACGCCACCGAGGATAAGATCACCGGGCTCACGGTCGGCGGGGACGACTACGTGACCAAGCCCTTCTCGCTGGACGAGCTGATCGCCCGGATCCGGGCGGTGCTGCGGCGCACCAGGCCGGTGGGCGAGGAGGATTCCAGGCTCGGCTTCGCGGACCTGGTCATCGACGAGGACGCGCACGAGGCCCGGCGCGGCGGGGAGCCGATGGACCTCACCCCGACCGAGTTCAAACTCCTGCGGTTCCTCACCCTGAACGCGGGCCGGGTGATGTCGAAGGCGCAGATCCTGGACCACGTCTGGCAGTACGACTTCGGCGGCGGGGACAACGTCGTCGAGACCTACATCTCCTATCTGCGGAAGAAGGTGGACCGCGAGCGGGTGCCGCTGATCCACACGGTGCGCGGGGTGGGCTACTCGCTGCGGCTGCCGCGCGATCCGCACGCGGCCCAGGGGTCCGATGGCGAGCGTTAGGCGGTTCTACCGCTGGTTCTGCGCCAGGCATCGCGGCGGCGGACGCGG
>DASTAE010000191.1:0-12004 GCA_035712985.1 Actinospica sp.
CGCCAGCAGCAGGACCCCGAACCCGACGGCCCATCCGATCAGCCGCAGCGGCTGTTCGAGCGGCCGCAGCCACAGCGCGGTCAGCACGCCGGTCGGCCCGAAGAACTCCCCGTAGAGCAGCCCCGCCGCCATGCCCGCGACACCCGCGCCGAGCAGGAAAGGCCACAACGGGCGCACCCGGGACAGGGCCCTGATGCGGCCGGACCGCAGCAGGAGCGCCGCGGCGACGATCAGGGCGCCGTGGCCGACGTCCCCGAACATCACGCCGAACATGAGGATGTAGGTGATCCCGACGAGGAAGGTCGGATCGAGATCCGCGTAGGGGACCGTCCCGTACATCCGTACCAGGGGCGAGAAGGAGCGGTAGGCGCGGCCCGAGCCTCTCATCAGCGTCGGCGGGTCCGTCAGGGGCGGCATGGGCAGTGCCACGACCGAGCCTCCCGCGGCCGCGACATCGGCGGTCAGCGCCGGCACCCGCTCGGCCGGGCACCAGCCGGCGAGCGCGGCCACTCCGTCCCGGCGTTCGGCGGACGCGAGGTGGTGCTCCAGCGATTCCGCCTCCGCGCTTCCCGAGGCCGGATCCCGGCCGCCCGCGTGGAAGTCGACGCAGCCGTCGCGGCCGACGGCGCGCAGGACGGCGGAGAACTCATCGATCGGGGCGACGACCGCGATCCGCCGCATCCGCACGGGTCGCAGGGCCTTGCGCCGGCCCCTGGCGCCCCGCTCGGCGCGACGCGCGTCGTCGCGCTCCTCGAGCCCGGTGGCGCGCTGCTCAGTCGCGGACATGGCCGCCTCCGATCCCGCGACCGCCGCGGGAGGCGGCCTCGAGCGCCGCGCACACGCCGTGGGCGTCGGCCAGGAGCGTCTGGGCGCAGCCGATCGCGACCTCGGGACCGAAACCGGGAGCGTGCAGCAGCCTCTCCGCGTCCTTCCGGACGCGGGTCCACCAGCGCTCCTCCGCGAGCCACAGTCCGCCCGGTTCGGCGACGCCCTCGAAGGGCCAATCCGCGGAGCGCGCGGGCAGCGACGCGAGGAACGCCGGCCAGTCCGCGGCGCGCGCCGCCGGTCCGATCATCGCCGCGACGCGAGCGTCGGAGACCGGGAGCGCGGCGTCGCGCAGGAACCGCTCGCGCGCGTAGACGATCGCGGCGAGACCGCAGCCCCAGGCCCGCGTCGCGTCGTGCAGCTCGGCCAGGCGGCTCGCGACCGACAGGCGCAGCCCGGCGAGCAGCGCGGCGGGCTCGGCGGATCCCGGGTCGCCCCACGGCGAGCAGATCAGGGCCCGCCTGAGCTCGTCGGGGGATCCGGCCCCCGCGGCCCCGCCCCACGCGCCGGCCAGCGCGCCGAGTTCGTAGGGCGCGGGCACCGGTCGGCCCCCGAGCGCGAGCAGCCGGTCGGTGATGTTGCGGATCTCGTAGTCGGCGGCCAGCACGCTCAACATCGCGAGTCCGGCGCGCGGGAGCCAGCCGGCCAGGACGCGCAGATTCCACAGGGTCGCGTCGCCCGCCGCGTGCTCCGCCTCGGCCAGGGTCGCGCCCTCCGGCAGCCCGCGGCCGTACGACGTCCCGGACAGGCGCACGAGCGCCTCGGAGAGGGTAGGGCCGGCGGCCAAGGCGCTCCGACCCGCGTCGCCGACCGCCCGCCGGGCCAGCGATCTGGCCCGCACCGCTCCGGCCACCCAGCCGCCGCTCATGGCTCCGGGCCCGTCGGTGTCGCGCCGCGCAGCGAGGCGTCCACCGCGCGAACGGTCTGCTCGGCATAGCGCGGCACCCGCGCCGCGCCGTGCCCCCGGATCTCCTCGGCGCGCCCTCTGGCCCGCTCGGCGATCGCCGCGGCCAGGGCCTTCGTCTCCACGCGCGCCTCGGCCGCGCGCCGGTCCCGGATCGCCGGGGCCGACTCCCGCGCGGTGCGCGCGATCTCCGCGGCCTCCCGCGAGGCCGCCTCCAGGATCGCCGCCGCCCGGGCTCCGGCCTCCGCGCGGACGCGCGCCGCCTCGGTGTGCGCCGCGGCCAACGCGCCGAACACCGGGTCGAGCTCGGCGTCGCGTTCGGCGGCCTCGTCGCGGGGCACCGCGGTTCCCGGCGGCGCGCCCGGCGCTCCCGCCAGGCGGAGCCGAAGGAAGAACTCGCGCAGTCCGGCCATCGCAATCCCGCTTCGGAGCAGGCCCTTCGTGAATATCGTGCCGAGCCGGGGCGCCCACCGACCAGGGCCGGAGGTCCCGACGCGCCGGTCGGGTCCGCCGGTCAGGAGGCGTGCACGGACTCGTCGACCATGGACCGGATCCGGGCGCGCTTGTCCTCGATGAGCCTGCGCTCCGCGCGCCAGGCGGCGAGGGCCGAGCGCCGCCAGCGCCGCGGCCTGCGCCGGTCCGAGTCCACCAGCGCGAGCCGCCAGCACAGGTCCTCGACCGCGGCGACCATGAGCGTGGGACTGTCCCGGACGATCAGCGCGGGAACGCGGATGTCCGCGCTGGAGATCAGCAGGTCGCGTATCACGGGGGGCTTCGTCTTCGCGCGGCGCGGTACCAGCCGGCGGCGCGGGCGGTCGTGGTCCAGGGACTGCGTCATGAGGGGCTCCAGGATTCGCGGGGAACGTGAGTGCCGCCGACCGGCAGGGCTCCCCTCGGTATGCCGTTTCGACTCTCAGGCTCGCTCGGCGCCGACGGCCCGAACAGTGCCCGAGGTCCCACGTCGACCGGGACCTTCGGCCGCCCGGCGCGCGGCGGCCGCGCCCCCAGGGCCGAAAGACCCTGGCGCGCGGCGTCGGCGGTGCTTGGCTTGAGGTGTCGGAGATCCGGCTGACGAAGGGAGAAACCCAGCATGGCCGAGATCGCGCACCGCACCGCCCCGGGCATTGCGCTCCTGGGCGACCTGCTCGACTCCTTCCCCTCGATCTTCCCGTGGGCGCAGAGCCCGGCGTCCCCGCAGGCGATCAGGATCGAGGCGCACTTCGAGCCCGAGGCGTTCGTGCTGCGCGCCGAACTGCCGGGCGTCGACCCCGCCCACGACGTCGAGGTGAGCGTGTCCGACGACGTGCTCACCCTGCGGGCCGAGCGCGCCGAGACGCAGAAGGAGAAGCACCACACCGAGTTCCGCTACGGATCGTTCAGCCGCGCCCTGCGGCTGCCCGCGGACGCGAAGCCGGAGGAGATCACCGCGACCTACGCCGCCGGGATCCTCACCGTCACCGTCCCGCTGAGCAAGCCCGCGAAGAAGTCCGCGCGCATGATCGAAGTGAAGACGGCGGAGAAGGCCGAGAAGGACAAGTGACGATGTGCAGCGTGACCTTTCTCGGCGCGGTCGGGACGGTCACCGGCAGCAAATACCTGGTCGAGACCCCGAAGTCGCGGATCCTGGTGGACTGCGGGCTGTTCCAGGGCGTCGCCGAACTGCGGCAGCGGAACTGGAAGCCGCTGCCGCTCGACGCGCGCGCCATCGACGCCGTCGTGGTCACGCACGCCCACCTCGATCACACCGGCTATCTCCCGGCCCTCGTCAGGCAGGGCTTCCGCGGGCCGATCCACGCCACCGAGGACACGGCCGCGCTCGCCGAGATCGTCCTGAAGGACAGCGCGCACCTGATGGAGGAGGACGCCGAGCACGCGAACAAGCACGGCTACTCCAAGCACCATCCCGCGCTGCCGCTGTACACGACCGGGGACGCGCTGCGCACCGTCGCACGCTTCCGGCCCGCGGGCTACGACGAGCCGATCCAGGTGGCCGCCGACGCCGCCGTGCGCTTCCACACCGCCGGGCACATCCTCGGCTCCTCCTGGGTGAACCTCGAACTCGGTGGCGGCCCCGCGCCGCGCCGGCTCGTCGTCAGCGGCGACCTCGGGCGGCCCGGGCACCCGCTGTTCCGCCCGGCCGACCCCTACGACGAGGCCGACGCCGTCCTCGTCGAATCCACGTACGGCAACCGCAGGCACGACGTGGCCGCGAGCCGGGAGCGCTTCGCCGAGGTGATCCGGCGCACCACCGCGCGCGGCGGCTCCGTGCTCATCCCGGCGTTCGCCGTCGATCGGACCGAGGTCGTCCTCTACGAACTCACCCGCATGATGCGCGACGGCGAGATCCCCCGGCTGCCCGTGCACGTCGACAGCCCGATGGCCCTCGCGGCGCTCGACGTCTACCGCAAGGCCCTGACCTCCCGCAGCGCCCAGCTCAGCCGGGACCTGCTCACCCGGCACGACGACCCGTTCGACACCGGCACCCTCGCCGCCGTGCACACCGCCGAGGAGTCCGTCAGGCTCAACAACCCGACCGTGCCCTCGATCATCATCTCCGCCTCCGGCATGGCCACCGGCGGACGCGTGCTGCACCACCTCGAGCAGATGCTCCCGAACCCGCGCCACACCGTCGTGCTCGTCGGCTTCGCCGCCGTGGGCACCCGCGCGCGCAGCCTGCTCGACGGCGCCAGGAACCTCAAGATGTTCGGGCGCTACATCCCGGTGCGCTCCGAGGTCGTCGACCTCCCGGCCTTCTCCGCGCACGCCGACGCGGACCAGCTGATCGACTGGCTGCGCGCGGGCAGGCAGCCGGACACGGTGTACGTCGTGCACGGCGAACCGCGCGCCTCCGCCGAGCTGCGCGACCGGATCGAGCAGGATCTCGGGTGGAACGCGGTGGTCCCGAAGTACGCCGAGAAGGTCCGGGTCTGACGCGGCTCAGCCGCGGAACGCCGCGGCCCGGATCTCGCGGACGGCCACGTCGAGTTCGTCCACCGCCGCCTCCAGCCGCTCGCGCCAGACCCGGTTCGACGCCGCGGCCTGCGCGCCGGCCAGCACCAGGCTCGCGGCGAAGATCCGGTTCACCGCGCCCTCGGCGGCCCGGCCGAGCGCCTCGCCGGATCGCGGCGCGCCGTGGACCCGGGCGCGCGCCACGAGGTCGCCGGCGAGCCGGCCGAAGACCCGCAGCGGGCGCAGGGAGTGCTCCGCCGGGCGGGTGGGGTTCCGGAAGTGGGTGGAGACCATGCCGACGAGCGCCCCGTCGGCGTCGACCAGCGGGGTGGAGGCCACCGCGCGGAACCCGGAGGCCGCGGCGACGGCTCGGTGCGCGGCGAAGTCCTCGTCGCGATCGACGTCGGTGATCACGGTCTGGGCGCGCACGCGCGCCGCGCGACCGCATGCCGAGTCGTCGTCGGTCACCAGCGCGAAGTGGTCGAGGAAGTCCGGACCGAACCCGGCGTGCGCCGCGATCCTCAGCCCCCCGGAGGCCGGATCGAACAACTGCACGTTCCCCAGGTCCGCGCAGGCCAGTTCCAGCGCGCCGTCGAGGATCCGTCGAAGGACGTCTTCAAGCCCGTCGCCGGCGTGCCGATAGTCCGGCAGGATCTCGGTCGGCCGCTCGGTCGCGCCGACCTCGACGAGATCGATCCCGTCCTGGGGGAACGAGGTGTGTTCGCGGATGATCTCCATGGAGACAGCCTCGGATTCCGGCGCGCGCGTCCCGAGGCGATCCCGCGACGGCCGCCGGTTCGGAGCCTAGTCCCCGAGCGGCGAATCGGGAACCGCAGATCGCGGGCCTGTCGCGGACCGCCCGGCGCACGCTGAGCGCGATTTCCGGCGCGTCCTCACGATTCGGCGTAGAGCCCGTCGATGTCGGCGGCGTGCTCCACGTTGACCACGTATCGCTTGAGGCTGAGCTTGGCCGAGAGCTGCCCGCTCTCGATGGTCCAGGTCGTCGGCAGGACGGCGAACCTGCGGATCGACTCGGCCCGGGACACGGACCGGTTGGCGTCGTCGACGGCGCGCTGGAGCTCGCCGGCGAGCTCGGGGTCCCGGCACAGCTCGGGCAGCGGCTCGCCGCGCTCGCGGCCGTGCTGCCCGAGCCAGTTCGCCACCGCCTCGAGGTCCAGGGTGATCAGGGCCGCCACGTACGGCCGCCGGTCGCCGACGACCAGCGCCTGGTCGATCAGCGGGTGCGCGTTGAGGCGCTCCTCGAGCGGGAGCGGGGCGACGTTCTTGCCCGCCGCGGTCACCAGGATCTCCTTGGCCCGGCCGCTGATCGACAGATAGCCCTCGTCGTCCAGGCGCCCGAGGTCGCCGGTGCGCAGATAGCCGTCCGCGGTGAACGCGGCCCGGGTGGCCGCCTCGTCGTGCAGGTATCCGGCGAAGACCTGCGGCCCCTTGACCTGGATCTCGCCGTCGTCGGCGATGCGGACGGTCGTGCCGGGCAGCGGCGGGCCGACCGTGCCCGCCTTGGGCTTCTGGTAGGGGCTGATCGCGATGGCCGGCGCGCACTCGGTGAGCCCGTAGCCCTCGCACACGGTCAGTCCGACCCCGTGGAAGAAGCGGGTCAGCCGCTCCCCCAGCGGCGCGCCGCCGGAGATCGCGTAGCGCAGCCGTCCGCCGAGACGAGCGCGGATGCCCGCGTAGACGAGGCGGTCGAAGAACGCGTGCCTGAGCCGCAGCCGTTCGCCGATCCGGCCCTGCTCGGCGGCGCGCGACCAGTCCACGGCCGTCTCCACGGCCCGGCCGAAGACGTAGGCCGCGAGCCTGCCCCGGGACCCGGCTTCGAGGGCGGCGGCGTTGTAGATCTTCTCGAAGATGCGCGGCACGGCCAGCACGAGGGTGGGCTTGAACTCGCCGAGCTCCTCGGCGACGTGCGTGGGATCGGGCAGATGGCCGAGCACCGCGCCGCCGTGGAGGACCCCGAGGTGCACGATGCGCGCGAAGATGTGGGCCAGCGGCAGGAACAGCAGCGTGCGGGCGCGCCCCTCGTCGTCGCGGAAGAGCGCCGGGAGCAGTTCGACGGCGTTGCCGATCTCGAACAGCAGGTTGCCGTGGGTCAGCAGGCAGCCCTTCGGCCTGCCGGTCGTACCCGACGTGTAGATGACGGTGGCGATCGACGCCGATGTCAGTGCCCTGTGGCGTTCGGCGCGGATCCGGGGGTCCGCGCCGCTCCCGGCCTCGGCCATCACCGACAGCGCGCCGCTTCCGCCGTTGTCGCGTTCGATCTGCCACACGTAGCGCAGGCCCGGGAGCCGCTCGCGGACCGCGTCGACCACGGAGGTGAGCGCGGACGTCTCGGTGAACACCGCCGTCGCGCCCGAATCCGCCAGGATCCACGCGACCTGCTCGGCCGAGGAGGTCTCGTACAAGGGCACGCTGACGGCGCCTGCCTCCCAGATGGCGAAGTCGAGGACCGACCACTCGTAGCGCGTCCGCGACATGATCGCCACACGGTCGCCGGCTCGCACGCCGAGCGCGATCAGGCCGTCGGCCACCGCCTCGATCTCGGCGAGGAACTCCGCCGCGGAGACATCGCGCCACACACCGCCGACCTTGCGGGCCACCACCGTGCGCTGCGGCGTGCGTTCCGCGTTGCGGTGCACGATATCGGTCAAGTTCGCCTCGCCGGGCACTTCATACAGCGAGGCAACGCTGTACTCGCGCACGCGTACCACCTCCGGCCCTCGCGCCTCAGCACCAGGGTGCGGCGGCCGGAGGTCGAACGACAGAGTCCTTAGTCCTGCGTCCCGGCGGCGCGCGGCATGCTCACGTCGCAGCTGCGGCGGATCCGCGCGGCGCGCGCCTTGGGGATCAGCCAGCCGGCGATCGCCCGCGCGGTCAGCGCGGTCTCGCGCTCCTCCTGAAGCGGGTCGCCGCTGTGCTGGACGAGGATCAGGTCGCTCGTAGTACGCAGCCGGGCCCGGGTCGCGCGCAGTATGGCCGTGGTCCGCCGATCCGGGGTCCGGGCCAGCAGCAGCACCGGTACCCGCACGTAGTCGAGGCTCTCTTCGGCCAGGTCCGGCCGCCCGCCGTGACACACGACGGCGGCCACCCGCGCGTCCGGCCTGGCCGCGCAGCGCAGAGCGGCGGCCGCGGCCGTGCCCGCACCCAACACGGCCACCGGAACCCCGGCGGTCGGGCTGCGGTGCCCGAGCCAGCACACGGCCCCGTAAAGGCGCTCGGCGAGCAGATCGATGTCGTACAGAACCAACTGGTCGACGACCTCGACCTCGTCGACCAGCTCGATCCGAAGCGTGCCGATCCCTTCCCGGCACAGCGACTCGCTGAACCTGCGGGTGCGGGCGTCGGTCGTCGTCCCGCAGATACCGCGGGCCATCACGAGCAGGGCGCGCGGACCACGCGGCAGATCGAGCACCCCGGGCAGTTCGATTCCGTGCTGGGGAAGGGACATCCACTGCCGGTACACGAACCCGCGCTCCCCGGATTCCCGAGGCACCGGCGAAACCGCGACGGTCACGAGTTCGCCTCCCGCCTTCCGAGCCCACGGCGACCCGCACCGGTTCGCCGTCGATTGGAGCTAGACGCGATGCAGCCGCAGGGCCGAGTCGACGCCGAATCGCCGCTGCAGCCGCTGCTCTCTGGGCTTGAAGTGAACGGCCGCCTCGGACATCGGGATCACCTCAGGCTTGTCGACCTGGTAGGTGGTGCCCAGGGCGACGAGCGTGGCCGAACCCGCGGCGAGGACGTTCCGCAGCCAATCGGTGCGCTCCCCATAGGGGAGGGCGATGAGGAAGCCGCCGTCAAGCTCGACGGCCACGACGGGCGTCTCGTACACGCGACCGGACCGCCGCCCGACATGCCGGACCACGGCCAGCCCGGATCGCTCCGTCCCGGCCGACCGCAGCGCGAGCGGTCGAGTCGCCCGGGTGACCTGGCGCAGGAAACTCTGGATCGGACCCTTCATACCCCGATCCTCCCAGCGCGCCGCGACCGGCGGCAGGGCCGAACGACCCGCCGCCTCCGGCGGACGGAACAGGGCCCTGATCAGCTGATACAGCGGCCGGAAACGGCCGTCGGGTATGCCGGCGGCGAGGAATCCGGACCGGTCGGTCGTCGCAGGCTCGAAGGTCGGCGCAGGCGAGCGCGTGACTTCGGCATGTCGCATACAGGTGCGGCCTGCGCGCAGCTCGCCCAGTTCAACGCTGCCCGTCGCCGTCGTTTCGAAGCCAGGTGCGGTAAGCGGCGACGGCGATGGGGAGCGTCGGGTAGATCCGATTCTCGCCGACCGACGCGGCCAGCCCGTACGCGTCGAGTTGCGTGCGCAGATCCTGTTTCACGCGGGCCAAGGCGAAGACGATCCCGCGGCTGGTCAGCTCCTCGCGCAGGGCTTCGACCGCATCCAGCGCGGTGATGTCCACCTCCACGTTGGCCTCGGTGTTCAGCACGAACCACTTCACCGGGTCCGGCTGCTCGGCGACCGCGGCGAGCGCGCGGCGCCGGAAATCCTGCGCGTTGGCGAAGAACAGCGGTGAGTCGTAGCGGTACACGACCAGCCCCTCGATGGTGTGCGCCTCGGGGTAGTCGTCGACGTCGTGCATGCCGGCCAAGCCGGGCACCAGGCCCTGCACCGCGTCGTGCGGCCGGGCGACCCGGCTGAGCAGCTCTGCCACGGACAGGCCGACGGCGACCAGTACTCCGTACAGGACGTTGAGCGCGAGCACTCCGATCAGGCACCCGAGCGCTAGCAGGAACTCGCGGCGACGGAACTCCCACAGGCGGCGGAAGGCGGAGATGTCGATCAGGCGTATCGCGGCGAAGACGACCAATGCTCCCAGCACGGCCGTCGGCGTGTACTTGAGCAGGGGGCTGAATGCCAGCAGCACGGCGACCACACCCGCCTCCGCGACCAGCGCGTACGCCTGGCTGTGTGCGCCCGCCGAGTCCGCCAGCGCGGTACGGCTCGCGCTGCTGCTGACCGGGAAGCCCTGGAGGAAACCTGATCCCAGGTTCGCTGTACCCAGTGCGAGCAGCTCCTGATTGGCGTCCAACCGCCCCGCGCCGCCGCGTGCCTCGAACGCTCGGGCAGTGAGGATCACGTCCGTGTAGCCGACGAGCAGGACACCGGCCGCGGGCAGCAGCAGGCGGTGCAGTTGGTCGAGGTTCGGGACCCTGGGATGTGGCGGCCCGACCGGGATCTGGCCGATCACCGAGAGACCGTGCGTGTCCAGGCCGAAAGCAGCCGTGAGAGTCGTGCCGAGTACGACAACCAGCAACGGGCCCGGAACCTTCGGCAGATAGTGCGCGACGACGAACAGCACGAGCAGGGCAGCCGCGCCCATCGCCGCGGTACCCGCGTGCACGGCCGAGCCGTTGCGCAGGAATGACCATAGCCGGGTGCCGAAGCCCTCTCCCCCCACCTGCACGCCGGTGAACTTGCCCAGTTGGTCCACGATGAGGACCAGTGCCACGCCCGCCAGATACCCGATCAGCAGCGGACGCGAGAACAGGTCAGCGACGAAGCCGAGCCTGGCCAGCCAGGCGAGCACGCACAGAGCCCCGAGCACCACGGCGAGGGCGGCGGCCAGACCCGCGTAATCGCCGGCGTCGCCGCCTGCCAGCGGACCGACGACGGCCGCGGTCATCAGTGCCGTGGTCGACTCCGGCCCGACCGACAACAGCCGGGACGAACCCAGCACCGCGTAGACCAGGAGGCTGGGAAGGATCGCCCAGAGGCCGGCCACGGGCGGCAGTCCGGCCACTGTCGCGTACGCCATCACCTGCGGCACCAGGTACGCCGTCACCGTCACACCGGCCAGCGCATCGCCCCGCAGCCAGTCGCGCCGGTAACTCCTCAGCGCGATGACACCCGGCGCAACCGGCGCGAGGTGCCGCCAGATTCCGTGGGCACGGCCTGTGCTCTCGGCCATGGGACTCCCTCCGCCGCTTCACCTCATCATGCGGCGGGAAGATCGGCGACCGAAACCCCTCGGCGATCTCGGCCGAAACCGACGAAGGACTGGAGCGCCTGACGTTCGAGCTCTTCTATACGTTCTGCGGGCTCGCGACGCGAGCCGGCTCCCACGGTCTCCGCGGACATCTCCTGCTCCTTCCGGCATCAGCTCGACCCTAGCCGGCAGCCGACGACCGTACCGTCGCCGCGAACCGATCGGCCCTGCGCAAGATCTCCCCGACCTCCTCGAGGAATTCCTCCGCTGCGACTCGCCCGGCGGTCGCCTCGCGCATATCGCGACCGTAACGCCATCGGCATCGCCATCGCACGGCGCGCGGAGCACGGCATGCCGTAAGGCCGCCCGGCCGTCTTCCTCTATTCGTGTACGTGCACGTCTGCCGCGTGGCCCTCGACGTGCTCGATATCCTGCTCGGCGATGCCGAGCAGCTTGCGGCCCAGTCTGATCAGAGCGCGACCGGCCGCGAGTTCCTCGCCGATGCCCTCGATCTCGGCGTCGGTCGGATTGCGCCGGGCGGTGCCGTGCCCGTGGATCGCCGCGGTTCCGGTCTCGAGCATCGCTTCGGCGCTGGTCTCGCCGTCCTCCTCAGTCAGAAAGACGGTGGCGTGCCACCGCTTGGTGTGCCCATCCATGATGTCCTCCGGTCTTCGCGGGTTCGGGTCCGGCTCGGCCGGCGACCAGGACGACCCCGGATCCCGGGGCTGTTCCGCATCTCGCGTATCGCTGCGCACCTGGCCCTGCCGACGCGGCTCGTCAGGTTCTCGTCCATTGGGGGGACCTGTATTCGAGTGTCGTTCCCGGCGGGTGCGCGTGCATGGGCCGAAGGTCCCGTTCTCGGCCGCCGCGACTGCGTATTGCGGCCGGTCGAGCGCTGGAACAGGATCCGATCCGCCTGGAAGGACCACGTGCTGAGCACGCGCACCCACATCCAGGACCGGCAGACCACGCGCGACGCCGCGGACCTGGCCAGACGCGCCGAGTACGCCGAACGGTACGCGCAACTGGCCGCCGAACTGGCGGCGGCAGCGCTCCAGGAGGCCGAGTTCGCCGCCCTCGACGCCGCACTGGCCAACGCCGACGCCCGCCAGGCGCAGGCGTGAGACCGCCGAACCGGCGCGGTCCCCGCCGGCGAGAAGCCGCAGGACACCGCTAACCGTGGGCGCCGACATGGACCTCGCTCACCGATGCGAGAGGCCGGCCGGCGAGATACTCGCGCACGGCGGCGTACGCGCGCGGACCGTAGACGGTGCCGGGCCCGCCGTTCATCAAAATCGCCACGCCGATCGCCTCGGCCGCCTCCTGCAAGGTGGCGCCGTGGCGGACCGCGGCATGGGCGTGCGCC
>DASTAE010000192.1:0-6440 GCA_035712985.1 Actinospica sp.
GAGACCCCGGCGGTCTGGGTGTGGAAGCGCAGCCACTGGGCCTTGGCCGTCTTCGCGCCGTAGACGTCCCGCAGCCAGCGGGCCCAGATCCGCCGTGCCGCGCGGAACTTCGCGATCTCCTCGAAGAAGTCGATGTGCGCGTCGAAGAAGAAGGAGAGGCCCGGGGCGAACACGTCGATGTCCAGGCCGCGGGAGAGTCCGAGTTCGACGTAGCCGAACCCGTCCGCCAGCGTGTAGGCCAGCTCCTGCGCCGCCGTGGATCCCGCCTCGCGGATGTGGTAGCCGGAGACCGAGAGCGGCTTGTACGCGGGGATGCCCTGCGCGCAGTACTCCATCAGGTCGCCGATGAGGCGAAGGTGCGGCTCCGGCGGGAACAGCCACTCCTTCTGCGCGATGTACTCCTTGAAGATGTCGGTCTGCAGCGTGCCGTTGAGCTTGCCGATATCGACGCCCTGGCGTTCCGCGGCGACGACGTACATGCAGAACACCGGGACGGCCGGGCCGCTGATCGTCATCGAGGTGGTCACCTCGCCCAGCGGGATCGCGCCGAACAGCACGTCCATGTCAGCGGCCGAGTCGATCGCGACGCCACAGTGCCCGACCTCGCCGAGCGAGCGCGGGTCGTCCGAGTCGCGGCCCATCAGCGTCGGCATGTCGAACGCGACGGACAACCCGCCGCCGCCGGCCGCGAGGATGGCCCGGAAGCGCTCGTTGGTGTGCGCCGCGTTACCGAAACCGGCGAATTGGCGGATCGTCCACGGACGGCCGCGATAGCCGGTCGGGTACAGCCCCCGCGTGTACGGATAGTCGCCGGGCCAGCCGATCTGCTCGAAACCGGGAACGGCAGAGCCCGGAGGCGGGCCGTAGACCGGCTCCGTCTCGTTGCCGGAGATGGTCGTGGTGTCCCGGTCGGTCTTCGCCGCCTTGTCGTAGGCCGCCTGCCAACGCTCCCGGCCCGCCGCGATGCTCGCCTCATCCATGCGTCCAAAGTACTAGGACGTCCTAATACCTGTCGACGCGACGCGGTCGATGAGGGCTCGATTGGTCGCTCTCGCCTCACGAAGTACTTGCGTCTGCGCTACCGCGTCTGCGCCGACTATTGCGCGGCTTCGGCCGGCGCCGCGGACTCTGCACGCTCGAACGGCTCAAGCCGCTGGTCCGGTTCGGTGAAGCCGGGTTCGGTGAAGCCGGGTTCCGTGAAGTCGCCGGCGGCGAGGCGCAGCGTGCGCAGCGTGTCGAACAGCGTGCGGTGCTGGTCCGGGTCGAGCGCGTCCAAGCCGAACTGAGCGGCCATCAGGTCCGCCGTCGCCTTCTCGACCACGACCCGGCCGTCCGGCGTGATCTCGGCCAGCACGCCGCGACCGTCCTGCGGGTTGGGCTTGCGCGCGACCAGGCCCGACTTGGTCAGCCGGTCCACGATGTTGGTCACCGAGGTCGGATGCACCTGAAGCCGCTCGCCGATCTTGGACAGCGGCAGCGAGCCGCGCCGGCTGAAGGTGAGCAGCACCAGCGCCTCGTACCTCGCGAAGGTCAGATCGTAGGGTTTGACGATCGCGTCCACCTCGGCCAGCACCAGCTGATGCGCGCGCATCAGCGAGGTCACCGCGAGCATCGACGTGGACGCGCCCCACCGCTGCCGCCATAACTCGAAGGCCCGCTCGACCGGATCGAAGGGCAGGCGGCCGCCCTGGCTGGCCTGGTTCGGCATCGGACCGTCTTTCTCCTTGCAGGTGGCCGGAGACTCAGCCTTCGAGCAGCGCCCGGTCGCGCACGGCTCCGGTCGCCGCCGAAGTGGCCAGCAGCGCGTACGCCTTGAGCGCCAGCGAGATCGGGCGGTCGCGGTCGGCCGGGCGGTAGCCGTTCCCGGCCTCCAGCGCGGCGCGGCGGGCGGCCAGCACCTCGTCCGGCACGTCCAAGGTGATCGAGCGATCCCGGATGTCGATCGCGATCTCGTCGCCCTCTTCGACCAGCGCGATCGTGCCGCCCGCGGCAGCCTCCGGGGAGATGTGGCCGATCGAGAGGCCCGAGGTCCCGCCGGAGAAGCGGCCGTCGGTGATCAGCGCGCACTTCGCGCCGAGGCCCTTGCCCTTGAGGAACGCGGTCGGGTACAGCATCTCCTGCATGCCCGGCCCGCCCTTCGGGCCCTCGTAGCGGATGACCACCACGTCGCCCGCGACGATCTGGTTGCCCATGATCGCCTCGACCGCCTGCTCCTGCGACTCGAACACGCGCGCCGGGCCGCGGAAGCTCCAGATCGACTCGGCCACGCCCGCCGTCTTCACCACCGCGCCGTCGGCCGCGATGTTGCCCCAGAGCACCGCCAGGCCGCCGTCCTTGGTGTAGGCGTGCGGGACGGCGCGGATGCAGCCGTTCTCCCCATCGGTGTCCAGCGAGGACCAGCGGTTCTCCGTGGAGAACGGCTCCGTCGTGCGCACGCCGCCCGGCGCCGCGTGGAAGAGCTCGAACGCCTCGTCGTCGGCCTTGCCTCCGCGCACGTCCCACTGGTTCAACCAGGCGGTCAGGGTCGGGGAGTGCACCGCGTGCACCGATTCGTCGAGCAATCCGCCCCGGTTCAGCTCACCGAGGATCGCCGGGATGCCGCCGGCCCGGTGCACGTCTTCCATGTAATACGACTTACTCAGCGAGGCCTTGTTCGGGGCCACCTTCGCGATGCACGGCACCCGGCGGCTGGTCGCGTCGATCTCCTTGAGTCCGAAGCCGACCCCGGCCTCCTGCGCGGCGGCCAGCAGGTGCAGCACGGTGTTCGTCGAGCCGCCCATCGCCACATCGAGCGCCATCGCGTTGCCGAACGCGGCGGGGGTGGCGATCGCGCGCGGCAGGACCGACTCGTCGTCCTGCTCGTAGTAACGCTTGGCCAGCTCGATCACGAGGGAGCCGGCCCGCTCGAACAGGGCGCGCCGCTTGACGTGCGTGGCCAGGGTCGAGCCGTTGCCGGGCAACCCGAGGCCGAGCGCCTCGACCAGGCAGTTCATCGAGTTCGCGGTGAACATCCCGGAGCAGGAACCGCAGGTCGGGCAGGCGGAGCGCTCAATGGTGCCGAGGGTGTCGTCGGACACGTTCTCGTCCGCGGCCGCCGACATCGCGTCGATCAGGTCGAGCTTGTCGTAGGCCACGCCGTCGCGGATGTGCGCCTGCCCGGCCTCCATCGGTCCGCCGGAGACGAACACGGTCGGGATGTTGAGGCGCAGCGCGGCCATCAGCATGCCGGGGGTGATCTTGTCGCAGTTGGAGATGCACACCAGCGCGTCCGCGCAGTGCGCGTTGACCATGTACTCGACCGCGTCCGCGATCAGCTCGCGGGAGGGCAGGGAGTAGAGCATTCCGCCGTGGCCCATCGCGATGCCGTCGTCGACCGCGATCGTGTTGAACTCCTTGGCCACGCCCCCGGCCTCGACGACCGACTCGGCCACGATCTCGCCGACGTTGCGCAGGTGCACGTGGCCCGGCACGAACTGGGTGAACGAGTTGGCGATCGCGACGATCGGCTTGCCGAAGTCCGACTCGGCCATGCCGGTGGCCCGCCACAGCGCCCGCGCGCCGGCCATGTTCCGTCCGTGAGTCGAGGTGCGTGACCGCAATGCCGGCATGGTCGGCTCCTTGCCTGTCGCTCGTCGTACGCCGATTCCGCTTGTTACTCGCGGGGAATATCCTCCCACCCGGTCCGGGGCGCGGACCAGGCATCCCAAGGATTGGGACGGTGTGTTGCGCGCCGGTGGAGGAGAGGCGGGGCGGAGCGGACAGCCGGAGCGGCGGCCGGGGGAGCGTTACGCGGCGACCGGTTCGGGAGCGGTGCTGGGCTGCGACAGTTCCGCGCGCACCGAGCGCTCGGCGAAGAACGCCCCGGTCGGCAGAACGGACATCACCAGCACCCAGGCGACGCGCTTGATGCTCCAGCGCTGCCGACGCCAGCCGTCGAGCGCCAGCAGGACGTAGCCGATGAACAACAGGCCGTGGATCGTCCCCGTGATCGTCACGGCGATCGGCAGTCCGGCCGCGTACTTGAGCGGCATGGCCACGCACAGCAGCAGGAGGAAAGAGACGCCCTCGGCGAGCGAGACCGGCAGGAAGTACCGGCTGAACGTGTTGCTTTGGCCGGTGTTGTTCATGATTGTGACCGTTTCGGGCATGGTGGTCCTTGATAGTTCAGCGTCCTTGACGGATTCAGCGCTGAGAGTGGGAGGCGCGGCGTGCGCGAGACCATCTTACCGACGTATGGTCGGGAAAAAGTGCACGGCTTGGCGAGAGTCCTGTCACAGCCGCGCTCCGACACCTAATCTGTGTGGCCATGGATTGGAACAGGCGCCATTGCGCGCGGCGGGGGCACGTCCTGTACGAGCCCGTCGAACCGGAGTACCGCGACCGGATCAAGGCCGAGACGGCACTCGGGCCGGCTTGGCGCTGCCTGCGCTGCGGCGACTTCGTGCTTGAGACGCCGAAGACGTCCGGCCCGGCGACCGACGCCCCGGTGATTCCGCGTGGCAAGGCGCTGCGTTCGCTGCTGATCATGCGGCTGCTCGCGGTCGAGCGGGTGTTCCGCTTCTTCCTGGTCGGCGCGGCGGCCTACGCGGTGTGGCGGTTCGAGAACTCGCAGGGCGCGCTCTCGCAGTTGTTCGAGAAGGACCTCACCCTGTTCCGGCCGCTGGCCAGGCACTGGGGCTACGACCTGGACCATTCCTCGATCGTCGACACGATCCGCAAGTCCTTCAACTACAAGCACTCCACCCTCACCGTCGTCGCGATACTGCTGGCCGCGTACGCGGTGATCGAACTGATCGAGGCGGTCGGCCTGTGGCTGGCCAAGCGCTGGGGCGAGTACTTCGCGGTGGTGGCCACCGCGGCGTTCCTGCCGATCGAGATCCACGAGATCATCAGCAAGCAGTCCGCGTTCAAGATCGCCACCTTCGCCCTCAACGTGGTCGCCGTGCTGTACCTGTTGCTCTCGAAGCGGTTGTTCGGGCTGCGCGGCGGAAAGGCCGCGGCTGAACGCGAACTGCACAGCGAATCGCTGCTGGAAGTCGAGCAGGCGGCGGGCGAGGTGCCGGATCGGGGCGCCGAGGAGGCGCCGACTACCGCTGCGCCGGGCGCTGCCGCCGGCGTCGAATCGAAGGCCGGCAAGATCAGCGAGACCGGCGAGATCGGCGAGGCCGCGGAAGGTTCGCCGGGCCGAGCGCGCGCGGCGGTGCATCCTTCCAGCGAATAGAATGTTCATAATTCAACTACTGCAAGGTATCATGGGGACATGAGCCTGGAAGACACGCGTACCGCAGCGGGCGGCTCGGCGGCCACGGCCGCCGAGCCGCGCTGGCTGACCGACGCCGAGCAGCACACCTGGCGCGCCTGGCTCGAAGTCATGCGGTTGCTTCCGGCGCAGCTGGAGGACCGGCTGCACGACCGGCACGACCTGAACCTGACCGACTATCAGGTGCTGGTGGAGCTCTCCGAGTCGGCCGAAGGCAAGCTGCGGATGACCGAGCTGGCCAACCACACCTCGCTGTCGAAGAGCCGGCTCTCGCACCAGATCGGCCGCATGGAGAAGTCCGGGCTCGTCGAACGGCAGGACTGCCCCTCGGACCGGCGCGGCGCGTTCGCGGTCATCACCGAGCAGGGCTGGGCGGTGCTGCGTTCGGCCGCCCCCGGACACGTGGACGACGTGCGCGAGCTGTTCATAGACCTGATGTCGCCGGAGGAGATCGAGGTCGTCGGTCGCGCGATGGGCGTCATCGCCGGCAAGCTGCGCCAGTCGCCCGGCCTCGGCTGCGCGAACGCGATGGCGGAGACGCAGGCCGCGGCCCGCGCTCGCGCCGCGGCGTAACGCTCAGGCGCGGTAAAGATCAGGCGTGGCACAAGATCAGGCGCAGTAGAGGCCAGGCGCGGCCAGGGTCAGGCGAAGCGGGCCACCGAGATGACGCCCACCACGAGGCAGTAGATCGCGAACGGCGTCAGCGTCCTGGTCTCGAAGTACCGCACCAGGAAACGCACCGAGATGTACGAGGCCACGAACGCGATCAGCGACCCGGCGATGGCCGGACCGATCACGCCCGAGTTCTCCGGCTTCGCCAGCTCCGGCAGCTTGTACAGGCCGGCCAGCAGGATCACCGGCGTGGCCAGCAGGAACGCGAAGCGCGCGGCGTCCTCGTGGTGCAGCCCCTTGAACAGACCGGCCACGATCGTCGCGCCCGAACGGCTCAGGCCCGGGAACAGGCCGAGGATCTGCGCCGCGCCGATCTGCACCGCCGTACCGCGCGAGAGCCTGGCCAGCCGCACATCGCTGGCGATCTCCGGCGGCAGTTCGCGGCCGTGCCGGTCCAGTTCACGCGGCGGCTCCAGGGTCGCGGTGCTCTGCTTGCGCCTGCTGCCGCCGGCGGTCATCGCGGACACCCCGGCGCGCTCGCCGCGGCCGCCTCGGTCCGTCCTCCTGC
>DASTAE010000193.1:0-5732 GCA_035712985.1 Actinospica sp.
GAACATCGCCGCCGGATCCTCGACGAACTTCGGGTTCCAGGGCACCTGGACCAACAGCGACGCGATCCCGACCACGTTCGCCGTCAACGGAGTCGCCTGCGGCGCCACCACGACCACCAGCCCCAGCGCCTCACCCACCACCACCGCGTCCCCGACGCCGACGACCACCACCGGCTCCCCCACGCCGACCTCGACCGGCACCGGGACCGGCGGCACGGGCGGCTATCCCCCGCACGTCGCGGACCCGTACACCGGGGCCACGAAGTATCTGAACCCTGACTACGTCAGCGAGGTGAAGACGCAGGCCGCCGCGGACGGCAACAACGCCGCCGAGGCCTCCGTCGCCTCGGACCAGACCGCGATCTGGCTCGACCACATCGGCGCGATCGCCGGGGACACCGGCCGCACCGGCCTCGCGACGCAGCTCAACGACGCGGTGGCCAAGGAGACCGCGGGCACCCCGGAGGTCGTCGAACTGGTGATCTACGACCTGCCCGGACGCGACTGCGCCGCGATCGCCTCGAACGGCGAGATCCCGGCGACGGCGGCCGGCCTGACCGAGTACGAGTCGCAGTACATCGACCCGATCGCGTCGATCCTGAACAACACGGCGTACGCGAACCTGCGGATCGTCGCGGTCATCGAGCCGGACTCGCTGCCCAACGCGGTGACGAACCAGAGCGAGACCGCGTGCGCCACGGCCACGCCGTACTAAGAGTCGGGCATCACGTACGCGCTGAACAAGCTGCACGCGATCCCGAACGTGTACAACTACCTGGACATCGCGCACTCGGGCTGGCTCGGCTGGCCGAACAACATGAGCGCGGCGCCGGGCGTGTACCAGAAGGTCGTGCTCGGCACGACCGCCGGATACGCGAGCATCGACGGATTCATCAGCGACACGGCGAACTACACCCCGGTCCAGGAGCCGTTCCTGACGAACCCGACGCTGCAGGTCGGCGGCCAGCCCGTGGACTCGGCGACGTTCTACCAGTACAACCCGACCTTCGACGAGCTGACGTACGACACGGACATGTACAACACGCTCGTCGCGGCCGGGTTCCCGGCGAGCGACAGGTTCCTGATCGACACCTCGCGCGACGGCTGGGGCGGTCCGGCCAGGCCGACCGCGCTGAACAGCTCGCCGACCACGGTCAACGCGTACGTAACGGCCAACAAGATCGACGAGCGGCCGTTCCGCGGCGACTGGTGCAACCAGGCCAACGCGGGCATCGGCGCGCGGCCGGCCGACCAGCCCTTCGGCTCCGGCAGCCCGATCGAGGCGTACGTGTGGATCAAGCCCCCGGGCGAGTCGGACGGCGACTACGTGACCGCCACGCACACGCACGGCGACCCGCACTGCGACCCGAACGGCACCAACACGGACGGCAACGGCGGTACCTACTCGACCGGCTCGATCGCGGGCTACGACGTGCCGGCCGGCCAGTGGTTCCCGTTCGAGTTCCAGTCGCTCGTCTCCAACGCCTACCCCAAGCTCTAGCGGCAGGCGTGCCTCACTGACCCTCTGAATACGGGTGGCGCGGCCCGGCGCGTGGGCCGCGCCACCCTCTCGGTCTCCGGGTCTCCGGTCAGGAGACGGTCGCCGCGTTCGAGCGCTCCAGGAAGAAGTCCGCGGTGACGATCGGCGGGTAGTCCTGGCGGCGGCCGATCGGCGCGGGCAGCGGAGCGACCTCGAGGTCGAAGTCCGCCTCCATGAACATGATCAGCGAGATCAGCTCCTCGCTCGGCGACTCGGCCGGCGGCGGCAGCACGCGGTGCCGCGTGGAGCGCCAGCGGTTGCCGGTCCAGCGCTCCAGCAGGTCGCCGATGTTGATGGTGAACGCGTTCTCCACGTGCGGCGCGTCGATCCAGTCGCCGCCGAGCGTCTGGATCTGCAGGCCGCCGTAGCCGACCTGCCGGTCGAGGATGGTGAGCATCCCCCAGTCCGTGTGCGGCCCGACCCGGAACTGCCCCTCGCGCGCCGCGCCGGTCTCGTTGAGCGGCGGGTACCGGTTGATGTTGAAGGTGTGCGGCGAATTCCGGCTGCGATCGACGAACCAGTCCTGCTCGAGGCCGAGGGCGACCGCGCAGATCCGCAGCAGCTCCTCGTTGAGCGCGCGGATCGCGTCCGCGTACTCGGCGCACAGCCCGGCGAGCTCGGGCACCTCCGCGGGCCAGACGTTCGGCTTGAACCAGGCCTCGTCCAGCGCCGCGTCGCCGGTCCGGTGGTCGCGGCCGAGCGTGTAGCTCTCCTTGAGGTCGGGCCGCGCCGCGTCGGCCTCGACCCCGTAGAAGGCGTTGGCCTCCTTGCCGATCGGGATCCAGCCGCGCCCGCTGACCGGCGCCGCGTAGGGCGCCTTCCGCTCGGCGGACAGCTCGAAGAAGCGCTTGGCCGCGGCCCGCAGCCCGGCGCGCAGCTCGACGCTCACGCCGTGCCCCGAGACCATCAGGAAGCCGGACTCCTGCAGGGCGGCGTCGGTCTCCGCCGCGACGGCGGCCCGGTCGCCCTCGCGCCAGCGGTTCAAGTCGATGAGCGGGATCATGCCGTCATCGTAGGCCACGGTCGTAACGTCATGATTTCGAGAACGAGGGCCAGCGGCCCGCGGTCCACTCGGCCCAGTCCGCGCAGCCGTCCGTCGGCGACCCGATCCCGCCGGCGGCCGACAGCTCCTCGGCGTCCGGCTCCTCGAACAGCTCCCGCGAGCTCGCGACGGCGGCCGCGTCGATGGGGAAGGTCTGCTCCGGCGTCCGCCGCTGACGGTGCGCGATCCTGGCCAGCTGGGTCGCCTCGTCGATCGGCAGGTACACCGCGCGATAGGACGCGCCGACGGACTCGGTCAGCCGGCGGATCGCGGCGCGTTCGGCCCGCGACCAGCAGCCGAAGTCCACGACGACGTTCGTGCCGAGCCTGAGCGCGTCGAGGGCGACCGAGAGCAGCCGCCCTTCGGGCACGTCGCGCTTCCCGCCCGCGTCCGACTCGCCGAAGAGCGGGATCATCCACGCGTCGGGCGTGAGCCGCAGGGCGCGGTGCCGGGCGGCCAGCCGCCGGGCCTCGGTCGTCTTTCCCGCGCCCGGCAGGCCGATCATCAGGTGCAGCGTCGTCACGCGCGGATCGTGGCAGACGCCCTCCCCGGCGCACGAGCGCTTCTCCCGGCCCCCGGGCTCAGCGCCGGTCCAGGATCCCGCGGACGAACTGGGCCTGCCCCGCGTGCATCATCGTGTCCCCGACGACGCTGATCAGCCGCACGGCGAGGCTGACGGCCGGGTCCCAGGACCGGTCCACGATCCGGTCGTAGTCCGCGTCCGTCAGGCCCTTGAGATAGCCGACGGTCTGCCGGTGCACGGCGTCGTGGTAGTCGAGCAGCAGCTTCGGGTCCTCGACGCGGACGGCGGCGACCTCCTCGCTGGTGTGGCCGTAGCCGATGGCGCGCTGGTCGAGGGGCAGGGCGAACCGGTCCTCGAAGCCGTCGCGCAGCCAGACCTGGTCGAGGCCCGCCACGTCGGCGATGTGGTCGTCCTGGACGCGGGTCAGATGCCAGACGAGCCAGGCGATCGTGTTCGCCTTCGGATCGAGGCGCTCGTGCAACTGCTCGACGGCCAGGCCGGACACCGCTTCGTGCACGGCCTCCTGCACCCGACCGAAGGCGTCAGCGAGCAGGTCGGCTCCCGTGGTCATCAGCGCGCTCCTTTGCGATGGGTCCCGTCTCGTCACAACGCTACCGGGGAGCACCCACAATCTCTCCGGTATGCCGCACTCAGTACACGGACGTGCCAAGGCGCACCGCGTACTGCTCGCACGCCTGCGCCAGCTCGGCGCACCGCGCTACGAGGCGGGGCAGCGAGTCGCGGGAGGACGCGTCCCCCAGGCTCCGCCACCTCGTCTCGAACGCGTCGACCGTAGGGCCGCTGTTGTTCGCGGTCAGAGCGGTCGCCACGCCCCTGGCCTCGGCCCACGCGTCGTGCGCGGCCTCGGCCATCGCGCGCCACGTGTCGGCCGCGGCGTACGCGCGCTCGGTGTCGGCGCTCATCGGCCGACGCCGTCCGGGTCGAGGATCGCGGCCAGCCGGGCGTGCAGCGTGCTGAACGACTCCGCGTTCGCCTCCTCGGTCCGCGCGTACGACGCGGAGGTCCCGGCGAGCTGCTCCGCCATCGCGCGCAGGGCCCGCTCGCACGCCGCGGCGAGTTCGGCCGCCTCGCTCCAGTCGGCGCGGTATCCGTGCTCGAAGTCACCGTCGGCGCCCCAGAACGAGCCCCGTCCCTCGAGCTCGTCCACCGTGCGGCCCAGCGCCGCGGCCAGTCCGTCGGCCGCCTGCTCGAACCGCGGCGCGGCGGCCGCGAAATCCGCGGTCGCCGCCTCGAATCCGCTGTATGTCATGGTTCTGCTCTCCTCCCGGTCGGTTCGCGGTGACGCTATGCGACCGGGAGGGTGATCATGCGGCGAAGTCACCGGGGCCGGGCGTGTCGGCGGGAGATCGGATCAGTAGTTCCCGCCGCCGCTGCCGCTGGTCGTGGAGGACATCGTGCCGCCGCCCGCGGACGCCTTGGCGCCGGTCGGGGTCACGGCCCACCACTTGCCGCCGGAGGCGTCGATCCCCTGGCCGGACGCGGTGCCGGGACCGGAGTCGCCCGCATAGGTGTAGAGCGGCCAACCGGCCAGCGTGAGCTGCTTGCTGCCGTCGGAGCGGGTGACCTCGCCGAGCTGGCTGGAGCTGACGCCCGTCACCGAGGGCATCCCGCTGCCGGTGACCAGCACCGGAGGCCAGTACGTCGCGCAACTGCCGGAGCAGTTGCTCTTGGACGGGTTCGCGGTGTCGAGGTCGAAGCGGTAGACGGTCCGCCCGGAGCCGGTCGTGACGATCTGCCCGAGCGTCGAGTTCGTCGTCACGGCGAGCGCGGCGGACGAGGACCCGCCCGACGCGCCGCCACTGGCCATGGGGCTGCTGCTCACCGTCGCCGACGTGCCGGTCGACGCGGCGGGCGTGCCCGATGAACCGCACGCCACGGCCGTGGCCAGCACGAGTGCGGCGGGTGCCGCGAGCAGGAGGAGTCGGCGGGTACGTACGACGCGCATCGGAATGGTTCCCTTCCCTGGATCGGCCGAAGGAACGGTCGGGGAGGACGAACTGCCCTCTCCCCTCTCGCCACGGACCGCCGAGCAGCCCGGTTCATGAAATCCTAGGAAAACATCCCAGAACGGCTGCTACGTTGCGGATCATGCGCCCGACACTGATCGTGCTGAGCGGCCCGCCCGGCACCGGCAAGACCACGCTCGCCCACCGCCTGGCCGAACACATCGGCTGCCCCGCGATCAGCCGCGACGAGATCAAGGAGGGCATGCTCAGCGCGGCGCTCTCGACCGGAGCCCCCGCGCCCGGCGACCTGAACCTCCGCACCCTCCCCGCCTTCTTCGCCGTCCTGCGCGTACTCCTGGAGGCCGGAGTGACGACCGTCGCCGAGGCGGCGTTCCAGCACCACGTCTGGCAGCCGCGCCTGGAGCCGCTGATGACGTCGGCGGACGTCCGCCTCATCCAGTGCCGAACCGACGAAGCCGCAGCCCACGCCCGGATCAGCCTCCGCGATTCGGCGAACCCCACCCGAAAAGCCCACGACGCGTCCGAGGCCCACCGCCTCCTCAGCCCCGACTTCGTCCGCCTGCGCCTGGACGTCCCGTCGATCGACGTCGACACGACCGACGGCTACTCCCCCGGCCTCGACGCCGTGGCGCGGTTCGC
>DASTAE010000194.1:0-7898 GCA_035712985.1 Actinospica sp.
GTCAGAGCAGTGAGATCCCCGTCGGGAGTACGTCCGGAGCGGGTCAGTGAGCCGGGCGGGTCAGGCGGGCCAGGAACTTGTACCGGTCGCCGCGGTACACGGAGCGGACCCACTCGATCGGTTCCCCGTTGTCGTCCTTCGAATGCCGGGAAAGCAGCAGCATGGGCAGGCCCGTGTCGGTGCCGAGCAGCGCCGCCTCGCGCGGGGTGGCCAGCGCGGTCTCGATCGTCTCCTCGGCCTGCGCCAGGTGCACGCCGTACTCGGTGGACAGCGCCGAGTAGAGCGACGTGTACTTGGCCAGGTGCCGGCGCAGGCCGGGAAAGCGCTTGGCGCTCAGGTGCGTGGTCTCGATCGCCATCGGCTCGCCGTTGGCCAGCCGCAGCCGCTCGATCCGCAGCACCCGCGCGCCCTCGCGGATCCGCAGCAGCTCGGCCAGGTCGTCGTCGGCGCCCACGTACTTGACGTCGAGCTGCCGCGAGGTGGGCTCCAGGCCCTGCGCGCGCATGTCCTCGGTGTACGAGGTCAGCTGCAGCGACTGGGCGACCTTCGGCTTGGCCACGAAGGTGCCCTTGCCCTGGATCCGCTCGAGCCGGCCCTCCACCACGAGCTCGGCCAGCGCCTGCCGGACCGTGGTGCGCGAGGTGTCGAACTCCTCGGCGAGCGTGCGCTCCGGCGGCACCGGGGTCCCGGGCGGGCTGGACTGGGTCATCGCCAGCAGGTGCCGCTTGAGCCGGTAGTACTTCGGCTCGCGCGCCACCGGCTCGCCGCCCGCGCCCTCGTCCCCGGCCTGCTGATCGTCCTGGAGGAGCGTCTCATCCTCGTCGAACGCCACCACGGCTCCTCGATTCCACTCGCCAGTATCGTCCCTGCTCGGCGAAAGCTTAACGGAGCCGTTCCGCAGGTTTCAGGGAAACTCAAGGGCGTATCCAGCGCTGGATAAGCCGCCGTGCCCCGATCCGGCTCTGACCTGCGGTCTCGCTCACCCGCTCGGGCTTCCTGGTCGCCGGAACATCGCAAGGGACTGCTTGCTCCGCGGCGGCGCGTCCCGCACCATGGACGCCTGCTCGCGGAGATCATCCGGATCCGCGCGGGGGGCCTTGCGGCCCTACGCCGGGTGAAGCCTTGATAACGGGATGGTCGAGCCGGAGTGGAATCTCTTGACGGTGCGGATTGGTCTATGCCACTCTCCGAACTGGTCTAAACCATTTGCGGCACCGCACGCGATCCACCGCAGTACCGGCCCGAATCTCGTCGTGTGCGCACCGGACCGGGTTCCGGCCCAGCTCAGGGTGGCCGGGCCGCGGGACCTCGGTGCGACCGCTCACCGTCCAACGGAGGAATGTTGTGAAGCGCAAGAAGCTCGCCGCGCTGGCCTGCGCCACCGCGTCCGTCGCGCTCGTCGCCTCGGCCTGTTCATCCTCGTCCAACTCCGGCTCTGGCTCCGGCTCCGGCGCCCCCGCTTCCGTGCTGTCCACGGCCGGCGCCGGCAAGACGATCAACGTCTGGATCATGACCGACGCGCAGAAGGGCTGGCCGGCCGTCGTCACCCAGGCCGTCAGCCGCTTCGAGAAGGCGACCGGCGCCAAGGTCAACATCAACTGGACCGACTGGTCCGGCTACACCACCAAGATCCAGGCCGCGATCCAGGCCGGCGGCGCCAACGAGCCGGACGTCGTCGAGCTCGGCGACACCGACACCGCGTCGTTCATCGCCAACCAGGAGCTCTACAACCTCACCGCGGCCAAGGGCCAGTTCGACAACTCGGGCACCTGGCTCAAGGCGCTGACCGACTCCAGCTCCTCGGCGGACGGCAGCAAGCTCTACGCGATCCCCTACTACGCCGGAGACCGCGTCGCGATCTACCGCACCGACCTGTTCGCCAAGGCCGGCCTGACGGTCCCGACCACGCTCAGCGACCTCGAGGCCGACGCGGCGACGCTGAAGTCCAAGGCCGGCGACGCCGCCCTGGTGCCCTACTACATCCCGGGCAAGGACTGGTACGTCGCGCTGTCCTTCGTCTTCGGCGCCGGCGGCGGCATCGCCACCGACAACGGCGGCAAGTGGACCGGCACCCTCGAGTCCGCCGCCTCCGAGCAGGGCCTGGCCACCTGGGCCAAGCTGGAGGCCTCCTCCTCGACCGCCGGCCAGACCAAGGACGAGACCGACCAGGACGCCGTGATGGCCCAGGGCCACACCGGCCTGATCTTCGGCGCCGGCTGGGAGGCCTCCTCGGTCACCGCGTCCACCGGCGGCGGCAACCCGGCCCTGGCCAAGGACATCGCCACCTTCCCGATCCCCGGCGCCACCGCCGGCACCGTCACCCCGACCTTCCTCGGCGGCTCCGACCTCGCCGTCCCGGCCAACGCCCCCGAGGCCGCGCTGGGCGCCGAGTTCATCAAGTACTACACCGACACCACGTCGCAGACGATGCTCGCGCAGTACGCCATGCCGAACAACACGACCCTGATGCCGACCTTCGAGGCGAGCAGCGCGGGCAACAAGGTGGCCGGCCAGGCCGCCGCGGACAGCTGGTTCGTCCCGAACACCCCGGGCTGGACCAACGTCGAGAGCCAGAACGTGCTGCAGAACATGCTGGAGAGCATCGCGACCGGCAAGCAGTCCGTGGACGCGGCCGCCAAGGCCGCCGACACGCAGATCGCGACCATCCTCAACGGATCCTGATCCAGGGTCTCGAGACCCGCACCGGCCCGGCGCTCAGCCGTCGGGCCGGTGCGCGGCCATCATGAAAGGACGCGACCTGTGAGCGCTGTGAACATCATCGAGATCGACGACCCGCCGTCCGCCGCTCCCGCGCCCCCGCGGCGCAGGCTCTTCGGCGGGGCGGGGCGCGAGGCGGGGGCGCTTCCCTACCTGCTGCTGATCCCCACGGGCCTGGTGCTCGCCGCCGTCATCGGCTATCCGCTGGTGCAGCTGGTGATCATGTCCCTGGAGAAGGACGGCAGCAGCAGCAAGTTCACCGGGACGCCCTTCGTGGGCTTCGCCGAGTACCAGAAGGTGCTCAGCGACTCGGTCTTCTGGTCCTCGGTCGAGCGGACGATCATCTTCGCGGGGGCGAACGTGATCCTCTCGCTGCTCTTCGGCCTGGCCCTGGCCCTGCTGATGGGCCGGGTCTCCCGCTCGGTCAAGCTGATCCTGACCGTCGTGCTGATGTTCGTCTGGTCGGTGCCGACGACGGTGTCCACGGAGCTGTTCCGCTGGCTCTTCGACGCGCAGTACGGCGTCGTGGACTACGTGCTGGCCAAGGTCGGCCTCGGCTCCTACGCGCAGCACGACTGGTTCGCCGACCCGAACCAGGGCCTGCAGGTGGCCTCTTTCATCATCATCTGGGGCGCCATCCCGTTCCTCGCGGTGACCCTCAGCGCCGGCCTCGCCCAGATCCCCAAGGAGCTGCTCGAGGCCGCCAGGGTGGACGGCGCCTCGGCGTGGCAGGCCTTCCGCAACGTGACCTACCCGTTCCTCAAGCCGCTGCTGGTCATCGTGACCACGCTCTCGGTCATCTGGGACACGGGCGTGTTCAACCAGATCTACATCCTGCGCCAGACGCACCCCGAGCCCGGCTACTACACGCTCGGCATCTACTCCTACGTCAAGGCGTTCGCCACGATCTACGGCAACGACAACTACAGCTACGGCGCCGCCATGGCGATCATCATGGTGCTGCTGATGGGAGTCTTCATGGTCGGCTACATCAGGCAGCTGCTGCGGATCGGGCAGGAGGGCTGATGAGCGCCGTCGCGAGCTCCGCCCCCGCCGCCGCGCGGCCGCCGCGCCGCCGGAAGACCTCCGCGCGCCGCCGCCGGGCCACGATCGGCTGGAACATCCTCGGCCTGCTGCTGTCGGTGTTCATCGCCTTCCCGGTCTACTGGCTGCTGCTGACCTCGATCGAGCCGACCCGCTTCGTGCAGAGCGGCTCGCCGAACTTCCTGCCGAAGGCCTTCTCGCTCAGCTCGTACTCCGAGGTGTTCCACGACCCGGTCTTCTCCCAGGACCTCGTCAACAGCCTGATCATCACCGCGTCCTGCGTGCTGTTCAGCCTGCTGATCGGCTTCTTCGCCGCCCTCGCGCTGGCCCGCTTCCGCTTCCGCGGCAAGAGCCTGGCGATCATCATCGTGATGGGCGTGCAGATGGTGCCGCTGATCGCGCTGCTGTTCCCGCTGAACGACGTGCTCGCCAAGGCGGGCCTCGGCGACACGGCGCTCGGCGCGATCATCGCCTACGTCGCGTTCACCGCGCCGTTCACGGTCTGGACGCTGCGCACCTTCATCGCGAACGTGCCGCGCGACCTGGACGAGGCCGCGCTCGTCGACGGCTGCACCCGCTTCCAGACCTTCTACAAGATCATCCTGCCGCTGACCCTGCCGGGTCTCGTGGCGACCGGCGTGTTCGGCTGGATCCAGGCCTGGAACGAGTTCCTGATGGCCAACATCCTGCTGACCGACAACTCGAAGCAGACCGTGCAGCTGTACCTGGTCAGCTTCGGCAACTCCCCGACGCACGGCGCGGACTGGGGCGGCCTGATGGCCGCGTCCACGATGGTCTCGCTGCCGGTGATCATCCTGTTCCTGGTCTTCCAGCGCTGGATGGCCGCGGGTATGACCGCCGGGGCGGTGAAGGGGTGATCCCGTCCGGCACCGACGCCGACACCGCGCAGCTCATCCGGGACGCCGGCACGGTGCTCCAGATGGCCTTCGTCGGCACCAAGGCGCCCGAATGGGTGCTGCGGGCGCTGGAGGACGGCGCGCTCGGCGGCGTCGTACCGTTCGCCCGCAACCTCGAGTCGCCCGAGCAGATCGCCGCCCTGTGCGCGCAGCTGCGGGCGGCGAACCCCGAGGTGCTCATCGCGCTGGACGAGGAGGGCGGCGACGTCACCCGCCTCGAGGTCAGCGGAGGCTCCTCGTACCCGGGGAACCTGGCGCTGGGCAGGGCCGACGACGTCGCGCTGACCGAGGCCGTGGCCCGCTCGATCGGCCGGGACCTGACGGCCCTGGGCGTGAACTTCAACTACGGGCCCTGCGTCGACGTCAACGCCAACCCGGACAACCCGGTGATCGGCACGCGGTCCTTCGGCGCCGAGAGCGACCTGGTGGCCCGGCACTCCGCGGCGTACGTGCGCGGCGTGCAGTCCCAGGGCGTGATCGGCTGCGCGAAGCACTTCCCCGGCCACGGCGACACGGCCGGGGACTCGCACCTCGGCCTGCCGCTGATCGAGTACGACGAGGACTCGGAGCGCCTGCACCTGGCCCCGTTCCGCGCCGCGATCGACGCCGGGGCCAAGGCGATCATGACCGCGCACATCCTGTTCCCGCGCCGCGACGCCGAGGTCCCGGCCACGATGTCCCACGCGATCCTGACCGGACTGCTGCGCGAGGAGCTCGGGTACCAGGGCCTGATCGTGACCGACGGCATCGACATGGGCGCGATCTCCGGCCGCTACGGCGTCGCCGAGGGCACGGTCCGGGCGATCGCCGCGGGCTGCGACGCGATCTGCTGGGGCGGCAGCAAGGCGGACGAGACCACGTACCGCTACCTGCGCAGCGCACTCGTCTGGGCGGTCCGCGAGGGTCGGCTGTCGCCCGAACGGCTCAGCGAGGCCGCGCAGAGGTCCCGCGCGGCCGCCACGTGGTCCTACCAGGCGACCGCCGCGGCCTCCCGGGACGGGGCCGACGTGGACCGCGAAGTGGGCCTGGAGGCCGCCCGCCGGGCCATCACCGTGCGCGGCGAGGTGCGGCCGTTCACCGCGGCCCCGCACGTCGTCGAGTTCTCGCCGCTGGTCTCGATCGCCGTGGACACCTCCACGCCGTGGGGCCTCGCCGAGCCGCTGGCCGAACTGGTGCCGGGAACCACGTCGGCCCGCATCACGGCCCCCACGGCGCACGTGGAGAACATAGGCTTGATGCGGTCGCACGTGGTGGACCAGGACGCCGAGGTGGACATCGCGGCCGAACTGGCCGCCGCGGACGGACGTCCGCTCGTCCTGGCTGTACGCGACCTGCACCGCAACCCGTGGATGCGGCGCGCGGTGGACGGCGTGCGGGCCAAGCGCCCCGACGCGGTCGTGGTCGAGTTCGGCCTGCCGCACGGCGACACCGCGGACGTCTGCACCTACGGCGGCTCGCGGGTCAGCGGCCTCGCGGCCGCGGAATTCCTCGCCGGAAGACCCGCCGACTCCGACGGTTCCGACGCTTCCGGCAACGGCGCCGGTGCGGACTCCCGTTCCGACTCCGACCGTACGCACGACAGCAAGGACCAGCACTGATGGAAGTCGTCATCGTTCCCGACGCCGCGGCCGGCGGCGAGCTGATCGCCGAGGCGATCGCCGCCCTGATCGCGCGCAAGCCGGACGCCCTGCTGGGTGTGGCCACCGGCTCCACCCCGCTGCCGATCTACCGCGCCCTGGCGGCGCGCGTCGACGCGGGAACCCTCGACGTCGGCGCCCTGCGCGTCTGCCAGCTCGACGAGTACGTGGGCCTGCCGCAGGGCCACCCCGAGTCGTACCGCTCCGTGATCCGGCGCGAGGTGCTCGAGCCGATGGGCCTGGGCCTCGACCGCTTCCTCGGCCCTGACGGCACCGCCGAGGACGTCCCCGCCGCGTGCGCGGCGTACGAGGACGCGCTGGCCGAGGCCGGGGGAGTGGACCTGCAGATCCTCGGCATCGGCACCGACGGCCACATCGGCTTCAACGAGCCCTGCTCCTCCCTGGCGTCCGCGACCCGGATCAAGACCCTGACCCCGCAGACCCGCGAGGACAACGCCAGGTTCTTCGACTCCCTGGACGAGGTCCCGCACCACGTGATCACCCAGGGCATCGGCACCATCCTCGCCGCCCGGCACCTCGTCCTGCTCGCCACCGGCGCCGGCAAGGCCGAAGCCGTCGCCGCGACGGTGGAGGGCCCCCTGGCTGCCGTCGTCCCCGCCTCGGCCCTGCAGTTGCACCCCCGCGCCACCGTCGTCGTCGACGAGGCCGCCGCCGCCCAGCTGAAGCACGCCGACTACTTCCGCGCCACCTACGCCGCCAAGCCGGCCTGGCAGGGCCTGTAGCCCCGCCGCACCCTGGATCCCCGCCCCCGCGCTTGGCCTACGGCGCGGGGGCGGATTGGGTTTCGGGGCCTGGTGAAGGAAAGATCGCCGCTTCGCGACGGTAGAAATCAAGCGCGCGGGGCTCTCGCTGGGTGGAGGTGCGTCGGCGGCCTGCGGGTTCGTGGTCGGCCTCCCGTCCCTACTCAGGCGGCCCTTCGGTCGCCGCGCTCCCTGCGGGTAACGCGCTGCGCGCTACGGGACCTCCGGCCCGCTACCTCCGCCCCCTCGTACCTCGGGGGCTACGCCCGCGAGCCTACGTAGAAGCACGCGCGGCCTGGGCAGTGGGCGGCGTCACATCGGCGGCTCACTACGTCGCCACTACTCAAGCGGCATCAAATTGACGATCGCCGAAGTCAGCGATGATGCGGAGATGTCCTCCGAGAGCCTCGACGTATCGGCGGATGACATCGATCTCCGCGGACCCAGGCTCTCCGCGCTCGATGCGACAGAGGTTGTGCTGAACAGTACCCATGGCCTCGGCAACCTCGACCTGAGTCAGGTGCTGCTCACGCCGGATCTCGGCAAGACGATGGGCGCGAATGTGGGCTTCCAGCTTCGCCTTCGCAGCCTGCTCCTCTTCAGCGGTGCGAGAACCGGGCGGACGCCCGGCGCGCTTGATTTCCACAGTCGCGAAGCGGCGTTCTTTCCTTCACCAGGCAACAGCAGCCGCAGGCCCGGAGCGGGACGGGACCCTCAAACCCGTCCCACCCCGGTATCCGCGAGCGCCGGGATCTCCCGGCCGTCCACCCAGGTGCGGGCCGGGTGGAAGTCTTCGGTCCAGTGGACCAGGTCCGCGCGGG
>DASTAE010000195.1:0-22594 GCA_035712985.1 Actinospica sp.
GTCCGCCGGGTCGTCCTCGGCCAGCAGGATCCGCAAAGTGTCCTCGGCGGCGGCCCTCGCCAGAGGCAGTTGGCCTCCCGGCCGCACGCTGTCGTGCACTTCGCTAAGCCTCTCCTCGGGTGCGCGCCTCACGGCGGTTTCGATGCTGCACGGTACCGCAGCGAACCGCGACGACGCACACCGAGGCCCCCCGACCTGCGGTTACATATGCGCGGTCGCCTGTTCGAGGCTCGGGAAGACCGGCACGATCGCCTCGCCTCCGACGAGGCCGAGGAACTCGCGCACCCGGGGCCGGACGCAGGCGAGCACCAGCCGCCGCCCTTCCCGCGCGAGGCCGGTCGCCGCCTCGGCGATCGCGTCCAGGCCCGCGATGTCCAGCAGGTAGAGCCGGCCGAGGTCGAGCAGCACGTCAGGGCCCTCGCCCGCGCCGGCCGCGGCCGCCAGGACCGCGCTGAACTCGGCGACGGTCCCGGTCTCGAGCTCCCCGTCCACGGCCAGGATGAGCGGCTCGCCGGGCCGCGGCGCGGCCTCGGCGCGCACCTGGATGGAAGCGGTCGCGGCGGGGTCGATGACAGTCAAGGGGGGTCCCTTCGTGGGCGGTCAGGCGGCCCTCCCGGTTAACCGCTTTCACCCGAACCATGCGTATTGTGATCTTCCTCTCAGCGCGCGACCCGGGTTTGGGAGGGCCGGGCGTGGTTAAGAGCCGACTGACTCAGAGGAGGCTTACCCATGGGACACGACGTTTCCGACCCGGCGGCGGCTCTCGGTCTGGCACCGGGCACCCGCGGCTGCCTGTTCGACCTCGACGGCGTGCTCACCGCGACCGCGAAGATCCACGCCGAGGCCTGGAAGAAGACCTTCGACACCTTCCTGGCCGCGTACGACAGGCGGACCGGCCGCCAGGACGCGCCCTTCGACAAGGCCGCCGACTACGAGAACTACGTGGACGGCAAGACCCGCGAGGACGGGATCCGCTCCTTCCTCGCCTCGCGCGGCATCGAGATCCCGGACGGCGGCGCCGAGGACGCGCCGGGGACCGAGTCGGTGCACGGCATCGGCGAGGCGAAGCAGTGGGCGTTCATGTCGCTGCTCGAACAGCACGGCCCGCAGGTCTACGAGGGCTCGGTGCGCTACGTGAAGGCCGCCCGCGAGGCCGGGCTCGGCTGCGCGGTGGTGACCTCGAGCACGAACTGCGCGGACATCCTGCGCGCGGCGAAGATCGCCGACCTGTTCGACGGGACCGTGGACGGGCACGACGTGGCCGCGCAGCACCTGCACGGCAAGCCGGCGCCCGACAGCTATCTCGCCGGGGCCAAGGTGCTCGGCATCGATCCCGGGCACGCCGCGGTCTTCGAGGACGCGCTCTCCGGGGTCGAGGCGGGCCACGCGGGCTCCTTCGGCACCGTGGTCGGCGTGGACCGGGTCGGCGGGGACCACGCCGCGCACTTGTCGGAGCACGGCGCTACGGTCGTGGTCAAGGATCTGAGCGACTTGCTGGGAGCCAGGTAGTGATCGGACACGGCAGTTTCGACAACGACGGCTGGACCCTGCCGGAAAGCCGGTTCGAACTCGACCTCCTTCCGCACAGCGAGTCGCTGTTCGCGCTGTCCAACGGCCATATCGGCTGGCGCGGCATCCTCGACGAGGGCGAGCCGCACGGCCTGCCGGGCAGTTATCTCAACGGCGTGCACGAACTTCATCCGCTGCCGTACGCCGAGGCCGGCTACGGCTATCCCGAGTCAGGCCAGACGGTCATCAACGTGACCAACGGCAAGATCATCAGGCTTCTGGTGGACGACGAGCCCTTCGACGTGCGCTACGGCACGCTGGTCTCGCACACCCGCTGCCTCGACCTGAAGGCCGGGGTGCTGCGGCGCGACGTGGTGTGGACCTCGCCGACCGGCCGCACCGTGCGCATCCGCTCGACCCGGCTGGTCTCGCTGACCCAGCGCGCGATGGCGGCCGTGCGCTACGAGGTCGAGCCGCTGGACGGCCCCGCGCGGATCGTGCTGGTGTCCGAGCTCGTCGCCAACGAGGAGATGCCGCACCGGCACGACGACCCGCGCGCGGCCGCCTCGCTCGCGGATCCGCTGGTCAGCGACCTGCACGTGATCGGCAAGACCCGGGTCACCCTCGTGCACACGGTCCGGCACAGCGGCCTGCGCGTCGCCGCCGCGATGGACCACACCCTCGAGCTCGTCCCGGAGCGCGAGGGGGAGTGGACCGACCCGGAGGCGCTCGACGTCCGGGTGGACGCCGAGGCGGATCTCGGGCGCTACTTCGTCAGCGGCGTGGTGTCCCCGGGGCAGACCGTGCGGCTGACGAAGTTCGTCTCGCACGGCTGGTCCGCGACCCGCTCGCTGCCCGCGATGCGCGACCAGGTCGACAGCGCGATGGCCGTCGCGATCCAGGGCGGCTGGGAGACGCTGTGCCGGGAGCAGCGCGACTGCCTCGCCGAGTTCTGGCAGCGCTCCGACGTCGAGATCGAGGGCGACAGCGAGATCCAGCAGGCCGTCCGCTTCGCGCTCTTCCAGCTCCTGCAGTCCGCGCGCCGCGCCGAGCAGCGCGCGATCCCGGCCAAGGGCCTGACCGGAAACGGCTACGACGGCCACGCCTTCTGGGACACGGAATCCTTCGTCCTGCAGGTCCTGTCGTACATCGACGCGCCGTCGGTCGCCCACGCGCTGCGCTGGCGGCATTCGACGCTGCCCGAGGCGCGCGAGCGGGCCGCGCAGCTCGGCCTCGAAGGCTGCGCCTTCCCCTGGCGGACCATCACCGGCCAGGAGTGCTCGGCGTACTGGCCGGCGGGCACGGCCGCGTTCCACGTCAACGCCGATATCGCGGACGCGGTGACCCGATACCTGCGCGTCACCGGCGACGTCGAATTCGCGCACGGCGAAGGGATGGAACTGCTCGTCGAAACCGCGCGGCTGTGGCACTCGCTCGGCCATATGGACGAGGCGGGCGATTTCCGGATCAGCGGCGTCACCGGTCCGGACGAGTACAGCGCCATCGTGGACAACAACATCTACACGAACCTGATGGCGCAACAGAATCTGCAGGTCGCGGCCGAGGTCATCAAGCGCCATCCGGAACATGCCAGGAAGTTCGGTGTGAGCCGGGAGGAAGCGGAGGCCTGGCACGTCGCGGCCAACGCGATGTACGTCCCCTACGACGAACTGCGCGACGTGCACCCGCAATCGGACGGCTTCACCGACCACGAACTGTGGGACTTCGCGAACACCCCGAAGGACCACTATCCGCTGCTGCTGCGCTATCCGTACTTCCAGCTCTACCGCAAGCAGGTCGTCAAGCAGGCGGACCTCATCCTCGCGCTCCAGCTGCGCTCCGACGCGTTCACGCCCGAGGAGAAGCAGCGTGCCTTCGACTACTACGAGCCGCTGACCGTCCGCGATTCCTCGCTGTCCGCGTGCTGCCAGTCCGTGATCGCCGCCGAGGTCGGCTGCGGGCAACTGGCCTACGACTACCTGGCCGAGGCCGCGCTGATGGACATCGACGACCTCGAGCGCAACACCTCCGACGGCCTGCACCTCGCCTCGCTCGCCGGGGCGTGGATCGCGCTGGTGGCCGGATTCGGCGGCATGCGGCACACCGACGCCGCGCTCTCCTTCGCGCCCCAGCTGCCGGAGGGCTGGACGCGGCTCTGCTTCGGCCTCGTACTCGGTGGGGGGCACCTGCGCGTCGACATCCGGCCGGACACCGCCACGTACACCTACACCGGCGAGGAGCCGCTCGAGGTGCGTCACGGCGATACGCTGCTGCACCTCGAACCCGGCACGCAGGTGAACCAGCCGGTCACGCCGCCCAAGCAGCGCCCGGCCCCGAAGCAGCCCGCGGGCCGCGAACCCGCGCGACGTGCCCACGACGCCGCCCGGGAACCGGCGAACGCGGCCGTAATGTGATCGAACCAGGGTCCGCATGAGGCGTTTGCGCCTACGCCGAGCGGTCACTCGGAGGACCGGTCGCGACTGAGGGAACCGCGACCCGCGCACGGCGCGTCCACTTCAGGCGTCGTGCGCGTGTGCCAAGGTGGAGAAGCCGTCGATGAGTCTCATTGAATCCCGTGCGACACCGGTAGCGGTGACGGCGGACGGTACGCGGTTTCGGCACGAGGCGCTGTTCTACGCGGGGGTGGAGCAGTTCGTCCGGCGCACGGCCCGGTATGTGCGCGAGGCGCTCGCCGCGGCCGAACCGGTGCTCGTGGCCGTGGTGGACTCGCGCGCGAAGCTGCTGCGCGAGGAGCTGGGGCCGGAAGCCGACGATGTCGAGTACCTCGACATGGAGCGCATCGGCCGCAACCCTGCCAGGATCATCCCCGCGTGGCAGGACTGGGCGCAGCGCAACCTGCCGCGCGGAGGCCGGTTCCGCGGCGTGAGCGAGCCGCTGTGGCCGGGCAGGTCCGGCGCCGAGATCCGCGAATGCCAGAAGCACGAGCAGCTGCTCGGCACCGCGTTCACCGGCGGCCCGGACTGGTCGCTGCTGTGCCCCTACGACCTCGAGGCTCTGCCGGTCGACGTGATCGCGGCCGCGCACCGCACCCACGCGGGTCTGACCGTGGGAAACGTGCTCGTCGACCCGCTGCCCGATCTCGGCCCGCCCATCGCCGAGATCCGCTTCGACCTCGGTGCGCTGCCCGACCTGCGCGCCGCCGTCCGCAGGCACGCGGTCGAGCTCGGTCTGGGCGAGCACCGCGTATCCGACTTCGTGCTCGTCGCCGACGAACTGGCCGCCAACAGCGTGCGGCACGGCGGAGGCGGGGGCGTGCTGCGGCTGTGGCACCACGGCCCGTACGCGGTGTGCGAGGTGCACGACCAGGGCGTCATCACCGACCAGCTCGTCGGCCGCCGCCGCCCCGACTTCACCCACCACGTCGGCGGCGCGGGCCTGTGGACCGCGAACCGGCTGTGCGACCTGCTGCTGATCCGCTCGGCCGAGGCCTTCGGCACCTCGGTCCGCGCCCACTTCGCCGGCGTCGCCGCGGACTGAGGCGCGAGCGACTCCCGTGCCGTACGATGCGAGCTGAGCGATCGCTTACCGTACCCGGGAGGAGCCGCGTGGACGCCGACGTCATCATCGTGGGAGCAGGGCTGGCCGGACTCACCGCGGCCCACGAACTCACCTCGCGCGGCCGCAAGGTGGCCCTGGTGGACCAGGAGAACGCGGCGAACCTCGGCGGCCAGGCCTACTGGTCCTTCGGCGGCCTCTTCTTCGTCGACTCGCCCGAGCAGCGCAGGCTGGGCGTGCACGACTCGCTGGAGCTGGCCTGGAACGACTGGCTGGGCAGCGCCCGGTTCGACCGCGAGCAGGACGAGGACTCCTGGGCCAAGCGCTGGGCCCGCGCCTACGTCGAGTTCGCCGCGGGGGAGAAGCGCTCCTGGCTGGTCGGCCACGGCCTCAGCTTCCTGCCCACCGTGGGCTGGGCCGAACGCGGCGACCTGCGCGCCGACGGCCACGGCAACTCCGTCCCCCGATTCCACGTCACCTGGGGAACGGGAACCGGCGTGGTGGAACCCTTCGTCCGCTACGCGAAGCAAGCAGCGGCAAGCGGCCTGCTCACCTTCCACCACCGCCACCGCGTGGACGAGATCCTCATGGCCGACGGCGCGGCCGCCGGCGTGCGCGGCAGGGTCCTCGCCGAGGACGCATCGGCACGCGGCGTGAAGTCCAACCGCGACGAGATCGCCGACTTCGAACTCACCGCCCAGGCCGTCATCCTCACCACCGGCGGCATCGGCGCCAACCACGACCTCGTCCGCCGCCACTGGCCCGAGCGCCTGGGAACGGCGCCGAGGACCATGGTCACCGGCGTTCCCGCCTACGTGGACGGCCGAGGCCTCGAGATCGGCGAGCGGGCGGGCGCCAGGCTGGTGAACAGCGACCGCATGTGGCACTACACCGAGGGCATCCAGAACTGGAACCCCATCTGGCCCGGCCACGGCATCAGAATCCTGCCGGGCCCCTCCTCGATGTGGTTCGACGCCCTGGGCAGGCGGCTGCCCGCGCCCTGCCTCCCCGGCTACGACACCCTGGGCACGCTGCGCCACCTGCGCACCACCCCCGACATCGCCGAGTACGACCACTCCTGGTTCATCCTCACCCAGAAGATCATCCAGAAGGAGTTCGCCCTCTCCGGCAGCGAGCAGAACCCCGACATCACCGCCAAGGACCGCAAGGGCGTCCTGCGCGAGCGCGTCCTCGGCAAGGGCGCTCCGGCCCCGGTGGACGCCTTCATCCAGCGCGGCGCCGACTTCGTGGTCGCCGAGGACCTGGCGGAGCTGGTCCGGAAGATGAACGCCCTCACCGACAAGCCCCTCCTGGATTCCGAAGCCATCCGCCGCCAGATCGAGGCCAGAGACCTGCAGATGGCCAACCCCTACAGCAAGGACGCCCAGGTCCAAGGCATCCGCAACGCCCGCAGACACCTGGGCGACCGCCTGGGCCGGGTGGCCTCCCCCCACAAGCTGCTGGACCCGGCCGCCGGCCCCCTCATCGGCGTCAAGCTGCACATCCTCACCCGCAAGACCCTCGGCGGCATCCAGACCGACCTGGACTCCCGAGCCCTGGCCGCCGACGGCACCCCCATCCCCGCCCTGTACGCGGCGGGCGAGGTGGCCGGCTTCGGCGGCGGAGGCGTCCACGGCTACAACGCCCTCGAAGGCACCTTCCTCGGCAACTGCCTCTTCTCAGGCCGCGCGGCAGGCCGCGCCGCGGCGGCGGAGACGGCTGGGTGAGCTTCGGCAGCAGGAAGATCGCCGCTTCGCGACGGTAGTGATGAGGCGCCGCGTGGCTTGCGCTGGGAGCGGTCCGCCTCGGCGGCCTGCGGCGAGTGGGGCCCGGGGTGTGGGGCCGGTGTGGGCGGCGGTCGCCGGGGCTCCCTTTCCCGAGATCATGACGGGGCGAGGGAGTAGCCGAGCAGCTTCTCGGTCTTCTTTCCCTCGCACTTGGGGTCGGGGGAGACGAAGTGGTCGCCTCCCGTCACGTAGCAGCGGTAGAGCGGGATCGCGGTGATTCCGGCGGGTTGGGTCGGGTAGACGTAGCCGACGAGGCCGAGGGTCAGCTGGTTTTCGCACGCGGGGTCGTTCGAGTCGAAGAAGTCGGTGCTGCCCTGCTTGCACGAGTACAGCGGCTGGGTCGCGGCGCCGTTGGGTGCCTCGTAGACCGAGCCGAGGACGGTGGATTCGGCGTGGAAGCTGCCGGGGTAGTGGTAGCCGGTCGTAACCAGGTGACGGCCCAGGTACGGGTGGTCCGTGGTGCCGCTGTAGTACCTGGTCAGGGCGCGCAGCGGGCTGCCGGGCGTCCACAGGGACCAGGCGATGTCCCAGTGCGTGCCGTCCGCGGACTGGGCGGCCTGGGCGGGGGTCGCGGTGACGGCGGGCTGGGGGATCGAGGTGGAGATGTACATCTCGATCGAGCCGTTGTTGAGCAGCAGATTGCCGTAGGGATCGCGCAACAGGGTCCCGATGAAGTTGGATTCGTATCCGGTGGTCGCGGTGTCGACGGTGTCGAGTTGCGTCCACGTGCCGGTCAGTAGATTCGTCGTCGAATACAGGGTCTCGCCCGGCTGGCCGCGCTCGAGCACGCCGCCGGTCGTCGCGATCGGGCGTGCCGGGAATTCGTCGTACAGGCCGTACCAGGTGCCCGAGCCGGAGGCGTAGGCGATGGCGTCCAGGTTGTTCTTCTGATTCGGCGGCAGGCCCGCGGTCGAGAGGGTCCCGACGACCGTGAAGTGCACGCCGTCGGTACTCGTCGCCTCGATGTGGCTGGTCACCGCGCTGGTGTGCTCGTACACCATCTCGATGTCGGAGCCGTTCGCGCCGTCCGGGTTGAACAGGTCCGGTTGCCCGACGCCGTAGTACGCGGTGGTGTCCGTGTTGATCACCGGGGTCGGGTACTTGTGCCAGGACATGCCGTCGTTCGAGAAGGCCACGCCGATGTTGTTGCCACCGGCGGCCCCGTTGGCGAGGGCCACGTAGTAGAGGGCGTACGTGTAGGTGACGCCGTCGCCGAGCGGATTGACGAACCGTCCGCGCACGACGTGCGGGTTGCACACGAACTTCGAATCCCAAGCGCCCGCGGGCCCGTGCCCGAGGACGATCTTCTCGGGTGTGATGACGTGCAGTGGGCTGAGATTGATGGACTCATACGCGATCAGGTCGCTGGGGCCGGTGCACCACCAGAACTGTTGGACGCCGTTGCTCTGCAGCACCGAGGGCGAATAGTCGTAGTTGTTCGCCGCGCCGACGACGGGCGAACCGACGGTGGTGGACGCTGATGCCGGGCTTGGCGACATCACCGCGGCCAGAAGTATCGCGAGGGTGAATATGGATATGCGTATTCTTTTCATTAACAAAGGACACTGCTTTCCGTGGGCAATATGAGCAGTCAGATCGCTGTCAGCACAGCCTTTATTTAGCAAGCAGGTCCAAGGCCGACCAGTGGCGTTCGACCTCTGGCGGGAGTTGTATTCACCCGGTAGTATCCGGCGCCTCTGGAGCGGTCGGCGCCTGTGCCGACCGCTCCCACGACCGCCCGGTCATCCCGCATTTCCAGCAAGGCCTTGGGACGACCTTCCCGCGCCTGAAAAGGGCCTTCGGCCCTGTTGCGCCCCGGCGGTTCGGGAGTGGGCTTGAATCATGACGAATCGATTGGCGGCGCAGCGCGATCCGGACACGCGGGCCGCTCCCGACGCCGCGTCGCGCGCCGTGCGGATCACGAAGGTCTACGGGCGGGGGGAGACGGCGGTCGCCGCGTTGAACGAGGTCAGCGTCGAGTTCGCGCCCGGCCGGTTCACGGCTGTGATGGGGCCGAGCGGGTCCGGCAAGTCCACGCTGCTGCACTGCATGGCCGGCCTGGACCGGGTGACCTCCGGCGAGGTCTGGATCGGGGACGTCGAGCTCGGGCGGCTCTCCGAGCGCGAGTTGACGGTGCTGCGGCGCGACCGGATCGGGTTCGTGTTCCAGGCGTTCAACCTGCTGCCGACGCTGACCGCGGCGGAGAACATCGAACTGCCGCTGGCGATCGCCGGACGGCGGCCGGACCAGGCCTGGTACGACCGGGTCGTCGACGCCGTCGGCCTGCGCACCCGGCTCGGTCACCGGCCCGCCGAGCTGTCCGGCGGCGAGCAGCAGCGCGTGGCCGGCGCGCGGGCCCTGGTCGCCAGGCCCACGATCGTGTTCGCGGACGAGCCGACCGGCAATCTGGACTCCCGCTCCGGCGCCGAGATGCTGAACTTCATGCGGCGCTCCGCGGACGAGTTCGGCCAGACCATCGTGATGGTCACCCACGACCCGAACGCCGCCGCGCGCTCCGACCGGGTGCTGTTCCTGGCCGACGGGCGCATCGTCGACGAGATGCGGCAGCCCACGGCCGAGCGCGTCCTCGACCGGATGAAGGAATTCGGGAGCTGACGCGCCATGTGGAAGGTCACCGTCAGGGGTCTGCTCTCGCATCGGCTGCGGCTGGCGCTGACCGCCCTGGCGATCGTGCTCGGCGTCGCTTTCGTCGCGGGCACGTACGTGTTCACCGACACCCTCAACGCGACCTTCTCGACCGTGTTCAACCAGGTGACCAAGGGCATCGACGTGGCCGTGCGCACGCAGGCCGGCTACACCAGCGCGCAGGGCGCCACGGTGCGCGATCCGATGCCCGCCGCACTGCGCGACCGGATCGCCGCGATCGACGGCGTGCAGCTCGCCGACGGCTCGGTCGGCGGCTACGCGCAGTTCGTCGGCAAGAACGGAAAACCGGTGACCACCGGCGGCGCGCCGACCATCGGCATGTCGTACTCGCGGTACCCGCAACTGCGGGCGGCCGGAACACTGCGCGAGGGGCGGTTGCCGACCGGCGCGGGCCAGGTGGCCGTGGACGCGGCGACGGCGCGGAACCAGGGCTTCCACGTCGGCGACAAGGTGACGATCCTGTTCCAGGGACCGCCCAGGACGTTCACCGTCACCGGCATCATCGGCTTCGGGCAGGCCGACAACCTGGCCGGGGCGACGATCGCGGCCTTCGACCTGCCGACCGCCCAGCAACTGATGGACCGGGTCGGCAAGTACGACGAGATCGACGTGGTCGCCAAGCCCGGAATCTCCGCCGCCGCGCTGCGCGACCGGATCCAGGCGCAGATCGGGCCCGGCTACCAGGTCCTGACCGGTCAGCAGCTGGCCCAGGACGACGTGAAGACGGTCGGGGCGTTCACCGGCTTCATCAACTACGCGCTGCTCGCCTTCGCCGCCGTCGCCCTGTTCGTCGGCTCTTTCATCATCGTCAACACCTACGGGATCATCCTGGCCCAGCGCACCCGGGAGCTGGCCCTGCTGCGGTGCATCGGCGCCTCGCGCGCCCAACTCCTGCGCTCGGTCCTGGGCGAGTCCCTGATCGTCGCGGTGCTGGCCTCCGCAGCCGGCTTCGGGCTCGGGGTGCTGTTCGCGGTCGCGCTCGAGGCCGTCTTCAGGGCCGTCGGCATGTCGATGCCCACGACCGGACTGCAGATCGAGCCGCGCACGGTCGTGATCTCGTTCCTGGTGGGCGTGCTCGTCACGGTCGGCGCGGCGCTGGTGCCGGCGCTCAAGGCCACCCGCGTGGCCCCGGTCGAGGGGCTGCGCGAGGGCACGGCGACCGAGCGGGCGCACGCGAGCGCGTGGCGCGCGATCATCGGATCCGTGCTCGTCGCGGCCGGCGTCGGGCTGCTGCTGACCGGGCTGTTCACGGCGGTGGGCAGCCGGCTCGCCGACATCTCCGCCGGAACCGTGTTCGTCTTCCTCGGCGCGGGCGTCCTCAGTCCGCTGATCGCCAGGCCGCTCGCCCGCGTGCTCGGCTGGCCGTTCGCGCACTGGGCCGGCGAGCCGGGGCGGCTGGCCGGGGACAACGCCCGGCGCAACCCGCGGCGCACCGCCGCGACCGCGGCCGCGCTGATGATCGGGCTCGGCCTGGTCGGCTTCGTGACGATCTTCGCCTCCTCCGTGAAGGTCTCGGTCAACGGCGTGCTCGACCGGTCCGTCACCGCCGACTACGTGCTGACCGGCGCGGGCACCTCGAGCCCGGGCTTCAGCCCGCAGGTCGTCGCCGGGCTCCACCACCGGCCCGAGATCGCCACGGCGACCGGCGTGCGGGCCGGCGTGTTCAAGCTGGACGGCGCGACCCAGCAGCTCTTCGGCATCGACCCCGCCACCTTCACCCGCGTCGTGCGCACGGACATGGTCTCCGGCCAACTCGGCGCCTTGACGACAGGTGGCGTCGCGGTGCGGCAGGACGTGGCCGCGTCGCACGGCTGGAAGCTCGGCCAGAGCATCGCCATGGACTTCCCGGTCGGCGGCGTGCGCACGGAGCGGATCGAGGCCGTCTACGCGGACAACCACCTCGACGGCCCCTACCTGCTGCCGCTGGCCGAATACCAGCAGCGTTACCCGGACCAGTTCGACGTGCTGGCTCTCGTCAAGGCCAAGCCCACGGTCAGCGCGGCCGATTCGCGCGCGGCCGTGGAGCAGGTGACCCGCGACTTCCCCAGCGTGCAGGTCAGGGACCAGGCCGAGTATCGCCAGCAGCAGGCCGACCAGGTCAACCAGCTGCTCACGCTGTTCTACGCGCTCCTGGTGCTCGCCATCGTGATCGCGTTCCTGGGAATCGTGAACACGCTCGCGCTCTCGGTGCTCGAACGCGTCCGCGAGATCGGACTGCTGCGCGCGCTCGGCATGACCAGACGCCAGCTGCGCGCGATGATCCGCTGGGAGGCGGTCATCATCGCCCTGCTCGGCGCCGTCCTCGGCCTGGTCATCGGGATCTTCTTCGGCTGGACCCTGGTCCGCGCCCTGCACGGCCAGGGTGTGACCGACTTCAGCCTCCCGCTCTCCACGCTGCTCGCCTTCGTCGGGCTGGCCGCGCTCGCCGCCGTGGTCGCGGCCATCCTGCCGGGTCGGCACGCCGCCCGCACCGACGTCCTGAAGGCCATCACCAGCGAGTGAGCCCTGAGCGCGCGCGGTGCGGGGAGCCGGCTACTGGGAGAAGATGCCGAACCAGTCGATGACGACCTGGGCGGTGCCGGTGGCGCCGAGGTAGATGGCGGCGTCGTCGTAGGTGCCGAACTTGGGGTCGGTCTGATTGCCGGGAGTGGCGATGGCGAGGTTCGGGACGGTCTGGCCGGGGCTGAAGTTGAGGTTCGAGGTGGTCGGGGTCGAGGGGTAGCTCGGGTCGTAGGGGTCGAGCGCGAGGTAGCCGCCGCCGGTCGGCTGGGTCACCGTCACGTTGTAGACCATCGCCGTGTACGGCGAGTCGGGGGAGGAGACCGGGATCGGGTAGTTCTTGTTCGCGGCGAGCGGCCCCGGGTACAGGTCGCCGAGGTCCGCGTCGGTTCCGGTGCCGCGCGAGTCGAAGTAGCGGATCGGCGTGGTGAACGGGTTGTAGGTGCTCGCGCCGGTGACCGCGTCGCGGGTGTAGTAGCCGGAGACGTCGGCGATCAGGTCGGTGTGGCCGCTGGTGGCGCCGTTCGCGAAGGTGATCCGGCCGTTCGCGCCGATCGGCACGATCGCCATGTTGGCCCGGTCCACGCCCGTGCTGTAGTTCAGATCGGAGACGTTCGGCAACGCCTGGCCGGTCGGGTATGCCGTGATGTATCCGCCCGCGGTGGAGCCCGCGGAGGTGATGTTCATAGCGACCGCGGTGGCGTCGCTCGGGATCCCGTTCTGCCCGGCCACGGTCACGTCGATACTGTGTCCTCCCGCGACCGACGGCTTCGCCGCGCCGAGGCCCTTGCGCGTGTCGAGGATGCGCGTCGGGGTCATCGCGAGGTAGCGGCTCGCGGTCGAGGTGGCGGTGAAGTAGCCCGCGATGTCCGCGATCACGTGCGTCGAACCGGCGGATCCGTTGGAGAAGTCGACCTTGCCGTCCGCGCCGACCGGCACGATCACCAGGTTGGCCACGTTCTGGCTCGGCCCGAAGTTGAGGTTCGAGGTGGTCGGCACCGGCAGCGCGGCCCCGGCCAGGTCCTCGTTGCTGTAGACGGACAGGAACCCGCCCGCGGTCTCCTGCGTGGCCGTGACGTTGAGCACGACGGCGGTGATCCCGGCCGGGACCGTCTGGGTTCCGGAGTGCACGCCGGTGACCTGCAGTCGGGCGATGCCCTTCGATCCGAGCGGTCCGGTCGCGCCGAGGTTCTTGCGGGTGTCCAGGATCCGGGCCGGACCGAACGGCGTGAACTCGGAGCCGGTGGCCACCACCGTGTGGCCGGCGAACATGTCGCCCTGGCCGTCGTCCACGACGGCCGTGAGCTTGTAGGTACCGAGAGCGGTGTAGGTGTGCCGCACGGGGGAGAGATTGATCCCGCTGTCGGTCGCGGCCGTGGCCGAGACGCTCTCGGTGGAGAACACCGAACCGTCGCCCCAGTCGATCGAGACGGTCGCGGAGCCCGCGGCCAGTCCGGCCAGCCTGACGATGACGTCCGCGTCGTGCGCCTCGGAACCCGAATTCGCGAACGTCAAGGTCAGGTGCGGATTCGGTGTCGTGGCGTGTCCGACGGCCGCACTCGACGAGGCCTCGGCCGTAGCAGCGGGCACCAGCGTGATCCCGAAGGCGCCCACCAGGGCGGCCGGAACCAGAAAACGGCGGTTTCTCACCGCATCCTCCCCAAAGGAACAACCGTGCTCGCGGTGCACGGAGACGTGATCACCAGCCTGCGGCCGGCACGCGGGCCTGGCGTGAGTAGCGCCTACTCACATGCGCGTGAGCAGCCTGCCAGGGAGTTGATCCTTCGCCGGTATGATCGCTGGTGGTGTGCCGGGAAGTCTGGTCGGCTCGGGACCGCTCGCGGCGAGACGCGGGGGCCCGATTCAGCGGGCGGAGTGTGCCTGGTGCGTGGTGCCGGAATCGTGGTGGCGCTCGTGGTCGCGAGCACCGCGGTGGCGACCTTCGCGAACAAGTGGCGGATTCCGGCTCCGTCGGTCCTGGTCCTGTTCGGCCTGGGCGCGGCGTTGCTGCCCGGGGTCCCGGCGGTGCACCTGAGCCCCGAACTGATCAGCGTGCTGGTGCTGCCGCCGCTGCTGTACGCCTCGGCCCAGGACATCTCCGCCCGCGAACTGGGCGCCATCTGGCGTCCCCTGCTGGCCCTGACGCTCGGACTGGTGCTGGCGACGGCCTTCGCGATCGGCGGGCTCGCCGTGTGGGTCACGTCGCTGAGCATGCCGATGGCCTTCGTCCTCGGGTCGGTGCTCGCCTCCACCGACCCGGTCGCCGTCACCGCGCTCGGCCGCAGGCTTCCGCTGCCGCCGCGGATCCAGGGGCTGGTGCAGAGCGAGAGCCTGTTCAACGACGCCACCTCGCTCGTGCTCTTCCAGGTCGCGGTCGGCGTGGCCGTCGGGTCCGGCGGGGTGCACTGGGCCGCGGCCGGCTGGCGGTTCGTCGTGCTGGCGGGCGGCGGCATGGGTGTGGGCGCCGCACTCGCGGTGCTGGTGATCGCGCTGCGTTCGCGGGCCGCCGACCCGGTGCTGCAGACGGTGATCGCGCTGGTCACCCCGTACACCGCGTACCTGCTCGCGCAGGGGGCCGGGGTCTCGGGGGTGACCGCGGTCGTGGTGGCCGGAGTGGTCGTCGGCAGCGCGGGCCACAAGATCACCGACGCGCGGATCCGGCTGCAGGTGCACGCCGTGTACAACGTCGTGGTCTTCCTGCTCGAATCGGTGGTCTTCGCCCTGATCGGCCTCGGGCTGCCGACGCTGGTGCGCGACCTGCCCGCGGGCAGCCGGTGGTGGCCGGTGCAGGCGGCCGTGCTCGCCGCCGCGCTGATCGCCGTGCGCGTCGCCTGGATGCGGCCGACCGTGACCAGGGCCGGTCCCACCCGCGGCCATCCCGCGTGGCCGGTCACCCGGGTCATGGCGTGGGCCGGGACCCGCGGGGTGATGCCGCTGGCCGCCGCGCTGACCATCCCGCTGACCACCGCGTCCGGCGCGCCGCTGACCCAGCGTCCGCTGGTGCTGGTGCTGACCACGGCCGTCGTCGCGATCACGCTGACGCTCCAGGGCCTGACCCTGGCCACGGTCGTGCGCACCTCCGGCCTCGCGGTCGATCCGGAGCACGTCGCGGCGAAGGAGGAGCAGGTGCGGGCCTCGCTCGACGAGGCGGCGCTCGAGTACCTCGACGAACTGCGCGAGGACGACGCCATACCCGGCGAGGTGCTCGACCGGCTGCGCCGCCGCTTCAACACCCGTCTGGGCCGCGTGGGCGAGGGCGCGTGGCCCGCCGCCGACTTCGTCGAGCTGCAACGGCGCGTCCTGGACGTCCAGCGCGCGGAACTGCGCCGCCTCTACGCCGACGGCCGGGTCAGCGACCGCATGCAGCGCCAGATCACCCACGAGCTCGACCAGGCCGAGGAGGGAGTGGCCCGCTAGGCGATATCGCGGGCGGCCGCCGGGATTCGGCGCGCGGTATTCCGTGCCGGGACGGAGAACTCGCGTCGTCTTTTCGGCGCCCGGGGTATTTCGAATCGGCAGCATTGTTAAGAAGTTGCAAGTCAGCATAGTGATTTATTGACGGAATCGAACGCTCTCGGTATTTTCGAGTTCACTGCCGCAGCGGCCTACCCACATCCGCGCGCGGCCGCCGGCCGGGACTGGTCTGTCCGCGGTCGCGGCGCGCTTCGCCCGAGACGTCGGCCCGCCCACCTCGCCGCGTCCGGGAGCCCACAAGGAGCCTTGTCGATGACGAGCGATATCCGCCCGCCGCAATCCGCATGCCCGCAACCGGCGGGAGGCGCCCGATGACGCCCCCCGTCCCCGTCACCGCGGCCCCGGTCGACCTGAACGGTCCGGGGCACTACCTGAGCTGGTCGTTCATCCAGATCTCCGCGGCGAACCTGCTCGTGTTCGCACTGATCGCGCTGGCCTTCGTCGCCGCCCTGCTGCTGCCCTTCCCGGGAAGGCGGAGCGAGGATGACTGACCAGCTCGTCGAGACGCCCGCGGCCCCCGCCTCACCGGACGGCGGCGGCTGGACGGGCGCGCTGCGCCGCCGGGTCGAGCGGAACCTGCCGCTGGACAAGCTGATGGCCGACCGCCAGCCCCGGTACGTCGAATCCTGGATCTACGTCTTCGGCGTCCTGACGCTGACCGCGCTCTGCGTCGTGATCGGCAGCGGCGTCGTGCTCGCGGTCAAGGGGCCGTCCTGGTGGCACGTATCAGGGTTCGGGCACTACCTCAACAGCGTCCACCTGTGGAGCGTCGAACTGCTCATGACGTTCATGTCGATCCACCTGGTCGGCAAGTTCTTCATGGCCGCGTGGCGCGGAAAGCGGGCGCTGACCTGGATCACCGGAGCGTTCGCCTTCGGCGCGTGCGCGTTCACGGCGCTCACCGGCTATCTGATCCAGCAGAACTTCGAGTCGCAGTGGATCGCCACGCAGGCCAAGGACGGCCTCAACGCGATCGGCGTCGGCGCGTACTTCAACGTCATGAACTTCGGGCAGATGGTGCTCTGGCACGTCGCGCTGCTCCCGCTGGGCGTCGGCGTGGTCGTACTCGCGCACATCCTGCTGGTGCGCCGGCACGGGGTCGTCCCGCCGATCGAGCGAGGTGGGGCGTCGTGAACCTCCGCGTCCGACGCGCCCCGGAGCCCGATCCGTACAGCTACGGCTCCCGGCACTACGACCTGGTCAAGGAGTTCGCCCTCGCGCTCGGCGCCGTCACGGTCCTGACTCTCATACTCGCCGGGGTCTTCTCCTCGCCCGACGAGAAGCCGGTGACGATCGCGACCTGGGCGACCGCGGACCCCTCCGACTTCACCAGCACCGCGCTCGCCGAGCTCGACGGCTCCAGCGGCACCGCCGGGTACGGGCCTCCGTACAACACGGCGTCGACCGGGCAGAAGCTCGGCCCCGTCGGCCTGGCGTCCGGCGCGGGGGTCACGCATCCGATCGACACGGCCCAGGCCTTCGTGCTCACCCCGCTCGAGGCCGTGCCGCAGACCCCTGCCGTCCAACGCGCGCTCACGCAGTACGTGTCCGCGGGTCCCGATCAGCAGCAGAAGTGGACCGGCGACTCGAGCGGCCCGGTGCCCGCGCTGCTGAAGCAGCTGCTCGACCAGGCGCGCTCCGGTTCGCTCGACAGCCAGCTGATGTCCGAGCAAGGGTTCTACAACACCGACTACACCCTGCCGCTGCTGTTCCTCGCCGACGGCTCCTACCTGGCCACCGACGCCCAGGGCCAGCATCTGGCGGGCGACCAGTGGGGCATGATGAACGAGGTGGGCGACTATCCGGGCCAGACCTGGCTGGCGCCCTACACCTTCTGGTACCAGATCGCGCCGTACGACAGCTCCGGCAACGGCGACGCCCTGGTCTGGGGGACGATGGGCGTGCTCGGCGCCCTGTTCGTCCTGCTGCCCTTCATCCCCGGCCTGCGCTCCGTGCCGCGGCTGATCCCGATCTACCGGCTCATCTGGCGCCGCCACTACGCGCGCCAGGACGCACGCTAGCGCGCGTCTACGAGGCCTGCGTCGCCGCCCGGCCGCCCGATGGCGGCCAGGTAGGCGGCGGAGGCCCGGTAGGCGCGCTGGATGCGGTCGTGGGCCTGGCTGTAGTCGCGGTACCTCAGATAGCGGCCGATGCCCTCGTCGGGGTCGTCGGGGGTGTTGCCGGTCGGCATGAGGTGCGCGGCCACGCCCTCGGGGAGGTCGGCGAAGGCCCGGGAGAGGCGGTGCCGGCGGGCGATCTCGAAGACCACCGAGGCCACCTCCCACGGCTGTTTCGGCGCGGTCAGCGGCTTCTCGACCAGGCCGGCGTGCAGGATGAAGACGCGGCGGGCGCCCAGCTGGACCGCGCGGCCCAGCGGCACGCTGTCCACCAGGCCGCCGTCCAGGAAATGCTCGCCGTCGACCTCCACCGGGGGCAGCAGGCCGGGGACGGCGCACGAGGCGAGCACCGCGTCGATGACCGGGCCCTCGGTGAACCAGTGCTCCGCGGCGCGCTCGATGGACGCGGCCACGCACTGGAAGGGCAGCGGGAGGTCCTCGATCCTGGCGTCCGCCAGCTCGTCCGCGAGGAGCTTGCGGAGGGTCTCGTTGGAGTACAGGTGGGTCCGGCTCTTGATGGCCGTGCCCAGGCGGCTGAGCAGGGAGCCCTCGAAGACGCCGCCGGAGTCCAGCTCGGTCCAGACCTTCTCGAGGCGGTCCACGCAGTCCATCCCCGGGTCGGCGGCGAAGGCCGAGCCGTTGATGGCGCCCACCGACGTGCCGATGACGAGGTCCGGTTCGATGCCCGCCTCCAGCAGCGCGCGGAGCATGCCCACCTCGTAGGCGCCCCAGGCACCGCCGCCGCCGAGGACGAAGGCGGTCTCCACGGCCCCGGTCCGGTCCCGATCCTGCTGCTGAAGAGACATCCGGCGCTTCCCCCGGCCGCTCGTCGCCTACGGTCTTGGCCCATCGTATCGGCTCGGATTCGGCTCGGACGTTTAGGATCGCCGACTCCGGTTACCCGTGCGGCGTCGTGTCGGCGACCTTGATGACCGGAGTGAAGCGGATCGATGAGTGGCACCTCCTTGGACGAACAGGGGCTCGGCTCGGCCGGCGGGCGGGACGACGCGGCCGGTCGCGGCCGCGAGCCGCTCGCGCGGCGGCTGCCGCGGCGGCTCGCGGTGCTGAGCTTCGCCGCGGACCGGGACCACCTCGCGCTCGCCCGGATGACGGCGATGCACGTGGCCGGGCTCGCCGGGCTGCCGATCGGGAGGGTGACGGACATCAGGCTCGCGGTGGACGAGGCGTGCTCGCTGTTCCTGGGCGAGGCCGAGCGCACGCCGGGGGCCCTGCTCACGGTGCGGTTCGAGCAGGTCGCGGAGTTCCTGCGGATCGCGGTCAGCGGGCCGGCGCCCGCCCGCGATCCGGACGCGGAGGACATCGGCTGGCTGATGCTCTGCGCGCTCACGGTGCGGCCGCGCTGGGAGGTGCGTGGCGGGACCGGCACGCTGACCATGAACGAGCCGCTCTCCCCGGGGGCCGGCGCCGGACGATGAGAACCGACACGATCGCCCGCGAGGAGCAGCGTGCCGAGACGATGCGGGTGCTCCGGCAGCTCGCCACGCTCGCTCCGGATGACCCCGAACGCGACCGGCTGCGCGCCGAGATCGTCGAGGACCACATGCCCTACGCCCGCCATCTCGCGCACCGCTACGTGCGCGGCGGCGGCACCGAGGAGGACATAGAGCAGGTCGCCTACCTCGGGTTGATCAAGGCCGTCGACAACTTCGACGTGTCCTACGGCACCGGTTTCCTCGGCTACGCCACGCCGATGATCGTCGGTGAGATCAAGCGCTATTTCCGCGACACGACCTGGTCCGTACACGTGCCGCGCCGCCTGCAGGAGCTCTCCGGGGCGATGCGCAAGGCCATCGAGGCGCTGGTCGCCGAGCTGGGGCGCGAGCCCACGGTGCCCGAACTGGCCGAGCGGCTCGAGGCCACCGAGGAGGAGATCGTCGAGGCCATCGACGCGTCCGAGGCGTACACGACCGCCTCACTCGATCACCCCGTCGGCGACGAGGCCGACGGCGCCCTGCTCGGCGAGATGCTGGGCGACCGGGATCCGGCCTTCGACCTGATGATCGACCGTCAGGTCCTCAAGGGGCTGGTCGCGGAGCTGGGCGAGCGGGACAAGCGGATCCTGCTGATGCGCTACTTCCGCGGCATGACGCAGACGGAGATCGGGGCCGAGCTCGGGGTCTCGCAGATGCAGGTGTCCCGGCTGCTCACCCGGATCCTCGGCCGGCTGCGGTCCGGCTTCGGCCGCTAGCGCCTGTAGGCCGGCCGCCGCCGATAAATCAGTTGCCGCGGCCGACCCGCGTGCCGGAACATCGGGGGCATGTTCCGGCACTCCTTCGCGCTCACGTCCGCAGTCGCGGGCGCGCCGAAGGCTGCCCTGATCTCCGCAGCCGCAGCCGCATTTGACGCGGCGTTCGCCTCGGCATTCGACGGCGTCCGAAGCTGACCGTTCCCGACCTCGACCCCTGACGGAGTCCCGCGCGGGGACGGTCGGCGGCCCAGGGACTCCGCGGTAATCAGGACTTTGATCAGGCAGGGAACACACATCATGGCGAAGACGCCTTACGCGCGCACGAAGCCGCACGTCAACATCGGCACCATGGGTCATGTCGACCACGGCAAGACCACCCTCACCGCGGCCATCACCCGCTTGCTCGCCGAGCGCGGGACCAGCACCTACGTGCCCTTCGACCGCATCGACCGGGCGCCGGAGGAGGCGCGGCGCGGGATCACCATCAACATCGCGCACGTCGAGTACGAGACCGCGACCAGGCACTACGCGCACGTGGACATGCCGGGCCACGCCGACTACGTCAAGAACATGATCACCGGCGCCGCCCAGCTGGACGGCGCGATCCTGGTCGTCTCGGCGCAGGACGGCGTGATGCCGCAGACCACCGAGCACGTGCTGCTGGCCCGTCAGGTCGGCGTCGAGCACCTGGTCGTCGCGCTGAACAAGGCCGACGGCGCCGACCCGGAGCTGCTTGACCTGATCGAGCTGGAGGTGCGCGAGCTGCTCAGCGCGCACGGCTACCCCGGCGACTCGGTCCCCGTCGTGCGCGTCTCCGGGCTGCGCGCGTTGGAGGGCGACCCGCGGTGGACGGCCTCGATCGGCGAGCTGCTGGACGCGGTGGACGAGGCGGTCCCGATGCCCGAGCGCTACACCGACGCGCCGTTCCTGCTGCCGGTGGAGAACGTGCTGACCATCACCGGCCGCGGAACGGTCGTCACCGGAGCGGTCGAGCGCGGCGTGATCAGGCTCGGCGACCGCGTCGAGCTGATCGGCGCCGACGCCGAGCCGCTCGGCACGGTGGTCACCGGCGTGGAGACCTTCGGCAAGCCGATGGAGTACGCCCAGGCGGGCGACAACGTGGCCCTGTTGCTGCGTTCGGTGGAGCGAGGCCAGGTCCGCCGCGGCGTGATCGTGGCCGCGCCGGGCAGCGTCAGCCCGCGCACCGCGTTCACCGCGCAGGTGTACCTGCTTTCCGCCAAGGAGGGCGGTCGCCGCACGGCCATCGGCTCCGGCTACCGCCCGCAGTTCTACCTGCGCACGGCGGACGTGGTCGGCGACATGGACTTCGGCCCGCTCGGGACGGCCCTGCCCGGCCAGACGATCGAGGTCAACGTTTCGCTCGGCCGCCCCACGCCGCTCGAGGTGGGGCTCGGCTTCGCGATCCGCGAGGGCGGCCGCACCATCGGCGCCGGCACCGTGACCGCGGTGGGCGAATAGGCCGCCGCGGAGAGTTCGCGGAGCACGGAGAGCACGAAGAACGGGGGTGAGGGCGGAGGTTCCGAAAGGAGCCTCCGCCCTCATCGCTGAGTCGAGCTCATCTGCGCCTTTGATCGTGAGCGTGGCCTCTGTGTCCGGTCTTCGTGGATTTACTGCCTGGACGTTACCCACCCACCCGCCCCGGCTCCAGCGTGGCCGGGTCGCGTCGGCTGCTTGCAGGGTGTGCATGTCAAGACGAAAAGCGTGCCTTGGCGCACCGATCGCCGCAGGGCAGAACAAGAGTTGTCGCCGTTCGCCAGCTGAGCCGACTCAGTTCGGATGGGCGGGGCTGGAGACGGACGGCTGCGACTGCTGCGGGGAGATCAACTGGGGGATCTCGGTGTTCGCGAAGGTCGTGGCCAGGGCGGTGACCAGGGCGAGAACGATGGCGCTGCCGGGGGCGGCCAGGGCGCGGACGCTGCGGAGGTTGCGGACGGTGTCCCAGCCCGTTTCGGCGCGGCGGGCTTGGCGCATTTCCCACAATGTCGCCAAGACGGCCGCGAACGCGAATAGGCGCAGGACGACGACGGCGCTGCCGACCGCAACGGGTTGGGACGTATAGGTGGGCCACGAGGCCGCCAGTTCGGGGACGGACAAGATGGCGGCGAACCAGATTGCCTTGGCGTACGCGGTTTTTCCGCGCAGGCGTGTGTAGAAGTAGCCATATACGGCCCCATAGATCAGCCAACGCGCTGTGTGCAGCGCGACTACCGCTAGCGCGAGGACGGAGCCTGCCTGGAAGACCGAAAGGGACGAGACGTTCGTGCGGACGAAGATCTCTGCCATCAGGGGTAGTCCTACGAGGGTGCCGTAGCCCAATCCGGCCAGCGCGCTTTCCCACGGGGTGCTTCCGGCCAGCGTGCCGAGGCCGCGGTCGATGAGGCCTTGGTCGTCCGATCCCGCGGCGCGGCGTTGGAAGTCGCGGCTGCGGGATTCGTACTCTTCCACGGAGAGGCGATCACCCGTCGTCTGCGCGATTGCGGCGACGCTGTCGCGGTGGAACTGGCGTTCCGCGGCGGCGATGGTGCGGACTGTCCGAAGGCGGTGGACATATCGCGCGTGCGAATGTCTGTCGACGGCGGCCAGGACGAGGCCGTCGGCGACGGTGGAGCGCGGAATCAGGATTCGCACGGCGGCGACGGTGAGAAGTGCGTCGAATCCGGCCCACGCGTCGGAGACCCATCCGTAGCCGGCGCACGCGATGGCGATTACGGCGATGGCGCCCCAGCGGGCTCCGGTATCGGCAACGCCACTGGGGTAACGCCCGGATCCAGCCAGCAGGACGAAGCCGAGCAGGG
>DASTAE010000196.1:0-4758 GCA_035712985.1 Actinospica sp.
CCAGGATCGTCTGCAGCGGGACGACGAGCAGCACGTAGTAGAAGTTGTTCGTGACGCTCTGCACCAGCTGCTGCTGGGCCAGCCCGCCCTGCGTCAGCAATGCGGAGTAATTCTGTGTTCCGACATAGTGCGCGCTTGCGCCGAACGGGTTGCCGATCCCGCTCCAGTCGCTGACGCTCACCCACGCGGCCATCAGGATCGGCACGACGAGGAAGACCACGATCATCAGCACCGCGGGCGCGGTGAACAGCCAGCCCGCCGCCGCCTCACGGCCGCGGATCCCTCCGCCGCCGCCCGGGGGCCGCCTGCGCCGCCCGGAGGCGGCGGAGGCGGGATCCGAGGACGTCGTCATCACATTGGTCTGGGCGGCCATCGCAGCCTCAGCCGTTCTGCTTGATGAGGGCCTCGAAGTTGGTCTGCACCGTGGAGAGCACGGTCGCCGGGTCGCTCGAGGCGAGCTGCGCGACCAGCGAGTCGTAGTTCGCGATCGTCTGCGTGCCGCCGGCGATCGCGAGGTCCGGGTGCGCGTACGAGGCGCCCTGCAGGAACGCGCTCTCGGCCGGGAACGCCGCCGTCCACGCGGAGGCGTCCGACTCGCGGGAGGGCATGACGCCGAACTCCTTGGCGAAGGTCATCTGCTGCGACGCCGAGGACAGGTAGTCGACGAGCTTGACCGCCTCGTCGCGCTTGGAGTCCGAGGCCGGGATGCCCCAGCAGTTCGTGAACGACAGCGTCGCCTTCGTCCCCGACGGACCGGCCGGCAGCGGCACGACCTTGTACTTCACGTTCGGGTAGTCAGAGCTCATCGTGCCCGCGAGCCAGTTGCCGACGATGGTCATCGCGGCCTTGTTCTCGCCGAAGGCCTCGCCGTTCCAACCCGCGCTGAGCGCCGCCGGGAACTTCGCGGCGCCGGACGTCAGCAGAGTCTTGACGAACGTGAGCGCCTGCGTGTTCTGCGTGCTGTTGAACGCGGCAGTGGCCTTGTCGTCGCTGAGCAGCGTGCCGCCGTTCTGGTACATGAAGTCGTCGACGCCGGTGTGGTCGGGCGCGAGGACCAGGCCGGTGCGTCCGGCCGTCGAGAGCTTCTTCGCCACCGTCTCGAGCTGCGACCACGTGGTCGGAACATCCGCGTCGGTCAGACCCGCCGCCGTCCAGTCGGCCTCGTCGATGGCCAGGCCGAGCGTGGACCAGTCCTTCGGCACGCAGGTGAAGGTGTTGTTATAGGTGAACGCCGCCTTCAGCGCCGGATAGAAGTCGCCCGGGTTCGAGACCTGACCGGCATACGCGTAGAGCGCGCCCTTCTTGGCGTAGCTCTGAAAACTGACCGGGTCCAGGTAGAACACGTCAGGAGCCTGGTTCGCCGCGAAGCCCTGGGCGAGCTGCTGGGTGAGGTTCTGCGCCGGGATGACGGTGACCTTGATCCCGGTCTGCTTCGTGAACGCCGCGGCGGCCGAGGTCACCGCCTTGGTCTCGGCGGGGCCCGAGGAGCCGATCAGCACCGTGAGCGGACCGGTCGAGGTTCCGCCGCCGGTCGGCGTGGCGCCGCCGCCCCCGCCGAATCCGCCACCGCTGCTGCACCCGGCGGTCATCATGAGCAGCGCGGCGCCTATCGCGGTCGCCTTCGCGGGGCCGAGTCTCGTCTTCATTGATGCTCCTCGGTGGGTTCGGGTGGATCAGACAGTGGGAGTCAGGAGGATGCTCGGACCACGAGCGAGGGAGGCAGCAGCAGCTGCTTGGCCGCCGCCGAGCCGTCCGGCGCGCCGTCGAGGGCCTGGGTGAGCAGGTCGAGGCAGGCCTCGGCGATCTCGCCGACCGGCTGCGCGATGCTGCTCATGCCGATGACCGCGGCGGTCGGGGTGTCGTCGAAGCCGATCACGGCCACGTCGGCGCCCGGGGTCAGGCCGCGGGCCGTGATCTCGGTCCAGACGCCGAGGGCGAGCGAGTCGCTGACGCACACGATCGCGGTCGGCGCGGCGGCCAGGTTCAGCAGTTCGGCGCCGGCCGCGCGCCCGGTGGCCAGGCTGTCCTCGACGTCCCTGGTCAGACCGGAGGTTTCGAGGTTCTCCTCGGCGCACGCGCTGAGGTAGCCGCTGCGCCGGTCGTCGCCGACGCCCGAGCCCTCGGGCCACCCGACGAACGCGATGCGCCGGTGGCCGCGCCGGATCAGGTGCCGGGTCGCGTCGTAGACCCCTGCGGCGCCGTCCACGTCCACCCAGCCGTGGTTCGCCTCCGCGCCCCACGGGCGGCCGAAGGTGACGAACGGGGCGTCGTGCTGAGCGAGCCAGGTGGTGCGCGCGTCGTCCCGGTGCGTGCTCGCGAGGACGAAGGCGTCGAGGTCGAAGTCGCTCAGCAGCTCGTCGTACGCGGCGATCTCCTGCGCGTCGTCCTCGGCCGTGTAGAGCAGCACGCGGTAGTCGCGCTGCTCGGCTCGGCTCGTCAACGCGTGCAGAAACGAATCGAGCACGGCGCCGTTGATCCCGTCGACCGGAGCCTGCATGCGCGCCGCGATCAGGTGCGAGCGGCGGGTGCGCAGCGTGCGGGCCGCGCGGTGTGGGCGGTAGCCGGTCTCCTCGATCGCGGCGCGGACCCGGGCGATGGTCTCGGGCCGGACCAGCTGCGGGGAGTTGAGCACGTTCGACACAGTCTGCCGGGACACGCCCGCGCGCTCGGCCACCGTCTCCAGGGAGGGACGCGCCGCGGCGTCGCCGACTCGGCCGCTCATGCCGCGCTCCTTTCGTTTCGTGGACTTGAACGATCAAATTTGCGCCAAACAGCGGCTTGGGTCTTTTTGGATCGTTCAAACGCTGGTTATAGTGGGCGCTCGTCGAAGCGTTGTCAAGGAGGGGCGTTCATGGCGTACCAACAACCGTGGCTGCACGACCTGACGGTCACCCTGGCCGCCCCGACCGCGGTCCTCGGCTCCGGGGACGGCCAGATCCGCGACGGCGGCGTGCAGGGCGTTCTGCACTCTGACGTGCGGGTCCTGAGTCGCGCGGAGCTCACGGTGGCGGGCGTGGAGCCGGTCGCGCTCGCGGGCGGACTCGACGGCGCGAGTTCCGCGCGTTTCACGGCGATCGCCCGCACCCTCGGCGACGAGGGCCCCGATCCGACCGTGCGCGTCGAGCGGTCCCGGCGGGTCGTCTGCGGCCTGGTCGAGGAGGAGATCCGCATCGTCTCCTTCGCCGCCGTGCCCGTGGACACGCAGGCCGTCCTGACGCTCGGCGCGGACTCGGCGGGCGTCGAGGCCGTCAAGCAGGGCCACCCGCCCGAGCCGGTCGCGATCGACCTCGGGGACAACGAGCTGAGCTGGGGGACCGACGGAGTGTCGGTCGTCGTCCGCGCGGAGGGCGCCGCCGCCGACGTGACCGGGCACGGCGTGGCCGAGCTCCGCTGGCCGGTCCGCCTCCCGCCGCGCGGGACGACCACGCTCCGCTGGACCCTCTGGGCCGACGTCGACGGTGCGCCCGTCACCGGAGCCCCCGCCGACTACTGGACCGACGTCGAGATCGAGCACGACGGCGACCACCGCCTCGCCCACCTCGTCCGCCGCTCGCTCGCCGACCTCCGTGCCCTGCTCATGGCGCCGGTCGGCGAGCCCGACGCCGTCTTCGCCGCGGCGGGCGCGCCCTGGTACTTCACGCTCTTCGGCCGCGACAGCCTGTGGACCGCGCGCCTGATGCTGCCCTTCGGCTGGGAGCTGGCCGCGGGAACGCTGCGCGCACTGGCCGCGCGTCAGGGCACGAAGACCGATCCGCGGACGATGGAGGCGCCCGGCAAGATCCCGCACGAGCTGCGCCGTCCCTCGGGATCGACGTGGCTGCCGCCGCTCTACTACGGCACCGTGGACGCGACGCCGCTCTGGGTCTGCCTGCTGCACGACGCCTGGCGCGCCGGAATGCCGGAAGACCAGGTGCGCGCGCTGTTGCCGAACCTCCGCGCCGCTCTGACCTGGACCGTCGAGCTCGGGGACGAGGACGGCGACGGCTTCCTCGAGTACCTGGACCGCGGCGGCGACGGCCTGTCGAACCAGGGCTGGAAGGACTCCTTCGACTCGATCCGCTTCCGCGACGGGACACTCGCCACCGGGCCGGTCGCGCTCTGCGAAGCCCAGGGCTACGCCTACGAGGCCGCCGTGCACGGCGCCGACCTGCTCGACGCGTTCGGTATGGAGGGCGGCGACCCGCTACGAGCCTGGGCCGCGCGGCTCGCGGACCGCTTCCAACAACAGTTCTGGGTCCAGGACGAGCAGGGTCCGTACCCCGCGCTCGCCCTCGACGGCCACAAGCGCCCCGTCGACTCGCTGACCAGCAACATCGGCCATCTGCTCGGAACAGGCCTGCTCGACGAGGCGCAGAGCGCGCTCGTCGTGGACCGGCTGACCGCTCCCGGCATGGACAGCGGCTTCGGCCTGCGCACGATGGACAGCCGCGAGGCCGGCTACTCGCCGCTGAGCTACCACTGCGGCTCGGTCTGGCCGCACGACACGGCGATCGCCATCTGGTCGATGACCCGCGCCGGCTTCGCCGACCGCGCCACCGGCCTCGTCAACGGCCTGATTGCCGCGGCCGAGCGGTTCGACTACCGGCTGCCGGAGCTCTACAGCGGCGACGGCCCCGAGCAGGGCCCGGGCGTCGCGCCGTACCCGGCGGCCTGCCGCCCGCAGGCGTGGGCGGCGGCGTCGATCGGCGCGATCGCGCAGTGCCTCGGACTCGACGCGAAGAGATGAACCTCGGGGCCGGCGATCCTACTCATCGCCGG
>DASTAE010000197.1:0-35847 GCA_035712985.1 Actinospica sp.
GACCGAGTGATGAGGAGAACCACGGTGTCCGAGATCCGTGTGACCATCGACCGCCTACCCGACCAGCGGGAAGAGCGGACGGTCACGACGGGCACGACCGTGGGCCAGCTCTTCGCGGAGATCTTCGCGGGCGACCGCTCGAACATCGCGGGCCGGCTGCGCGCCGACGAGGGCGCCGGGGTCCTCGTCGACCTCGACCGGCTGCTCGAGGACGGCGACGCGCTCGAGCCGGTGGCGATCGACTCGGCGGACGGCCGCGCCATCCTGCGGCACTCCACCGCGCACGTGATGGCCCAGGCGGTGCAGGAGCTCTTCCCCGAGGCCAAGCTCGGCATCGGCCCGCCGATCAAGGACGGCTTCTACTACGACTTCCAGGTCGGGCGCCCCTTCACCCCGGAGGACCTGAAGGCCGTCGAGCAGCGCATGCAGGCGATCGTCAAGCAGGGCCAGCGCTTCTCCCGCCGCCCGGTCTCCGACGAGGCCGCCCGGCAGGAGCTGGCGGGCGAGCCCTTCAAGCTGGAGCTGATCGGGCTCAAGGGCTCCGGCGGCGAGGTCAGCGCGGAGGACGGCGCGAACGTCGAGGTGGGCGGCGGCGAGCTGACCATCTACGACAACCTGGACCCGAAGTCCGGCGAGGTCTGCTGGAAGGACCTGTGCCGCGGCCCGCACCTGCCGACCACCCGGAACATCCCGGCCTTCAAGCTGATGCGCTCGGCCGCCGCCTACTGGCGCGGCAGCGAGAAGAACCCGCAGCTGCAGCGGATCTACGGCACCGCCTGGGAGTCCAAGGACGCGCTCAAGGCGCACCTGGAGTTCCTGGCCGAGGCCGAGAAGCGCGACCACCGCAAGCTCGGCTCCGAGCTCGACCTCTTCTCCTTCCCGACCGAGATCGGCTCGGGCCTCGCGGTGTTCCACCCCAAGGGCGCGGTCATCCGCAACGAGATGGAGCAGTACTCGCGGCAGCGGCACATCGAGGCCGGCTACGAGTTCGCCTACACCCCGCACGCCACGAAGGGCACGCTCTTCGAGGTCTCCGGGCACCTGGACTGGTACCGGGACGGCATGTACCCGCCCATGCAGCTCGACGAGGGCGTGGACTACTACCTCAAGCCGATGAACTGCCCGATGCACAACCTGATCTTCCGGGCCCGCGGGCGGTCCTACCGGGAGCTGCCGCTGCGGCTGTTCGAGTTCGGCACGGTCTACCGCTACGAGAAGTCCGGCGTGGTGCACGGCCTGACCCGCGCCCGCGGCTTCACCCAGGACGACGCGCACATCTACTGCACCCGCGACCAGATGGCCGACGAGCTCGACAGCCTGCTCACCTTCGTCCTCGACCTGCTGCGCGACTACGGCCTGAACGACTTCTACCTGGAGCTCTCGACCCGGGACCCGGAGAAGTCGGTCGGCACCGACGACGCCTGGGAGGAGGCCACCGAGACGCTCCGGCAGGTCGCCCTCAAGCGCAACCTGGAGCTGGTGGACGACCCGGGCGGTGCCGCCTTCTACGGCCCGAAGATCTCGGTCCAGGCCAAGGACGCGATCGGCCGCAGCTGGCAGATGTCCACCATCCAGCTCGACTTCAACCTGCCGGAGCGCTTCGGCCTCGAGTACAAGGGCCCGGACGGCGCCGACCACCGCCCGGTGATGATCCACCGCGCGCTCTTCGGCTCGATCGAGCGCTTCTTCGCGGTGCTGCTCGAGCACTACGCAGGCGCCTTCCCGGCCTGGCTCGCCCCGGTGCAGGCCACCGCGATCCCGATCACCGACGCGCACGTGCCCTACCTGCACGAGATGGCCGCCCAGCTGCGCGCCCAGGGCATCCGCGTCGAGGTTGACGCCTCGGACGACCGGATGCAGAAGAAGATCCGCAACGCGCAGAAGGCCAAGGTGCCCTTCATGCTGCTCGCCGGCGACGAGGACGTGGCCAAGGGCGCCGTCTCCTTCCGCTACCGCGATGGCTCGCAGAAGAACGGCGTCCCGGTCGCCGAGGCGGTGGCCGAGATCGTCGAGGCGGTCCGCTCCCGGCGCAACGACTGAGCCTCCGGAACAAGGTCGCGCAGGCCTGGGTTGTACGCCGTGCCAGGCGGACCCGGGCCTGCATGACGTGTGAGGAGCACCGGCGTGAGCGACGTCGAGAGTTGGCGGCAGTGGCGGTCCCGGCGGGAGGAGCGCCTGCGCGACCCGCACGGAACCCTCGCGCTGACCGGCACGCACGGGCTGGACGAGGAGCCCGCGCCGATCGTCGAGGGCGAGCCGGTGCTCTGGAGCGCCGGCCCGGACGGTAAGACGGTCCTCGTGACGGCCAAGGCCGAGCACGGCCTCTTCCTGGACGGCGAGCCGATCGACGGCACCGTCACGCTGCGCACCGACACCGACGAGCACCCCGACACGGTCACCGCTCCGGACTACGACATCCTGCTCGTGCCGATCGAGCGCGAGGGCAGCGCCGCGCTGCGCGTCTACGACCCGAAGGCGGCCACGCTGCTGGCCTTCGACGGCATCGAGGCCTTCGACTTCGATCCGGGCTGGGCGATCGAGGCCAGGTTCACGCCCTTCGACGGCGCGCACGTGGAGAAGGTGCTCAACGCGGACGGCGTCGTGCGCGGCCTCGGCCTCGACGGCACCGTCGCATTCGAGCTCGAAGACGGCACGCACACCCTGCAGGCCGCGCTGACCAGCGGCGGCGGACTGTGGGTCGTCTTCGCCGACCCGACGACGGCCGACTCGAAGCCCTTCTTCCGCTTCCTGAGCACGGAGGCTCCCGCGGCCGACGGCACGGTGACGCTCGACTTCAACCGGGCCTATCTGCCGCCCTGCGCCTTCACCGATCATTACGTCTGCCCCCTTCCGCCCCAGGGCAACACCTTCGCCGCCCCGATCCGGGCCGGCGAACTGGCGGTCAAGTCCCGCTGAGACGCCAGCGGAAGCAGCGCGAGACCCGCGGACAGCCTGGCCTCGGGACGGTGCTCCAAGACGGCGCGGATGTGCTCCTGGAGCGCGCCGTTGTCCCGCGTGAGCTGCTCCGAGGCCACCTGGATCACCGCGAAGCCCAGCGAGGTCAGAGTGCCCGCATCGAGCGGCGGCGCGTCCACGAGGACCGCCACCGCTCGGCCGGGCCATAGCGCGACGGCTCGGGCCACCCGGCGCTGGCCTAGATAGACGGCGACGTCCTGCATCGCGCCGAAGGGGCCCGAGGTGCCCAGCCTGGCCAGGAGGCGCTGCGAGGCCGTGGCACGGACGTGTGCGCGGGAAGTGCGCAACTCGGCGCGGATCGCGGCGGAGTGTTGACGCGGGGCTTTGGCCAGCTCGTATTCGAGCTCTGTCAGTTGTACGCGGCCGTCCTCGAGCGCCGCGGTCACGATGGCGTCGATCGCCTCGGGCTCGCCGTCCGCGACCGCGGCCAGGCAGCCGTCGACGACGCTCCTGGCCAACGGCGCGACCCGCAGCAGACCAGACCGCGTCGCCTCCGGGAATCGCGTCGTGCGGATGATGCGCAGTGGGGCGACGCTCTGCCGACGCCGGGTATGCGGCACGAGCGCGTCGAGCCGAGGCCGCGCCCCGCAGTGGCCGCCCTGCACACCGCCGAAGCCCGCGGCTCCGGCGGCGGAATCGCGGGGCGGCCGGAGCCCGTGCACGGCCAGGGCCGCCTGCCCGGTGAGCACGGACTGCTCCCCGGCGTAGAGCTGCGCGGCCATGAGCCACTGCACCCGGCTCGGCGGACCGCCCTGCAGCGCGTACACCCCGGGCACCAGCCGCTGCCAGAGCCCGCGCTGCACGCGTCTTCGCAGCGTCTCGTGCGCCAGGCCGCCGGCTTTCGCCTGCGCGGCGGTCAGGACGCCGTGCTGGGAGTTGATCAGGGTGCTGAGGGTTGGTTCTTCGAGAACCGCGTTGATCGCCATGACCTCAGCGTCGCCGCGAAGCCCGTTCTACTCCAGCGAATCGGCGTATTTCACCTGGCGGGCGCCTTCGTCATACCGGGCATCGGTACGACGAGTAACCCGTTCGGACCAACGCTTCAGCGTCCCCAGCGCTCGAGCACCGAGGTGAACTCCTCGACGAAATCGCGCGTCCCGAGCCCGAGCGCGACCTTGCCCTGGCTCCCGCGCGCCCGCTCGGTCAGCTGCGGCGGCAGGCTGGTGCCCGCGGTGTCCTCGGCGCGCAGGAACACCGTCTGACCGGTCGTCAGCGGGCTGCCGCACTCCACGAAGAGGGTGCCCTCCGCGGTGTCCAGGAACGACGGGTCCAGCGCGGCGCCGACCGCGAGCGGGTCGTGCAGCGGCACGGACTCGACGCGGTGGAAGTGGTTGTACGAGCCGAAATAGAACTTCAGCAGCCGGACGGTGAACTCCAGCGGCTCCCCGGCCGCCTCGAGCCTCGCCAGGTGGTCGAGGGTGAACCTGGCCCGGTGCGTCGCGTCCAGGCCGACCATCGTGTAGTCGACGCCGCTGGCCACGACCAGGTCGGCGGCCTCCGGGTCGTGCCAGATGTTGAACTCGGCGGTCGGGGTCACGTTGCCCGGCTCGGTCACCGCGCCGCCCATGAACACCAGCCGGATGCGCTCGGCGAACGACGGATCGGCTATCAGCGCCGCCGCGATGTTCGTCAGCGGGCCGGTCGCCACCACGGTCAGCTCGCCCGCGTGCGTCCGGGACAGCCGCAGCAGCGCGTCCACCGCGCTCTCGGTCTGCTCGGGCACGCCCGCGTCGTCCGCGGGCTCGTCGCCGAGCCCGGTCCTGCCGTGGAAGTCGAAGGCGGCCGCGGCCTCGATCCGCCGATTGAGCCGCCCGCCCACGCCGCGGTACACCGGAACGTCCCCGGCCACGCCGAAGGTCTTGACCAGGGCCCGCGCATTGCGATAAGTGTGCTCGACCGGAGCGTTCCCGCCGACCGCGGTGACGGCCTTCAGATCGTAGCGGCCGCTGCCGAGCGCATACTGCAGGGCGACGGCGTCGTCCAGCCCCGGGTCGCAGTCCAGCACGATCGGACCGGTCACGGCCGCACCTCCTCGTGGGGGTTCGCCGCAGGGCGAACGCGGGCGCCGCGCGACGCGCCGGTCACCCTGTTGTGGGGAAATCGTTATCCGACGGTCCCATCTCCGGTCCGCCGCGTCAAATACGCCCGTCGGGCGAGACAAGGGCCGAATCGTACTGCGACAATCGGTTCATATCCCGGCGTCCGGCAGAGAACGATTACCGGGTTTGATGCGAAGATGGACGGCCGGGGCGGTACGAGGCCGGGCCCCGAGGAGAACGGACGGTACAGGTGAGCAAGGGCAGGGAAGCCAGGCCCGCCACGCTGCGGGAGGTGGCGGAGGCCGTGGGCTGCTCGGTGGCCACCGTCTCCCGGGTGCTCGCCGGGGACCGTCCGGTCGGCCCCGACCTGGCCCGCCGGGTGCAGCAGGCCGCCCGCGACCTGGGCTATCTGCCCAACCAGGTGGCCCGCGCGCTGCGCAGCCGCAGCACCGCCACCGTCGGCCTGGTCCTGCCGCAGATCACCAACCCGTTCTTCCCCTCGCTGATGCGCGAGGTCGAGCGCGCGCTGCACGAGCAGGGCCGCGCGCTGCTGCTCGCGGACAGCGCGGACGACCCGGCGCTGGAGGCCGAGCGGGTCGAGCTGCTGATCGCCCGGCAGGTGGACGGCCTGATCGTCGCCCCGGTGGACCAGGAGCGCTCGATGGCCACGCTCGCCAAGGCGGCCTCCCGGGTGCCCGTCGTGCTGCTGGACCGCAGCGTTGACGCGGTGCAGGCGGACGCGGTGACCGTGGACAACGCCGCGGGCATGCGCCTGCTGCTCGAGCACCTCAAGGCCCTCGGCCACAGCCGCTTCTGGTTCCTCGGCGCCGCCGGGGACGCCTCGGCCGCCGTGGAGCGCCGCGCCGCCTTCCAGGAGTGGGCCGTGCGCCACGCGGGCTTCTGGCGGGTCGAGCTGGGCGACTTCTCCGTCGCCTTCGGGCAGCACGCCGCGGGCCGCGCCGTGACCGCCCCGGCCGCGCAGCGCCCCGACGCGATCGTGTGCGCCAACGACCTGATCGCCGCGGGCGCGCTGCAGCGGCTGCGCGAGCTCGGCGTGTCCGTGCCCGGCGAGCTCGCGGTGACCGGCTTCGACGACATCGACCTGGCCTCGCTCACCTCGCCCCGGCTGACCACGGTGCGCCAGCCGAACCACGAGCTGGCCGCGGAGGCCGCGCGGATGCTCGCGGCCCGGATCCAGCAGCCCGAGGCCTCGGCCCGCGCCGTGCGGCTGACCCCGACGCTGGTCACCCGCGGCTCGACCGTGGCCGTCGAGAGCCCGCAGGGATCGACGCTGTGATCGAATCGGCCGTGAAGAGCCTGGAGGGATCGACGCTGTGATCGCCGTAGTCGGAAGCCTCAACCTCGACCTGGTGGTTCCGGTTCCGCGGCACCCGGTGCCCGGGCAGACCGTGCTCGGCGGCGAACTGGCCCAGCACTGCGGCGGGAAGGGCGGCAACCAGGCCGTCGCCGCGGCCCGGCTCGGCCGCCCGGTCGCGATGGTCGGCCGGGTCGGCGTCGACGAGGCCGGGACCGTGCTCGTCGAGGCGCTGAAGGCCGAGGGCGTGGACACCGAGCACGTGCTGCGCGCCGCGGGCACCCCCAGCGGCAGGGCGCTGATCGCGGTGGATCCGGCCGCGGAGAACACGATCATCGTCAGCCCCGGCGCCAACGCGCTGCTGTCCCCCGAGGACTGCGCGGCGGCCGCCGACGTGCTCGCCGCCGCGCGGGTGACGGTGCTTCAGCAGGAGGTCCCGCATCCGGCGAACGACGCGGCGGCCCGGCTGGCCGGCGGGATAGTGCTGGTCAACCCGGCCCCGGTGCGCACCGGGGAGAACCCGCTGCCGTCGCGCACCGACGTGCTGCTGCCCAACCGCTCCGAGCTCGCCGCGCTGCTCGGCCTCGCCCCGGACGCGCTGACCGACCTCGACGACGTGATCCGCGCCGCCCGCTCGCTGCGGGCCGCCGGGGCCGTGCTGGTCACCCTCGGCGGGGACGGCGCGCTGCTGGTCGAGGGCGGCGTCGGCACGCTGATCCCGCCCTTCCGGGTGGACGCCGTGGACACCACCGCCGCGGGCGACTGCTTCTGCGGGGCGCTGGCCTGCGCGCTGTCCGACGGCGAGCCGCTGGAGAAGGCCGCCCGCTTCGCCGCCGCCGCGGCGGCCCTGAGCACCACCCGCCCGGGAGCCCAGCCCTCGCTGCCCACCCGCGACGAGGTGGACGCGTTTCTCGCGGCAGTCTGACACCACGCGTATCAGGTGGCTAGGCTGGGCCGCATGGAAGCGCAGGAGATCGCGGGGCCGGCCGAGGCGCGTCCCATCGACGGGGTCGGTGAGCCGGACGAGCTGCAGCGGCTGTGGAACCCGCATCGGATGGCCTACATCCTCGGCGAGAACAAGCCGACCGGGCCGAGGCCGGACGACGGCTGCCCCTTCTGCCGCATTCCGAAGCTCGGCGACGACGAGGCCGCGCTGATCGTGGCCCGCGGCGCGACCGTGTACGCGGTGCTGAATCTGTACCCGTACAACCCGGGGCACGTGCTGATCTGCCCCTACCGGCACATCGCCGACTACACCGAGCTCACCGTCGAGGAGGCGGCCGAGTTCACCGCCTTCACCCAGGACGCGATGCGCGCGGTGCGCAAGGCCTCGAGCCCGCACGGCTTCAACCTGGGCATCAACCAGGGCGACGTGGCCGGCGCCGGGATCGCCGCGCACCTGCACCAGCACGTCGTGCCGCGCTGGTCGGGCGACGCGAACTTCATGCCGGTGGTCGGACGCACCCGCTCGATGCCCGTCCTGCTCGGCGAGACGCGGCGGCTGATCGCCGACGCCTGGCCGACCGTATCAGGGGGCTAAGTCGGCCGGGGCTTTCAGCCGGTCCAGCGCCTCCCGGTACGGCGGCCAGATCTCCGTGTCGAGCTCGACGCAGATCCGGTCGGCCTCGCGCAGGTGGGCGAGGGCCTCGGCGGGCCGCCCCGTCTTCTCGCAGAGCAGGCCGAGCTTGCCGTGCGAGGTCGCCTCGTGGTGCCGGTGGCCGCTCGCGACGAGCTCCTGGAGCGCCTCGAGCAGACAGCGCTCGGCCTGGACGTAGTCCGGCGGATCGAGCTCCGTCAGGTAGTCGCCGAGCGAGCCGAGGAAGGCGCCGAGGTGCACGGTGATCCCCGTGCGCCGGCAGACCTCGATGCCCTCGGAGACGACCTCGATCGCCTCCGCCGGCCTTCCGACGGTGGACAGCGAGGCGGCGAGGTTGAGGCGGGCGGGGATCGTCGCCGGCTCGTCGCCGAGGGAGGTGCTGATCCGCAGGGATTCGCGGCCGTACTCGATGGACCTGTCCATGTCGTCGACGTTCGCGTAGGCGAGGGACAGGTTCCCGAGCTGGGTCGCCTCCTGCCTGCTGAGCCCGTGCTTCCTGGTGAACTCCAGCGAGCGCTCTCCCGCCTCGATCGCCTCGGCGTCGCGTCGCGCGGCCATCAGCGCCGTGCTCCTGTTGCGCAGGCTGCGATCGAGCGCGTCGACGTCCTGCAGGCGTTCGGCGCAGCGCAGTCCGCTCTCGGCCAGCGCGAGGCGGTCGTCGGGCCGGCCTCTGAGCATCATGAACACGATCATCATCGCGGGCAGCAGCCAGCCGTAGGTCAGCGATCCCTCGCGCTCGGCCGCCTCGACCGCCGCGAACAACTGGTCGCGTTCGACGTCGTACCAGTCCACGGCCTGCTGCGGGTCGGCGAATTCGAGCGGTTCCGCCACGCTGTCGGACGGCGGTATCCGCACGTCCCGCCAGCCCGGATACGCGATGATCGCGGCGGAGCGCGTGGACGCCGTGTACCAGTGCAGCAGCCGGTCGAACGCGGCGCGGCGCGCGGACGGCCCGTCGTCCCGCTCCGCGACCTCGCGGGCGTAGAGCCGCATCAGGTCGTGGAACCGGTACCGGCCCGGCCGCGGTTCGATCAGCAGACTGTGGTCGGCGAGCGCGCCCAGGTGGGCCGCGGCCTCGGCGAGTCCGCAGTCGAAGACGGCGGCCGCCGCGTGCGCGTCGAACTCCGCGCCGGGAACCACGCCGAGCAGGCGCAGCGCGCGCTGCCTGGCCGTCGGCAGCGCGGCGTAGGAGGACTCGAAGATCTCGGTCAGGCCGCGGTCGTCGTCGCGGAGGTTGCGCAGGCGCCCGCCCTCCGAGCGGAGCTCGGCGACCAGGGACGCGACGGAGATCGAGGGGCCGTGGCGCAGCCGCGCGGCGACGATCCTCAGGGCGAGCGGGATGCCGCCGCAGAGCTCGACCAGATCGTCGAGGGCGGGTTCGTCCGGCCGTATCCGGGCGTTTCCCGCGGCCACCCGCAGCAGCGTGCGGGCGGCGTCGGGCGGCAGGGCGTCGACGCTGAACGCCTGCGCGCCCGCGAGGTCGGCGAGCCTGGTCCGGCTCGTGATCAGGGTCATGCAGCCGGGCACGTCGGGGACGAGCGGCCGGACCTGCTCGGCGGATCCGGCGTTGTCCAGCAGGATCAGGGTTCTGGTGTCGGTCAGCCGCTCCCGCAGCAGGGCCGCGCGATCGGCCTGGTCCGCCGGGATCTGCGCTTCGGCCACGTCCACGGAGCGCAGCAGGTATCCGAGCGCGGCCTGCGGCTCGAGCGGTTCGAGGCCCTTGGTGTACCCGCGCAGGTCGACGAAGAGCTGCCCGTCGGGGAACCGGTCGCCGAGGCGGTGCGCGACGTGGACGGCGAGCGCCGTCTTGCCGACGCCCGCGAGACCGTCGACGGCTGAGATCGTCACCGCTCCGGCGCGCTTCGCCAGGCTGAGCAGGCGCGCGACCTCGGGTTCGCGGCCGGTGAACAGGCGCGTGTCGGCAGGGAGCTGATTGCGGGCCGAGCCGGCGCCGCGTATCTCCTCGTAGAGCGCGCGGATCTGCGCGCCGGGTTCGAGGCCCGAGCGCTCGTCGAGCGTCCTGGCCAGATCCAGGTAGACGTCGAGGGCCGCGCCGCGGCGGCCGCCGCGGTAGAGCGCGAGCATCAGGTGCCGGTGCAGCGCCTCGTGCTCAGGCTCCTGCTTCACCAGGTCGCGCAGCTCCGGGACCAGCTCGGCGAACCGGCCGAGATTCAGCTCCGCCTCGCCGCGGCCGAGCACCGCCGCCCAGCGCTCCTCCTCCAGGCGCGCCACGGCGGGCAGCGCGGCGAGCGCGGGGACGTCCTCCAGCGGGCTGCCGCGCCAGAGACCGAGAGCGGCCGCGTAGCGCCGCGAGGCCTCGGCCCAGCGGCCGGCGTCGGCCGCGGCGCGGGCCGCCGCGCAGTGCTCGGCGAAGACGTGCAGGTCCAGCTCGCCGGGTTCGAGGTCGACGACGTAGCCGGGAGGCGCGAAGCGGATCCGGGACCCCGCGTCGCCGAGCGCGGTGCGCAGGCGCTTGATCTGGTTGTAGATGCGGCTGTCCGCCGGATCGCTCTCCGGTCCCCACGCGAGCCCGACCAGCCGGTCGAGCGGAACGACCGTCCCGGCCTCCAGCAGCAGCGCCGCGACGAGCGTCTTCCTGATGCGGCCGCGGATCTCGACCTCGGTCCCGTCCGCCGCCGACGTGACGCGCAGGCGGCCCAGGAGCGAGAAGGTGAGCGACGGCATCCGCACAGCGTAGCGGCCTAGACTTGGCCGGGTGGACGATCTTCAGCTCGAGCTTCCGACCGGCGCGCTGATCGCGGGCGACGCGGCCGCGCTCTTCGCCGACGCGCGCCCGCTGCTCGAGGGCCTGCCGACGGGCCGCTTCCCGGCCACGGCGCGGGACGGCGGGCTCGAGGTGCGGCTGACCGAGGCGGATCCGGTCGCGTGGACCGAATCCGCCGAACTGCCCGCGCCGAGCGGCTACGCGGCGCTGCTCGACGCCGCCGCGCTGGCCCGGTACACCGACCTCGGCGACGAGCCGGTGGACGAGTTCGAGCTGCTGTCCGAGCGCTTCGAGAACAGCGACGCGGCCGTGTTCCAGGGCGTGCTGGCGGTGCGCGGCGGCACGGGCCGCGTGTCGCTGCGCCTCGGGCGCGACGCGGCCGGGACGATCAGCCGGATCGCGCTGGCGTTCAGCCCGCCTCGGAGTCGATGACCTTCGCCGCGAGGCTCGCGGGCATCGCCTCGTGCCGCAGGTAGGCGCGGGTGAACTGGCCGGTGCCGTGCGAGAGCGAGCGCAGCTCGACCGGGTAGCGGGCCAGCGCGGTGGCCGGGACCTCGGCGCGTACCAGGGTCCTGCCGTTGCCCGCCGGCTCGGTGCCCAGCACCCGGCCGCGCCGGCCGCTGAGATCCCCGAGGACGGCGCCGACGAACTCGTCGGCCAGGGTGATCTCGACCGCCTCCACGGGCTCCAGCAGCGCGGGCTTGGCCTGCGCGGCGGCGTCCTTGAGGGCGAGCGCGCCGGCGGTCTGGAAGGCCATGTCCGAGGAGTCCACCGAGTGCGCCTTGCCGTCCACCAGCGTCACCCGCAGGTCCACGACCGGGTACCCGGCCAGCAGGCCGCGCTCCATCTGGGCGCGCACCCCCTTCTCGACCGAGGGGATGAACTGCCGCGGCACGGCGCCGCCGACCACCTTGTCCACGAACTCGAACCCGCTCCCGTTGGGCAGCGGCTCCACCTCGATCTCGCAGATCGCGTACTGGCCGTGGCCCCCGGACTGCTTCACGTGCCGGCCGCGCCCCTTGGCCGCCGCGCCGAAGGTCTCCCGCAGCGAGACCCGGTGCGGCACCGTCTCCACCGCGACGCCGTAGCGGCTCTCCAGGCGGTCGAGCAGCACGTCGCGGTGCGCCTCGCCGAGGCACCACAGCACGAGCTGGTGCGTCTCCGGGTTGATCTCCAGGCGCAGTGTCGGGTCCTCCGCGACGAGCCGGGAGAGCGCCTGAGCGAGCTTGTCCTCGTCGGACTTCGCCTTGGCCGCGACGGCGACCGGGAGCAGCGGGTCGGGCATGACCCAGGGCTCCATCAGCGCCGGATCCTCCTTGGAGCTCAGCGTGTCGCCGGTCTCCGCGTGCGCCAGCTTCGCCACCGCCACCAGGTCGCCCGCGACCGCGAACTCGACCGGGCGCTGGGTCTTGCCGAGCGGGCTGGACAGGGCGCCGACCTTCTCGTCCACGTCGTGGTCCGGGTGGCCCCGGTCGGCCATGCCGTGGCCCGACACGTGCACCGGCTGATCCGGGCGCAGCGTGCCGGAGAACACCCGGACCAGCGAGATCCGGCCGACGTACGGGTCCGAGGTCGTCTTGACCACCTCGGCGACCAGCGGCCCGTCGGGGTCGCAGCTGAGCGGGGCCTTGGGCGCGCCGTCCGGGGTGGTCACGGCCGGGATCAGGTGCTCGCCGGGGGCGGGGAAGCCCTGCGTCACCAGTTCGAGCAGCTCGCGGGTGCCGACGCCGGTGAGCGAGGAGACCGGCAGCACCGGGTAGAAGTGCCCGCGCGCGACGGCCGTCTCCAGGTCGTCGATCAGCACCTTGACGTCGATGTCCTCGCCGCCGAGGTAGCGGTCCATCAGCGTCTCGTCCTCGCTCTCCGCGATGATCCCCTCGATCAGCGCGTTGCGGGCGGGCTCGATCAGCTCCAGGTGCTCGGGGTCGGCCGCGACGACCGTGCGCTCGCCGCCGCTGTAGTCGTAGATCTGCTGGCTGAGCAGGCCGATCACGCCGGCCACCTGCTCCTCGTCGTCCAGCAGCGGCAGGTAGAGCGGCAGCACCCCGTCGCCGAACACCCGCTGGCAGATCAGGGTGAGGTCGTCGAAATCGGCGCGGGCCGCGTCCAACCGGGTGACGACGACGGCCCGGGGCAGGCCGACGGCCGCGCACTCCTCCCAGAGCAGCTGGGTCGAGCCGTCCACGCCGTCGGAGGCGGAGACCACGAACAGCGCCGCGTCGGCCGCGCGCAGCCCGGCGCGCAGGTCCCCGGCGAAGTCCGCGTAGCCGGGGGCGTCCAGCAGGTTGACCTTGATGCCGTCCACCTCGATCGGGGCGGCGGCCAGGCTCACCGAGCGGCCGAGCCGGTGCTCGATCTCCTCGAAGTCGCAGACGGTGGCGCCGTCCTCGACCCGGCCGGGCCGGCCGATCGCGCCGGAGGCGGCGAGCAGCGTCTCGACCAGCGTCGTCTTGCCCGCCCCGGTGTGCCCCACGAGTACCACGTTCCGGATGGCCGCGCTGCGCGTCGGGGCACACGCGCCCCCGGCCCCCGCTTGGCCTCCGTGACCGCCGCCTTTTTCGCCCATGGCTCGGAACCTCCGAAAGTGATCGCCCGGTAACGATTCGTATGACAGGTAGACAACTCCTCTTTGCGGAGTGGCACAACCTCGGACACCAGCGTTTCACCCGGGCACCGGGGAGGTGAAATCCACGGAGCGCGCGCCGTCCAATAGCATGGGCGCCGGTCCGTCCAGGCGGGCTCGAACACGCCGACCGATGCCGATGCTGGGATACCTCTTCGATGCTCAATCGCTACGCGCGGGCGTTCTTCACCCGCGCCATCACGCCCATCGCGCGGTTCCTGCTGGGGCTCGGCGTGGGCCCGGACACGGTCACGCTGCTCGGCACGCTCGGCGTGTGCGCGAGCGCGGTGCTGCTCTTCCCGCGCGGGCACATGCTGGCCGGCACCCTCGCGGTCACCGCGTTCATCTTCTCCGACCTGCTCGACGGCACGATGGCCAGGCTCTCCGGGCGCACGTCCAAGTGGGGCGGCTTCCTGGACGCGACGCTCGACCGCTTCGGCGACGCGGCGATCTTCGGCTCGCTGGCCTACTACTTCGGGGTGAACCACCGGATCGGCATGTTCCTGGCCTGCATGATCTGCCTGATCTCCGGCTCGGTCACCTCCTACGCGCGGGCCAAGGCCGAGTCCCTCGGCTTCCGCTGCGACGTCGGCTTCGTGGAGCGCGGCGAGCGGCTGGTCGGCTCGCTGGTGGCCACCGGGCTCGACGGGCTCGGCGTGCCGTACATCCAGGCGGTGGCGTTCTGGGCGCTGGCCGCCGGCTCGACCGCCACGGTGATCCAGCGGATGCTGTTCGTACGCAAGCAGGCGCTGGCCCTGGCCGCCGCCGGAGAGGGCGGCCTGCCGGATGCGCAGGCCGCGAGCGACCAGGAGACCCCGTGAGCGACCTCAAAGAGGACCTGACGTACCGCGCGTACGCCACGGGCTGGGCGCTGGTGCGCCGCCTGCCGGAGCGCACCGCGTACCGGCTGTTCGAGCTGGCCGCGGACCGCTCCTGGCGCAAGCGCGGCAAGAGCGTGCGGCGGCTCGAGTCCAACCTCGCGCGCGTGCTCGGCCCGGATGCGACCGAGGAGCAGATCCGCGCGGTCTCCAAGCAGGGCATGCGCAACTACATGCGCTACTACTGCGACACCTTCCGGCTGGAGACCTGGTCGCGCGAGCGCACCCTCTCGACGATCACCGTCGAGAACGAGGAGTGGCTCAAGGCCACGCTCGCCTCCGGCCGCGGCATCGTCCTCGCGCTGCCGCACATGGGCAACTGGGACCACGCGGGCGCCTGGGCCGCGCGGACGGCGAACGGCTTCACCACCGTGGCCGAGCGCCTGAAGCCGGAGAAGCTGTACGAGCGCTTCCTGCACTACCGCGAGTCGATCGGCATGGAGGTGCTGCCCTTGACCGGCGGCACCGGCACCTTCGGCGGACTGATGCGCCGGGTGAAGTCCGGCGGCCTGGTCTGCCTGGTCGCGGAGCGGGACCTGACCGACAGCGGGATCCCGGTGACGTTCTTCGGCGAGACCACGAAGCTGCCCGCCGGCCCCGCCGCGCTGGCCGTCTCCACGGGCGCCGCGCTGTGCCCGGCCACGCTCTGGTACGACGGCCCGATGATGCGCGCGAAGGTCTGGCCGGAGCTCGCGGTGCCGACCGAGGGGACCAGGCAGCAGAAGATCGCGCAGCTGTGCCAGCAGCTCGCCGAGGTCTTCGAGCGGGGGATCGCCGAGCACCCGGCCGACTGGCACATGCTGCAGCGGCTCTGGCTGGTGGACCTCGACCCGGACCGCGCTCCCGCGCCGCCGAAGCGTCCAGATAACAGGCCCGCCGCTCCGGGGGTAGAGCAGGAGCGGGCCGAGGCGGACGGCGCGCGGTGAGGATCGGGATCGTCAGTCCCTACTCCTGGGACGTGCCGGGGGGCGTGCAGTTTCACATCCGGGACCTCGCCGAGTACCTGATCAAGCTCGGGCACGAGGTCTCGGTGCTCGCGCCCGCCGACGACGAGAGCGGGCTGCCGCCCTACGTGCAGTCCGCGGGGCGGGCGATCCCGGTGCCCTACAACGGGTCCGTGGCCCGGCTCAGCTTCGGCTTCCTGTCCGCGGCCCGGGTGCGGCGCTGGATCCACGACGGGGGCTTCGAGGTGCTGCACGTGCACGAGCCGGGCACGCCCTCGCTCTCGCTGCTCGCCTGCTGGGCCGCCACCGGGCCGATCGTGGCCACCTTCCACACCGCGAACCCGCGCTCGCGCGCGATGCTGGCCGGCGCGCCGATCGTCGCGTCCGCCATGGAGAAGATCAACGCCCGCATCGCGGTCAGCGAGTACGCGCGGCGCACGCTCGTGGAGCACCTGGGCGGCGACGCGGTGGTGATCCCGAACGGCGTGGACGTCGGCTACTTCTCCGCGCTCCAGCCGCGCCCCGAGTGGCGGACGCCCGTGGATCAGCAGTCCGACGGCGGCACCATCGGCTTCGTCGGCCGCTTCGGCGAGCCGCGCAAGGGCCTGTCCGTGCTGCTTGAGGCGCTGCCCGCGATCGTCGAGGCCCGCCCGCGCACGCGGCTGCTGGTCGCCGGGCGCGGCGACGAGGACGAGGCGCTGCGCGCCGTGCCCAAGCACGTCCGCGAGCACGTCGAGTTCCTCGGCATGGTCAGCGACGAGGACAAGGGACGGCTGTTCCAGTCCGTCGACGTGTACTGCGCCCCGAACACCGGCGGCGAGTCCTTCGGCATCATCCTGGTCGAGGCCATGAGCGGCGGCGCCCCGGTGCTCGCCAGCGACCTCGACGCCTTCTCGCTCGTGCTGGAGGGCGGCGCGGCGGGCGCGATGTTCCCGAACGGGGACGCCGCGGCGCTGGCCCGCGAGGCCGTCGCGCTGCTCGGCGACCCGGCCAGGCGCCGGGCGCTGCGCGCCGCCGAGAGCGAGGCGGTCCGCAAATACGACTGGTCGGTCGTGGCGGGCGACATCCTCTCCGTCTACGAGATGGTCACCGAGTCCACGGCCCGGGTCACGGCCGAGAACGGCGGCGCCCGATGAGACTCGTGCTGACGCAGTACACGGTCCTGTCCGTGCTGCTCGCCGTGCTGGTGATCCTGTTCGGCCTCTACCTCAGCTGGACGGCCACCCGGCTCGACCGGCTGCACGTGCGCCTCGACGCCGCGCGCGTGGCGCTCGACGCGCAGCTGCTGCGCCGCTCGACCGCGGTGCTCGAGCTCGCGCGCAGCGGACTGCTCGACCCGGCCACGGCACTGATCCTGGCCGCCGGCGCGCGCGAGGCGGAGATCGCCCCGGACGACGAGCGCGAGGGCGCCGAGTCGGCGCTGACCAGGGACGTCCGTGCCGCGTTCGAGGACCCGGCGCAGGGCGAGCACGTGCGCGCGCACCCGGACGGGCAGGAGCTGCTGGACGAGCTCGGCAAGGCGATGCGGCGCGTGCAGCTGGCCCGCCGCTTCCACAACGAGTCGGTGCGCGCGGTGCGGCTGCTGCGCTCGCACCGGATGGTCCGGGCCTTCCGGCTGGCCGGCCGCGCGCCGGACAAGCCCAGCTTCGAGATCGACGACGAGCCGCCGGCGCTGTTCGCCCGATAGCCCGTCGATACCGGGCGCGGGCACAGTGTAAGAAAGGGTCGCGGCGGCCCCGACACGGTGGGAGCCGATCGCGCGATGAGGTCATCGTAAGATAGGGGGGTAGTCCTTACGCCCCGACGACGCTCCGAGCGAGGTACCCCACGTGTCCAGCAACCCCACCGAATCGGCTCAGGCGCCGCAGCTCGGCACCGCCCGCGTCAAGCGCGGCATGGCCGAGATGCTCAAGGGCGGCGTGATCATGGACGTGGTCACCCCCGAGCAGGCGAAGATCGCCGAGGACGCCGGCGCCGTGGCCGTCATGGCCCTCGAGCGGGTCCCGGCCGACATCCGCAAGGACGGCGGCGTGGCCCGGATGTCCGACCCGGACATGATCGACGGCATCGTGAGCGCCGTGTCCATCCCGGTCATGGCCAAGGCCCGGATCGGCCACTTCGTCGAGGCGCAGGTGCTGCAGTCGCTCGGCGTGGACTACATCGACGAGTCCGAGGTGCTCACCCCGGCCGACGAGACCCACCACATCGACAAGTGGGCCTTCACCGTCCCCTTCGTCTGCGGCGCGACCAACCTGGGCGAGGCGCTGCGCCGGATCGCCGAGGGCGCGGCGATGATCCGCTCCAAGGGCGAGGCCGGCACCGGCAACGTGGTCGAGGCCACCCGGCACATGCGCCAGATCCGCGCCGAGATCCGCAAGCTGGGCACGCTCGACGAGTCCGAGCTCTACCTGGCCGCCAAGAACCACCAGGCGCCGTACGAGATCGTCGCCGAGGTCGCGCGCACCGGCAAGCTGCCGGTCGTGCTGTTCACCGCGGGCGGCCTGGCCACCCCGGCGGACGCCGCGATGATGATGCAGCTCGGCGCCGAGGGCGTGTTCGTCGGCTCCGGCATCTTCAAGTCCGGCGACCCGGCCAAGCGCGCCGCCGCGATCGTGAAGGCCACCACCTTCCACGACGACCCCGACGTGATCGCCAAGGTCTCCCGCGGCCTCGGCGAGGCGATGGTCGGCATCAACTGCGACACGCTGCCCGAGTCCGAGCGCTACGCCAACCGCGGCTGGTAGGAACAGCGACTTCAGTGAACGACGTCACCATCGGCGTGCTCGCGTTGCAGGGCGACGTCCGCGAGCACGCCGCGGCCCTCGATGCCGTCGGCGCCCGGGCCGTCCCGGTGCGCCGGGCGAGCGAGCTGGACGCAGTGGACGGCCTGGTCATCCCGGGCGGCGAGTCCACCGCGATGTGGAAGCTCGCCGTCGCCTTCGACATGTTCGGCCCGATCCGCAAGCGGCTGTCCGACGGCATGCCCGCGTACGGCTCCTGCGCCGGGATGATCATGCTGGCCGACCACGTGCTCGACGCGGCCGAGGGCCAGCTGACCTTCGGCGGTATCGCGATCACCGTGCGCCGCAACGCCTTCGGCCGTCAGGTCGACTCCTTCGAGGGGCCGATCTCCTTCACCGGGATCGAGGGTGAGCTGCACGGGGTGTTCATCCGGGCGCCGTGGGTCGAGTCTGTGGACGAGGGCGAGAACGGCGTGGAGGTTCTCGCGCGTGTGAGCGACGGCGCCGCTACAGGTAGGATCGTCGCCGTTCGGCAGGGGAACCTACTGGCGACGTCCTTCCATCCGGAACTGACCGGGGACCATCGCGTCCACGGCGTGTTCGCCGAGATGGTCCGGTCGGCGCGCTGACATCGTCGTCGGCAGTCGTATGAGAACGTGAAGAAGGAGCGAGAGCTATGTCCGGCCACTCCAAGTGGGCGACCACCAAGCACAAGAAGGCCGTGATCGACGCCAAGCGCGGCAAGCTCTTCGCGAAGATGATCAAGAACATCGAGGTCGCGGCCCGCACCGGCGGCGGCGACCCGGCGGGCAACCCGACCCTGTTCGACGCCATCCAGAAGGCGAAGAAGAGCTCGGTCCCGAACGACAACATCGACCGCGCGGTCAAGCGCGGCTCGGGTGCCGAGGCCGGCGGCGCCGACTGGCAGACCATCATGTACGAGGGCTACGGCCCGAACGGCGTGGCCCTGCTGATCGAGTGCCTCACCGACAACCGCAACCGCGCCGCCTCCGAGGTGCGCGTCGCGATGACCCGCAACGGCGGCTCGATGGCCGATCCGGGCTCGGTCTCCTACCTGTTCGGCCGCAAGGGCCAGGTCATCGTGCCCAAGGCGGACGGGGTGGACGAGGACTCGCTGCTCGAGATCGTGCTGGAGGCCGGCGCCGAGGAGGTCAACGACCTCGGCGAGGTGTTCGAGATCATCTCCGAGCCGGGCGACCTGATCCCGGTGCGCACCGCGCTGCAGGACGCGAAGGTCGAGTACGACTCGGCCGAGGCCCCGTTCATGCCGAGCATGCAGGTCGCGCTGGACGAGGAGGGCGCCCGCAAGGTGCTCAAGCTGGTCGACGCGCTCGAGGACAGCGACGACGTGCAGAACGTCTTCGCCAACTTCGACATCAGCGACGAGATCATGGCGATCCTCGACGAGGAGTAGGCCTCGAGTCAACACGGGCGATCTTGGGGCTCGGCGGTCGTGATCGGTATCCTCGCTGGATGCCGATCCCGAAAGCCGAGCTCCATCTGCATATCGAGGGCACCCTCGAACCCGAACTCGCCTTCGCGCTGGCCGCGCGGAACGGGGTCGCGCTGCCCTTCGCGGACGCCGATGCGCTACGCGAGGCCTACGCGTTCACCGATCTGCAGTCCTTCCTGAACCTGTACTACGAGCTCATGGCCGTGCTGCGGACCGAGCAGGACTTCACCGACCTCGCCGACGCCTATCTGACGCGCGCTCAGGCCGACGGCGTCCGGCACGCCGAGATCTTCTTCGATCCGCAGGCGCACACCGCGCGCGGCGTCCCCTTCGACGTCGTGGTGGGCGGCCTGCACGCGGCCCTTTCGACCAGCCGCGACCGCTTCGGCATCAGCACCGGTCTGATCATGTGCTTCCTGCGCGACGAGTCGGCCGACTCGGCCCTCGAGACGCTGGCCGCCGCGGAGAAGCACCTCGACAAGATCATCGCCGTCGGCCTGGACTCGGCCGAGGTCGGCAACCCGCCCGCGAAGTTCGCCGCGGTCTACGAGCGCGCCCGCGAGCTCGGCCTGCGCTGCGTCGCGCACGCGGGGGAGGAGGGTCCGGCCGAATACGTCCGGGAGGCGCTGGACGTGCTCAAGGTCGAGCGCATCGACCACGGCATCCGCTCGATGGAGGATCCCGAACTGGTCGAGCGCCTGCGCGAGGAGCGGATCCCGCTGACGGTCTGCCCCTTCTCCAACGTGCGGTTGCGCGCCGTGGACCACCTCGGATTCCATCCGCTGGGGCGCATGCTGGAGGCCGGGCTCGTCGCCACGGTCAACTCCGACGACCCCGCCTATTTCGGCGGCTACGTGCAGGAGAACCTCGACGGAGTCGCGGCTGCGCTGGAACTGACCGATGATCAGATCTTCACGCTGGCCCGCAACTCCTTCGAGGCGTCATTCCTGGACGAACGCACCCGTTCGGCCTATCTGTCCGAACTGGATGCGTACGTTCGGGGGACGGACTAGCGGACCACGCAGCCGGTCGGGGTGTTGGAGAGCAGTTCCGGCCCGATGAACCGTGGGCCGATGTTGGGCGTGTCATAGACGAAGGCCAGCACCGAACCATGCGGCATCCGGCTCGGCGTGATCCTGAGCGCCATGACACCGTTCTCCGTGCCGTAGGTCATCTCGCCGGCCGTTGTCACTCGTTTCGCGCCGACCCAGTCGCACATCCCCGAAACCAGCTCCCCACCGTCGGCCTTCGTGACGATGACGTTCTCATCGTGGAAGACGGCGGTGATTCCAGCGCGGGCCAGAATCTGCTTGAACTCGTTCTCGTCGAAGAATTCGCGGATGGTGATCGTCACCACGCCTGAGCTCGCGTCCGTGTGCACGGAGAACGCCGCCTCGTCCACGTTCACCAGCGCGGCTCTCGAGGACGAGTGCGAATGGACGGTCACCGCGGCGAGGCTGAGCGAGAACGCCAGCACCCCGGCCGCGGCCAGCGCGGGCATCGCCCGCCTGCGGCGGCGCAGCGTGCGGCCGCGCCTGATCACGTCGTCGGGCCCGCGGTCGAGGCGGACGTCGGCGAAGGCCGCGCCGACCTCGTCGTACAGATCCTGGTCCTGCTGATCGATCATCAGACCGACTCCTGTTCGCGGTTCGGGGCGAGCGATTCGCGCAAGGCGGCCGTCGCCCGGGAGAGGTGTGCCGTGACCGTGCCGGGCGCTATCCCCAGGGTTCGCGCGGTGGTCTCGGTGTCGAGATCGAGGAAGACGCGCAGCGCCACCACCTCGCGCTGACGACGCGGCAGGGCCTTGAGCGCCGCCATGACCTGCGCGTCGAGCCGCTGTCCTGGCGGCCCGTCCTGCGCCGGGTCGAGCGTGTCGTCCCACGCCACCTCGCGGCGGCGTCGCCGCCACCAGGACACGTGCGTGTTCAGCGCCGTCCGCACCACCCACGCGCGTGGCGCCGGGTGCTGCGAGACCTTGCGCCAGGACGCGTACGCCCGGGCGAAGGCCTCTCCGGTCAGGTCCTCGGCGAGCGCCTGGTCCCCGCATGCCGCGAGCACCGCGCGCAGGCAGCCGTCCCTGGCGTTCCGGTAGAAGTCTGCGAAATCCTCTTCGCGTTCGTGGTCCACACCCCTTTCACGCACGGGCCGCAGTATCCGCTTACCGGCCGGGACCCGCTAGATTGACGGGATGCGCGTGCTCGGAGTGGACCCCGGACTGACCCGGATGGGCATCGGTCTCGTGGACGGACGGCTCGGCGCGCCGCTGAGCATGGTCGCGGCGGGGGTGATCAGGACCCCGGCGGGCGCGCCGATCCACGAGCGGCTGCTCGGCATCGACACGCAGATCGCCGAGTGGTTCGACGAGTACCGGCCGGACGCGGTCGCGGTGGAGCGGATGTTCGCGCAGGAGGGCGTGCGCACGATCATGGGCACCGCGCAGGCCGCGGGCGTCGCGATGGTCGCCGCGGCCCGGCGCGGACTGCCGGTCGCGCTGCACACCCCGAGCGAGGTCAAGGCCGCGGTGACCGGGGACGGCCGCGCGCAGAAGGAGCAGGTCGCCGCGATGGTCGTGCGGGTGCTCAAACTCGCCGAGGCGCCCAAACCCGTGGACGCGACGGACGCGCTGGCGCTGGCCATCTGCCATGTCTGGCGCGGCGGGGCGGCGGATCGGATCGCCGCGGCGATGGAAAGGCAGGGACTGTCGGCGGACTCCGGTAGCGTTCCCCTGCACAGGGCAAAAGGTAGACAGCGCGGAGGCTTCAGGTGATCAGCTTCGTCGAGGGCGAGGTCGTGTCGGTCGCCCCGGAGGGCGCCGTCGTGCTCGTGGGCGGGGTGGGGCTGCTCGTGCACTGCAACCCGGACACGCTCGCCGAACTGCCGCTCGGTCAGCCCGCGCGGCTGCACACGACGCTGATCGTGCGCGAGGACTCGCTCACCCTCTACGGCTTCGGCAGCGAGGACGAGCGCGTGGTCTTCGAGGTCGCGCAGACCGCCAGCGGCGTGGGCCCCCGGGTGGCCATGGCGATGCTCGCCACGCACCGCCCCGACACCCTGCGCACCATCTTCGCCACCCAGGACCTCAAGGCCCTGACGCTGGTGCCCGGCATCGGCCCGAAGGGCGCGCAGAAGCTGCTGATCGAGCTCAAGGGCCGACTCGGCGACCCGACCGGCAAGGTGCCGGCCGGCCGCGCCGGCGAGGCCGCCCCGGCCGGGGTCACCCCGTGGCGCGGCCAGTTGCTCGAGGCGCTCACCGGCCTCGGCTGGACCGCCCGGGACGCCGAGGGCGCGCTCGCCGACGTCGAGCCGCTGGCCGCCGAGGCCGAGGCGAAGGGCGAGAGCCCGCAACTGCCGGTTCTGCTACGCGCCGCGCTGCGCTCGATGCGCCGCTAGACGGGGGAACGCACACCATGTCGGAGAACCGGCTCATGGACGGCGGGGCCGACTCGGAGGAGCGCGCCGCCGAGATGGCGCTGCGCCCGAAGTCGCTCGCCGACTTCGTCGGCCAGCACAAGGTCCGCCAGCAGCTCGAGCTCGTGCTGCACGGCGCGAAGGGCCGCGGCAGCACGCCGGACCACATCCTGCTCGCCGGTCCTCCCGGGCTCGGCAAGACCACGCTGTCCATGATCATCGCCAACGAGCTCGGCGCGCCGATCCGGATCACCTCGGGCCCGGCCATCCAGCACGCGGGCGACCTGGCCGCGATCCTGTCCTCGCTGACCGAGGGCGAGGTGCTCTTCCTCGACGAGATCCACCGCATGTCCCGCCCGGCCGAGGAGATGCTGTACATGGCGATGGAGGACTTCCGGGTCGACGTCATCGTCGGCAAGGGCCCAGGCGCCACCGCGATCCCGCTGGAGCTCCCGCCGTTCACGCTGGTCGGGGCCACCACGCGGTCCGGGCTGCTGCCCGCGCCGCTGCGCGACCGCTTCGGCTTCACCGCGCACATGGAGTTCTACGAGCCGACCGACCTCGAGCAGGTCGTGCACCGCTCCTCGAAGCTGCTGGACATCCACATCGACGCCGAGGCCGCCTCCGAGATCGCCTCGCGCTCCCGCGGCACCCCGCGCATCGCGAACCGGCTGCTGCGCAGGGTCAGGGACTTCGCGCAGGTCAAGGGGGACGGCCGGGGCACCGTCGAGGCCGCCCGCAACGCGCTCGCGGTCTACGAGGTGGACGAGCGCGGGCTCGACCGGCTCGACCGGGCCGTGCTCGGCGCGCTGCTCAACCTCTTCGGCGGCGGGCCGGTCGGCCTGTCCACGCTGGCCGTGGCCATCGGCGAGGAGACCGACACGGTCGAGGAGGTGGCCGAGCCCTTCCTGGTGCGCCAGGGCCTGCTGGCCCGCACCCCGCGCGGCCGGATCGCGACCGCCGCCGCATGGCGCCACCTGGGGCTTCCCATGCCGCGCAGCGCTCCGGGGGCCGGTCAGGAGGGGCTCTTCCCGGAACCGGGACAGTAGGAGTCTGACATTCCCGCCCGCACGGACCCCGGGGTTTCCTGATAGCCGCTTAAGAAAACTCCGGACGGCGGCGTGTCGGCGCCGCTCGGCGCCGGGTCGGGCTCTTGGCTGCCGTGCAGGTGGACAGGGGCGCGGGGAGAGGCTTTGCTGGTAACAGGTCACCGGCGGCCGCAGGCGGCGGGTCACTGTTCGGCGAACATACGCCCGTGCGGACGTGAGCCTGATTGTCTCGCCAAGTATGACCGCATAGACTCCGCGTGACCTGGAGTGCCCGTACACCTGTCGGCGCGCTCCTCAGCACCGACCGCAGCCCTGGTCCGCCAGGCGCGATCCTGGAAGAACAGCCGATAACCGTGACCCTGATTCTGATCTACGTCGTCGTCTTCGGCGCGTTGATGGTGTTCATGACCACCCGCGGCCGCAAGCGACAGGCCGCCCAGGCCAACGCCATGCAGTCCGCGCTCGTGATCGGCGCCGAGGTGCGCACCATCGGGGGGCTCGTGGGCACCGTCACCGACCTGACCGACGAGTACGTCGTCATCGAGACCACGCCCGGGGTGAAGCTCAAGTTCACCAAGCAGGCCGTCGCCGGGGTCGTCGCTCCCGAGGTCGAGGCGCTCGGCGCCGAGCCGGACGCCGAGGTCGAGGAGCCGGAGAGCGCCGAGGAGACTCCCGCGACGGCCGTCACGACGGAGTCGTCGCCTGAGGACGCCAAGGACGAGCAGAAGGTCTAAGGCCGGCCGACGCCGACCGGACGGGGGCCCGAGGGGCCTGCTCGCGGGGAACCGATGACGAGCCAGCCTCGTCCTCATCCGGGACGGAACGGACATTCCGGCGTCATAAGCGGCCCTGGCGCGCGTCGTCCTGCCCACCGGGCGGCGCCGCGCGGGTCTGCGTTGTCATGAACCGAGGAGACTAAAGGTGGCTGCGAAAAAGGCGCGGAGCAACAGATACTCCGGCCTGCTCTCGACCAAGAGCCGGGGGGTGGCGGATCAGCGACCCTGGCGGCCGCTGGCCGCGCTGGCGGTGATCCTGGTCGCCCTGTACGCGACGATGTTCGGCGTGCACGCCACGCACCCGCGCCTCGCGATCGACCTGGCCGGCGGCACCAGCGCGGTGTTCACCGCGGACATGCCGAACGGGGGGACTCCCTCGGCCTCCGACATGGGCCAGGCCGTGAGCATCATGCAGGAGCGCGTCAACGGCTACGGCGTGAGCGAGGCGACGGTCACCCAGGAGGGCGCGAACACGATCGACGTCGAGATCCCGGGCCAGTACTCGCAGTCCACGGTCGACTCCATCGGCGCCACCGCCCACCTGTACTTCAGGCCCGTGGTGACGTACTCGGCGGGGACCAGCACCACGACGGCCACGCCGAGCGCCTCGGCCTCCGGCACCGCGACCGCGAAGGCGAGCTCCTCGGCCACGGCCTCGTCCACCGCCAAGGCGAGCACCTCCGCGGGCTCCTCGGCGTCCGCCAGCTCCAAGGCGAGCGGCCAGTCCGAGTCCGGGGTCGTCAAGCCCGACGCCGCGACCACCAGCGCCGCCGCCGACGCCACGTCGACCGCCTCGAAGAGCGCCTCGGCCGCCGCGTCGAGCAGCGCCTCCGCGTCCTCCACCGGCGCCCCGAGCCCCGGCTCCACGGCCCAGGAGACGGCCGCCTACGCCGCCTTCCAGAAGCTCGACTGCAAGAGCGGCTCCGCGACCAAGAACGCGAGCGGCGTCGCGGCGGGCGCGTACCTCGCCACCTGCGGTATCGACGGCTACAAGTACCTGCTCGCGCCCTCGGTCATCGACGGCAAGGACGTCACCAACGCCGCCGCGACCCCGGTGACCGCGAACGGCCTGCCGACCGGCGCCTACGAGGTCGTCCTGACCTTCGACGCCAAGGGCACCAAGGAGTTCGCCACCGAGACCGCGACGCTCTACTCGCAGTACTCGGGCCAGACCGGCAGCGGCATGTTCGCCATCACCCTCGACGGCGTCGTGCAGTCCGCGCCCGCCGTCAACCAGGGCGCCATCACCACCGGCACCGCGTCGATCACCGGCTCCTTCACCCAGGCGCAGGCCGGCAAGCTGGCCACCACGCTGAACTACGGCTCGCTGCCGCTGAACTTCGCGCAGAGCCAGGTCTCGATCGTCTCCCCGACGCTCGGCGGCTCGGAGCTCCAGGGCGGTCTGATCGCCGGCGCGATCGGCCTCGGCCTGGTGTTCCTCTACGTCATCCTGTACTACCGCGGCCTGTCCGCCGCGGCGATCTCCAGCCTCGTGGTCGCGGCCGCGCTGACCTACGCGCTCGCGTGCCTGTTCGGCCCGCTGCTCGGGTTCACGCTCTCGCTGCCCGGCGTCGCCGGCCTGATCGTCGCCATCGGTATCACCGCCGACTCCTTCGTCGTGTTCTTCGAGCGACTGCGCGACGAGCTGCGCGAGGGCAGATCGGTGCGCTCCGCGGTCCGGCACGCCTGGACCCGGGCCCGGCGCACGGTCATCGCGTCCGACCTGGTCACCCTGATCGCGGCCGTCGTGCTGTACCTGATGACGGTCGGCTCGGTGCAGGGCTTCGCGTTCACCCTGGGCCTGTCCACGGTGATCGACCTCGTGGTCATCTTCATGTTCACCGTTCCGGTCGTCACGCTGTTCGCCCGGACGAACTTCTTCGGCAACGGCCATCCGTGGTCCGGACTCGATCCGGAGAGCCTCGGCGCCAAACGGCAGAGCCAGCGCTCCGGCGCCCGCGGCGGCCGGATGACCATCGCCGAGCGCCGTCGCCAGGAGGCCGAGTCGGCCTCGAGCGACGAATCCAGCGACGAGAGCGTGGAGGCCTGAGATGTCCCGGCTCGACAATTTCAGCACCCTCGGCAACCGGCTCTACAGCGGCGAGACCAACGTCGAGATCGTCGGCCGCCGCAAGCGCTGGTTCGCGTCCTTCGGCGTCGTGCTGCTGCTGGCCCTGCTCGGCCTCGGCGTGCGCGGCCTGCACTTCAGCGTCGACTTCACCGGCGGCACGGTGCTGACCGTGCCGACCCAGTCGCTGTCCACCTCGCAGGCCACCTCGATCGCGATCGACCACGGCGTCCAGGCGCCGGTCGTGCAGCAGATGACCGTCACCACCGGCGGCGCGGGCCACGAGGTCACCGTCACCACGCCGGTCATCTCGCTGGCCACCCAGACCGCGCTGAAGGCCGACCTGGCCAAGGCCGCGGGCGTCAACGTCAACTCGATCACCGTCCAGTCGGTCGGCGCGAGCTGGGGCCACCAGGTCTCCCAGGACGCGCTCGAGGCGCTGGTCGTCTTCCTCATCCTGGTCGCGATCTACCTGGCCGTGTTCTTCGAGTGGCAGATGGCCGCGGCCGCCCTGGTGTCGCTGGTCAACGTCATCGTGATCACCGTCGGCGTCTACGCCTGGTCCGGACTGACGGTCTCCCCGGCCACGGTCACCGGATTCCTGACGATCCTCGGTTACGCGATCTACGACGCGGTCGTCGTGTTCGACAAGATCAGGGAGAACCGCAAACAGTTCGTGGACACGGACCGGCTGTCCTACAACCGGGCCGCGAACCTCGCCGTGAACCAGACCCTGATGCGCTCGCTGAACACCTCGCTGATCGCGGTCATCCCGGTCATCGCGCTGATGATCGGCGGCGTGCTCTCCCAGGCGGCGGTGCTCCAGGACATCGCGCTCGCGCTGTTCGTCGGTATCGCGGCCGGTACCGTCTCCTCCATCCTGCTCGCGGCCCCGCTGCTGGTCTGGATCAAGGAGCGCAACCCGGCGGTCGCCGCGCACACCAGGCGGATCGACTCCAAGGCCCAGAAGGACGCGGCGCGCGCCGGGTCCGCGGCCGAGGAGCAGGCCGCCCCGGTCGCGGTCGGCGCGGCCGAGCCCGGCTCGGTCGGCGCCGGCACGATCAAGATCACCGGCCGGGTGCCCGGGCCGCAGGCCCCGGCGCGCGAGGTGCAGTCGCGCGGCAACCAGCGTCCGCAGCCGCGCAGCAACAAGAAGAAGCGCTGACGGCCTCCGCTTCGACGCCCTCGCCCCCGGTTCCCGCGCGGAACCGGGGGCGAGGGCGTTTCCGGACGGCGCGGATTGGTACTGTGCTGCGGTGACTGAGCCCACGCCCGCCGCCCTGTCCGCCCTGTCCTCGCTGCTGGACTCCCGGATCCGCGACATCGTCGACTACCCGAAGCCCGGGATCGTCTTCAAGGACATCACCCCGCTGCTCGCGGACCCGGACGCCTTCGCCGCGATGACCGCCGAGTTCGTCCGGATCGGCCGCGAGCTCGGCGCGACCAAGGTCGTCGGCCTCGAGGCCCGCGGCTTCATCCTGGCCGCCCCCGTCGCGGTGAACGGCGGCTTCGGCTTCGTGCCGGTGCGCAAGGCCGGCAAGCTGCCCGGCGACGTCTACGCGGTGTCCTACCAGCTGGAATACGGCGAGGCCGTGCTGGAGATCCACCAGGACTCCTTCCAGCCGGGCGACCGCGTGCTGATCGTGGACGACGTGCTGGCCACCGGCGGCACCGCGGCCGCCGCCCTTCAGGCGATCGGCGAGTGCGGGGCGCGGACCGTCGGGGTGGCCGTGCTGCTGGAGCTGAGCTTCCTGCCGGGACGGGGCAGGCTGGCCGCGGAGAGCCGCGAGCTGCCGGTGAAGTCCCTGCTCACGGTGTGAGCGGTGGGGAGGAATGCGGCGGGGGTGCCCCGGCGTTCTGATCAAGCGGTGTCTTCCGGAGGGGTCCACCGGATACCATGGTCCGACAGGCAGCGCTAGCCGGGAGATCGAAAACGAGGAGGCGGTGGCTTGACGACGACGCCGGAGGCCCAGGCGGCCACGACCGAGACGCGGCAGTCCGCTGCGCCGCGCCCGTCCACCGCCGTGCCCCTTCCGGCCGCCCCGTCGCAGCCCGTGCCCGCCCCGGCCGCCGCGAGCCCCTCCACCGCCGCGGAGCCGCAGGTCGTGCCCGCCCCGGCCGCCTCGAGCCCCTCGGCCGCAGCCGCGCCGCAGGCCGAGCAGGTCGTGCCCGCCGCGGCCGCCGTGACCACCGGACCGACCGTCCAGCCGCAGGCCGGCCCGCCGTCCTCCGCGCCCGTTCCGGTCGTCCCGCGTCCCCCGGCGCCGCACCAGCCCCCGAGCCGGGTGCGCGCCCGCCTCGCCCGCCTCGGCGGCTCCCGCGCGGGCGGTCCGAACCCGGTCCTCGAGCCGCTGTTCCGCATCGTGCGCGCCTCGGACCCGAAGGCCGACCTGAGGCTGCTCGAGCGCGCCTACCAGGTCGCCGAGAAGTACCACCGCGGCCAGCGGCGCAAGAGCGGCGACCCGTACATCACGCACCCGCTGTCGGTGACCACGATCCTGGCCGAGCTCGGCATGGACGTCCCCACGCTGTGCGCGGGCCTGCTGCACGACACCGTCGAGGACACCGACTACAGCCTGGACATGCTGCGCCGCGACTTCGGCGACACCGTGGCCCTGCTGGTCGACGGCGTGACCAAGCTGGACAAGGTCAAGCTCGGCGAGGCGGCGCAGGCCGAGACCGTGCGCAAGATGGTCGTGGCCATGGCCCGGGACATCAGGGTCCTGGTCATCAAGCTCGCCGACCGGCTGCACAACATGCGCACCATGCGCTACATGAAGCGGGAGAAGCAGGAGCAGAAGTCCCGCGAGACCCTCGAGATCTACGCCCCGCTGGCGCACCGGCTGGGCATGAACACGATCAAGTGGGAGCTCGAGGACCTCGCCTTCGCGATCCTCTACCCGAAGATGTACGACGAGATCGTGCACCTGGTCGCCGAGCGCGCCCCGAAGCGCGAGGAGTTCCTGGCCCAGGTCACCGACATCGTCCAGGGTGACCTGCACTCGGCCAGGATCAAGGCGACCGTCACCGGCCGGCCGAAGCACTACTACTCGGTCTACCAGAAGATGATCGTGCGCGGCCGTGACTTCGCCGACATCTACGACCTGGTGGGCATCAGGGTCCTGGTGGAGTCGGTGCGCGACTGCTACGCGGCGCTCGGCACCATCCACGCGCGGTGGAACCCGGTCCCCGGCCGGTTCAAGGACTACATCGCGATGCCCAAGTTCAACATGTACCAGTCGCTGCACACGACGGTCATCGGACCCGAGGGCAAGCCGGTCGAGCTGCAGATCCGCACGCACTCGATGCACCGCCGCGCGGAGTACGGCGTGGCCGCGCACTGGAAGTACAAGGAGGACGCGCGCGCCACGGGCGGCGCCGGCGGCAAGGAGAAGAGCCCGGCGGACGCGCCCGGCGACATGGCCTGGCTGCGGCAGTTGCTGGACTGGCAGCGCGAGACCGCCGACCCCGGCGAGTTCCTCGACGCGCTGCGCTTCGACCTGTCCGCCTCCGAGGTGTACGTCTTCACCCCGAAGGGCGACGTCGTCCCGCTGCCGTCCGGATCCACACCCGTGGACTTCGCCTACGCGGTGCACACCGAGGTCGGCCACCACTGCATCGGCGCCCGCGTCAACGGCAGGCTGGTGCCGCTCGAGTCCAAGCTGGACAACGGCGACGTCGTCGAGATCTTCACCTCCAAGGCCCCCAACGCCGGCCCGAGCCGCGATTGGCTCGGCTTCGTCGCCTCGCCGCGGGCCCGCAATAAGATCCGCGCGCACTTCACCAAGGAGCGCCGCGAGGAGGCCATCGAGACCGGCCGTGAGCAGATCGCCAAGGCCATCCGCAAGCAGGGCCTGCCCCTGCAGCGCCTGCTCTCCAGCGAGGCGCTGTCCAGCATCGCCCTGGACCTGCACCACGCCGACATCTCGGCCCTCTACGCCGCGGTGGGCGAGAACCACGTCTCCGCCCAGTCCGTGGTCCAGCGCCTGCTGCAGACGCTCGGCGGCGAGGAGGGCGCCGAGGAGGACCTCGCCGAGTCCACCATCCCGAACCTCCCCGGCGACCGCCGCGAGCGCAAGCGCTCCGCCGGCGACCCCGGCGTGCTGGTCAAGGGCGTGGAGGACGTCTGGGTCAAGCTCAGCCGCTGCTGCACCCCCGTGCCCGGCGACCGTATCCTGGGCTTCGTCACCCGAGGCAACGGCGTCTCCGTCCACCGCGCCGACTGCACCAATATCGAGCAGCTCAAGGCCCAGCCCGAGCGCATGGTGGAAGTCGAATGGGCCCCCACCGCCTCCTCGGTCTTCCTCGTCTCGATCCAGATCGAGGCCCTGGACCGGGCGAGGCTGCTCTCGGACGTGACGAGAGTCCTCTCCGACCAGCACGTCAACATCCTCTCGGCGACGGTGAACACCTCCCGCGACCGCGTCGCGATGAGCCGCTTCACCTTCGAGATGGGCGACCCCAAGCACCTGGGCCACGTGCTCAAGGCGGTGCGCGGGATCGAGGGCGTGTACGACGTGTACCGGGTCTGAGGGCTCACGCCGAAGGTCCGCCCCCGCTACTTCGGGAGCGGACCTTCGAAAAACTCGGGAGGTTCGGCCGACCGGGTGAGGCGGGTCGGCGGGCAAGCCCCCGTGCGGGTGACCGCGCAGGTGGGCAGGTGAACCCTAGCGGGTGAACTCCGCCAGGGCGGCCTGGGCCTGCTCGAGCCATTCGCGGCGGGCCGTGATGGCGGCCTCGGCGTCGGCTACCTTTCGGGCGTTGCCGGAGGCGTTGGCCTTCTCGAGCTCCTTCTGGAACTTCTCGATGGAGACCTCGAGCTGGCGCACGGTCGCCTCGGCGCGGGCGCGGGCCTCGGGGTTGGTGCGCTGCCATTCGGCCTGGTCGGCGTCGGCCACGGCGCGCTCCACGTCGCGCAGCTGGCCCTCGATCCTGCCCTTCGCGTCGCGGGGGACGGGGCCGATCTCCTCCCAGCGCTCCTGGAGGGTCCGCAGCGCGGCCTTGGCGGCCTTCAGGTCGGTGACCGGGAGCAGCGCCTGCGCCTCGACCAGCAGCTCCTGCTTCTTGGCGAGGTTCTCCTTGAAACCGGCGTCGCGCTTGTCCAGGTCGGCGTTGCGGGCCGCGAAGAAGCCGTCCTGGGCGGCCTTGAACCTGACCCAGAGCTTGTCCTCGACCTCGCGCTGAGCGTGGCCGGCCTTCTTCCAGCGCTGCATCAGGTCGCGGAAGGCCTGGGCGATCTCGGCCCAGTCGGTCGGCTGGTTGATGGGCCGGCCGGCCAGCTCCTCGGCCTCCTCGACCAACTCCTCCTTGCGGCCCTTGGCCACCTCGCGCTCGGCGTCGAGCTCGGCGAAGTGGGCCTTGCGGCGCTTGGCGAAAGCGGAGCGGGCCGCGGCGAAGCGGTTCCACAGCTCGTCGTCGCTCTTGCGGTCGAGCCGCGGCACGGCCTTCCACTCGTCGACCAGGGCGCGCAGCCGCTCGCCGGTGGACTTCCACTGGCCGGAGCCGCTCAGCTGCTCGGCCTCGGCGACGATCGCCTCCTTGCGCCCGGCGGCCTCCACGAGCTCCTTGGCCCGGGCCTCCTTGCGGGCGCTGCGGCGCTGCTCGGCGAGCTCCTCGAGCTTCTCCAGCCGCCCCAGCAGGGCGTCCAGGTCGCCGATGGCGTGCGCGTCGGTGATCGCCGTGCGCAGTTCCGCGATGGAGGACGCGGAGTCCTTGCCGTCCCCGCGCAGCCGGCGCTCGAGCAGTTCGACCTTCGTCTTGAGACCGTCGTAGCGCGTCTGGTAGAACGCCAGACCCTCCTGAGGGGTCCCCGCGGCCCAGTTGCCGATCTCGTGCTCCCCGTCGGCCCTGCGCACGTACACGGTCCCGTCGGCTGCCACCCGGCCCCAGGGCGACGCCGCCTCGGCCGCCGGGGTCGCGGCGGGTGCGGGCGCGGTGTCGGCCGCGCCGGTCGCCGGGGTGGTGGCCTGCTCGTCGGACACGGTAGTCCTCCTACGTTCAAAACGGACGGACTCCCGCCCGCACCGAGACTCTACATGCGAGTCACGGCAGGACGGGAGGGTGAATCCCGCAAAAGTGCGTTTCAGTCCTACGAGACGCCTTGGGGCCGCCTACGAGATGGTGACCTTCTCGATCTGGACGGATTCCTTCGGAGCGCCGTCCCCGGTCCCGTTGGCGTTGTTCGAGCCCTTGGCCGCGATCGACTGCAGGATGTCCAGGCCCTTGGTGATGGTGCCGAACGGGGTGTAGCTCGGGGCCAGCGGCGAGTCCTTGTAGACCAGGAAGAACTGGCTGCCGCCGGTGTGCGCCTGCCCGGTGTTCGCCATGGCCACGGTGCCGGCCTTGTAGGTCACGGTGCCGCTGGAGCCCGCCGTGCCGAGGGAGGCGAGGTTCTCGTCCGGGATGGTGTAGCCGGGGCCGCCCGAGCCGGTGCCGGTCGGGTCGCCGCACTGCAGCACGTAGATGCCGGAAGTCACCAGCCGGTGGCACTTGGTGTTGTCGAAGTAGTTCTTCTGGGCCAGGTAGACGAAGGAGTACACCGTGTACGGCGCGTCCTTGCCGTCGGCGGTGAAGACCACGTCGCCGTCGTTCGTCGTGATGGTCACCGTGTACGTCTTCGCGGCCGCGGCGGCGTCGAAGGTCGGGACGGTGATGCCCTTGACCGCGGAGGTGCCGGAGGCCTCGTACTTGAGCGGGTTGCCCGAGCTCGCGCTCGCGGTGGCGGCGCTCGAGGCGCTCGGCGTGGAGGAGGCCGTCGTGTTCTTCGACGAGGAGTTGCCGCTGGTCGCGATGACTCCGGCGACGATGCCGCCGATCACCGCGATGGCCGCGATGCTGCTGACCAGGGCCACGCGCTGCTTGCGCTTCGCCTCCCGGCGCTTCTTCTGCATCTTGGCTTGCACCCGCTCGTAGCGGGCCCGCTCCAGCGCCCGCTGGCGGTCCTTCGTGCTGGCCACGTCAGTGTCTCCTCGTCATAAGCGCTGTACCTCTACTGCCGCCGCCAAGGGCTTCGCCCGGCGTTGTCGGTGCATACCCGACGGCCCCGCACGCAGTGTACGGGGACAGTCCTAAAACGCTGAGGGGAGCCGGGCAATGACGCGCTGATTGTTACCGGTTAGCTAACGGCAGCGGCCCGCCGGTAGGCTTACCATCACGTCACCCTCAGGCCAGTACCGGTAGAAAACAGGACGCACGTTGCTTATCGCAGGGTTCCCGGCAGGCAGCTTCGGCACGAATTGTTATGTGATCGCGCCCGCTGCGGGTGAACGCTGCATCGTGGTGGACCCGGGCCAGGACGCCGTGGACGGCGTGGCCGAGATCCTGCGCGAGCACCGGCTGCGGCCCGCGGCCGTGGTGCTGACCCACGGGCACATCGACCACATGTGGTCGGTGGTGCCGGTCTGCGGCGCGCACGACGTGCCCGCCTACATCCACCCGGCCGACCGGTTCATGCTGGCCGATCCGCTCAAGGGCGTGTCGCCGCAGCTCGCCGCGATGGTGGGGGATGCGACGTTCACCGAGCCCGACGAGGTGCGCGAGCTCGCCGACGGGAAGGCGCTCGGCCTCGCCGACGTGCTCGGCTTCGATCTCGTCGTGGACCACGCGCCGGGCCATACCAAGGGGTCGGTGACGTTCACGTTGCCGCGCCTGGACGCCGCCGGGGATCCCGACGTGATGTTCAGCGGCGACCTGTTGTTCGCCGGCTCCATCGGCCGCAGCGACCTGCCCGGCGGGGACTCCGGGGAGATGAACGAATCCCTGGCCCGCGTCGTGCTGACCCGCGCGGACGACACCGTCGTCCTGCCGGGCCACGGCGGCGGCACCACGATCGGCCGCGAGCGCGCGTCGAATCCGTTCCTCAGGGGACTGAAGAGCGTCGATTCCGCCCGCCCCGGTCTGTAGAGCCTTTTTTCGAGCTGAGACGAAACGAGCAGTTGAGACGATGAGCACCTTTCGGGCGCCGAAGGGCACCTTCGACCTGATCCCGCCGGACTCCGCCGCGTTCCTGCGCGTGCGCGAGGTGATGGCGCGGACCGTGCGGCTGGCCGGGTATCAGTACATCGAGACGCCGGCCTTCGAGGACACGACCCTGTTCAAGCGCGGCGTCGGCGAGTCGACCGACATCGTGAACAAGGAGATGTACACCTTCACCACCCAGGGCGGGGACTCGGTCACCCTGCGGCCGGAGGGCACCGCGTCGGTGCTGCGGGCCGCTCTGCAGGCGAACCTCGACAAGGCCGGGCAGCTGCCGGTGAAGCTGTACTACTCGGGCTCCTACTACCGCTACGAACGGCCGCAGAAGGGCCGTTACCGGCACTTCTCGCAGGTCGGCGCTGAGGCGCTGGGCGCGCAGGACCCGCAGCTGGACGCGGAGCTGATCGTCCTCGCCGTGGACGCGTACCGGCGGCTCGGCCTGAAGGAGGTCCGGCTGCTGCTGAACACGCTCGGGGACTCGGTCTGCCGTCCGGTCTACCGGGCCGCGCTGCAGGACTTCCTGCGCGGCCTCGACCTCGACGAGGCGACGCGGGCGCGGATCGAGATCAATCCCCTGCGGGTTCTCGACGACAAGCGGGCCGATGTGCAGGCGCAACTGACGGGCGCGCCGCGGATCGTGGACTACCTGTGCGAGGACTGCAAGGCGTACCACGACGAGGTGCGCGAGCTGCTGACCACGGCGGGCGTCGCGTTCACCGACGACCCCAAGCTGGTGCGCGGCCTGGACTACTACACGCGCACCACCTTCGAGTTCGTGCACGACGGTCTCGGCTCGCAGTCCGCGGTGGGCGGCGGCGGGCGCTACGACGGCCTGTCCGAACTGCTCGGCGGCCCCTCGCTGCCGTCCGTCGGCTGGGCGCTCGGCGTGGACCGCACGGTGCTCGCGATGGAGGCCGAGGGCGTGCTCGAGCGCGACGTGCCGCGGGTCGACGTGTTCGCGGTGCCGCTCAGCGACGAGGCGCGCAAGCTGTTCTTCGGCGTCATCACGGAGCTGCGCAGGCAGGGCGTCAGCGCGGACACCGTCTTCGGCGGGCGCGGGCTCAAGGGCTCCATGAAGGCCGCGGACCGGTCCGGGGCGCGGTACGCGCTGGTGGCCGGCGAGCGCGACCTCGCCGAGAACGTGGTCCAGCTCAAGGACCTGGCCAGCGGGGAGCAGTCCCCGGTGGCCGTCGACCAGATCATTCCGACGATCAAGGAGAAGCTGTCGTGATCCGCACGCGCGAGGCGGGAACCCTCAGG
>DASTAE010000198.1:0-14483 GCA_035712985.1 Actinospica sp.
CCCGGCGACCGGCGAGTACCACCTCGTGACCCTGTATCCGGAGCCGGACAAGGGGAAGAACCCGTGAGCCGCGAGTGGGAGCAGCAGGTCCCGAACATCCAGGACGGCAACGTCCGCTGGTCGGTGGTCTCGCTGCACAGCGTCGAGTTCTTCAACGAGTTCGAGGAGAGCGCTAAGCGGCTGCGGGACGAGGTCCTGGCCGATTCCGCGACCCGCGCGAAGCACGAGGCCGCGTACCGCCACCTGCTCGAGCACACGCCGACGGTCCGGGAGTGGGCGTCCTCGACGGACACCTCCTTCTGCAGCCGGGCCGAGCTGCACGACTACCTGCAGGCCTTCTCGGACTACGTGTTCGGCGACCGGCCCGCACCCATTGAGCCGCCGGACAACGAGGAGCCGTGCGAGCACGACGAGCGTGACGCGGACGGCGAGTGCGTCGCGGACCCTGAGGACGGAGAACGATGAGCGAGCCTGCACCGGCCAACCGGGCCGAGCTTCCGCACCGGGTCGGGCCGTGGGCCACCCGTTTCGACTCCGACGCGGCGCTCGTGCGGGCGGACGAGGTGGCCAGGGAGTACGCGGTCAAGCACCATGACCTGAACCCGATCCTGCCGTTCACGCAGGTGTACGGGCCCGGGCTGCACGCGAACACGGCCACCGCGATCGGGATCAGCGCGCAGTCGCCGGTGAACGAGGACGGCAGCACGAACTACACGCGCGGCGACTTCATGGGCGGACTCGTCTACGCCGTCTACCGTCCGGCCGACAGCGCGTCGGCGGGCGAGGGGCCGTCGGGCGGCGAGGAGCTGTGGAACACGACGCTCTACCCGTACCCGGCGGGGCGGGTGGATCCGCTGACCGTGCCGCTGGCGGCGCTGGGGCTTGACGAGGTGCCGGGTGTGGACCGACGCTTCGTCAACTTCTGCGCGGGCGCGCTGGGCGTCGAGGCGGTGGACGACCTCGGGATGCTGCAGGCGACGTTCGAGCTGGCCTGGCCGGACTATCGCGAGTGTGTCGCGAACGGCCTGCGCCATGTCCTGGCGCATCGGAGCATCTCGCCGGAGCTCTGGTACGAACTGACCTACGTGTCCTTCGCGTCGGCCGAGGAGCTCACGCTCTACCTGGCGCAGGTCTACGCGTACCTCTTCGAGGGCTTCGGGTCGATGCCGGTCGCGCCGGAGTAGGCCGACCCACCCCGCGGACGCGCGAGCGCCCCGCCTCGGTGCCCTGTGCCTGCACCGGAGCGGGGCGCTTTTCCGCGCGCGTCGAGCGGGGTCAGACCGTGGTCGGCTTCTTGCCGGTGACGCCCCAGGTGACGAGCCGGATCAGCGCGTTGCGCAGGTCCCTGTCCTTGACGGCCCAGGACTCGAAGCTCTTCGGGTGCGCCGCGGAGGCCGCGAGCATGGTGACCAGGGCGCCGGCTGTCGCGGCGGCCGGGACCTCGCGCTCGAGCTTGCCGCTGCGCTGCAGCTCGGTGATCGCGGTGCTCAGGGCCTTGTGCACGGCGTCGAGCACCCGCATCCGGTGGCGGGTGAAACGCTTGTCGCCCTCCGCCGCGGCAAGATCCACCACCCTCAGGATCGAGTCGTGCTCCTGCCAGAAGTCCATCAGGCCGTTCACCAGCTCGGTCGCCGAGACGGTGCCGGCCCGGCCGGCCCAGCTGCGCTCCGCGGCCAGCTCCTTGAGCTCGGCCGCCTCCTTGACCACGTCGGCGGCGAGCTCCAGGATCGCCGCCTCGATGTCCGGGAAGTACTGGTAGAAGGTGGCGGGCGAGGTGCCGGCGTCGCGGGCCACGTCGATGACCGTGACGTCCCGGTAGGACCGGGCCGCCAGCAGTTCGGCGAGGCACTCGAGGAGGCGCGCCCGGGTCTCCTGGCCGCGCCGGCCGGCTATCCGTCCATCGACGGTACGTACTTGTGTCATACCGTCAGTTTATCTACCTCTTTGCAGTTAGCTCATGTGATGACCTGCCACTTACTCCGTTCGGGTCGGCTCCAGGCGCACGACGATCGACTTGGAGGTGGGGGTGTTCGAGGTCTCGGCGGTCGAATCCAGCGGCACGAGCACGTTCGTCTCCGGGAAATAGGCGGCGGCGCAGCCCTTCGCGGTCGCGTAGCTGACGATCCGGAAGGCGGTCGCGCGCCTGGTCACGCCGTCGGACCAGTGCGAGGCGAGGTCCACGACCTGTCCGTCGGCGAGACCCAGCTCCGCGAGGTCCGCCGGGTTGACGAAGACGACCCTTCTTCCCTGCTTGATACCGCGATAGCGGTCATCGAGCCCGTAGATAGTGGTGTTGTACTGGTCGTGCGAGCGGACGGTCTGCAGCAGCAGCGAGCCCGCCGGAACCCGCAGCACCTCCAGGTCGTTGACCGAGAAGTTGGCCTTGCCGGTCTTCGTCGGGAAGGTGCGCGAATCGCGCGGGCCGTGCGGCAACTGGAAGCCGTCCGGCTGCCTGACCTTGGCGTTGTAGTCGGCGAATCCCGGGACCACGCGGGAGACGTGCTCCCTGATCAGGTCGTAGTCCGCGGCCAGCGCCGGCCAGTCGACCGCGTCCTCGGCGCCGAAGAGCTCCCGGGCCAGCCCGGCCACGATCGAGACCTCGCTGCGCAGCTCCTTCGAGGCGGGGGCGAGCCGGCCGCGCGAGGCGTGCACCATCGACATCGAGTCCTCGACGCTGACGAACTGCGCGCCGCGGGCCTGCTCGTCCTTCTCGGTGCGGCCGAGGCAGGGCAGGATCAGCGCGGCCTCGCCGGTTACCGCGTGCGAGCGGTTCAGCTTGGTGGAGACCTGGACGGTCAGCCTGCAGTTGCGCATCCCGGCCTCGGTGACCTCGGTGTCCGGGGTCGCGGCCACGAAGTTGCCGCCGAGGCCCATGAACACGCGCACCTTGCCGTCGCGCATGGCCCGGATCGCCTCGACGGTGTCGTAGCCGTGCTCGCGCGGGGGGCTGAAGTCGAACTCGGCGCCGAGCGCGTCCAGGAAGGCCGCGGCGGGCTTCTCGTAGATGCCCATGGTCCGGTCGCCCTGCACGTTCGAGTGGCCGCGGACCGGGCAGACGCCCGCCCCGGGTCGGCCCACGTTGCCGCGGCAGAGCAGGAAGTTGACGACCTCGCGGATCGTCGGCACGGAGTTCTTGTGCTGGGTCAGGCCCATCGCCCAGCAGACGATGATCCGCTCCGAGCGCATCACGCGGGCGGCCACGGACTCGATCTGCTCGCGCGTCAGGCCGGTCGCCTCCAGGATGTCGTCCCAGGACGTCTTGCGGACGTCCGCGGCGAACTCCTCGAAGCCGTGCGTGTGCTCCGCGATGAACGCGTGGTCCAGGACCGTGCCGGGCGCCGCGTCCTCGGCCTCCAGCAGCAGCCGGTTCAGCGCGCGGAACAGCGCGAGGTCGCCGTTCACCCTGATCTGCAGGAACTCGTCGGACAGCGGCGTGCCCGACCCGACGATCCCGCGGGCCTGCTGCGGGTTCTTGAAGCGGATCAGGCCGGCCTCGGGCAGCGGGTTCACCGCCACGATCGACGCGCCGGCCCGCTTGGCCCGCTCCAGCGCCGTCAGCATCCGCGGGTGGTTGGTGCCGGGGTTCTGGCCGACGACCAGGATCAGGTCCGCCTTGTAGAGGTCCTCCAGCGAGACCGAGCCCTTGCCGACGCCGAGGGTCTCGGTGAGCGCCGAGCCGCTCGACTCGTGGCACATGTTGGAGCAGTCCGGCAGATTGTTGGTACCGTGCCGCCTGACCAGCAGTTGGTAGAGGAAAGCGGCCTCGTTCGAGGTGCGGCCCGAGGTGTAGAAGACCGCCTCGTCCGGGGTGCCCGCCTTCAGCTCGGCGGCCGCGATACGGAACGCCGCGTCCCAGCTGACGGGCCGGTAGTGCCCCTCGCCGGGCGCCTTGTACATCGGTGTGGTCAGCCGACCCTGCTGGCCGAGCCAGTAGTCCGTCTTCCCGGCCAACTCGTCCACCGAGTGCTCGGCGAAGAACTCCGGGGTGACCCGCCGCACGGTCGCCTCCTCGGCCACCGCCTTAGCGCCGTTCTCACAGAACTCGAAATGGCTGCGCTCGGTGCCCTCGGGCCACGCGCAGCCCGGGCAGTCGAAGCCGTCCTTCTGGTTCACCCGCAGGAGCGTCAGCGCGGTACGGCGCGCGCCCATCTGCCGCTGCGCGATCTGCAGGGCGTGTGCGACGGCCGGCGCGCCGACCGCCACCGTCTTCGGTCGGCTGACGTGCAGCTCGCTGTCGTCGGGATCCGTCACGGGAGGCTTGGACATAGCACAGACTCTAGTGCGCGGTCGGCGTTCGGCAATCTTCACGCCTTTGGGTGATTGGGGAAGGATTACCCCGCGATCGGCGTGTCGCTCCCGTGCAATGGACAGCGAGGGTCCTCGTGGTCAGTCGCTTTCCATCGAAGGGAACAGTCGTCATCATGGGCTCGCACGCCAAACCTCGCACCACCGGCCGCAGGGCCGCGCTCGGGGCGCTCGCACTGGGCGCGTCGCTCAGCGGCGTGGGGCTGATCGCCGCCGCGCTCGACCCGTCCACCGCCGTGCTCACCGCGACCGGCGCGGACGGCGAGGGCGGCACCCAGCTGTCCGGGCTCTCCTCGCCGGTGGGCCTCGACCTGAACCCGACCGCGGACACGATCGCGAACCTCTCGGCGGCCCCGGTGCCGTCGGCGGCCGCGACCGCGGCGCCGGCGCTCCGGCAGATCCCGCGCGGCGAGCAGAGCTCGGCGGACAGCGTCGACTGGTTCAGCAAGCCGACGAGGCCCGCGACCTCTTCCGGCGGCTCCTCGGGCACCTCGGGCTCGCATTCCGGCTCGGGATCCACCCCCGTGGTCTCCCCGAACCCGACGAAGACCACCGGCTCGGGCGGCTCCGGCACGCACAAGGTGACCGGTTCGGGGAACCCGCCGACCGGCACCTCCGGGATCACCACGGCCGTCCAGGACGCCGTCGCGCCGGTCACCTCGACCGTCTCGCAGGTGGTTCCGGCGGTGCGGAGCCTGGTCGGCCAGATGCCGGTGGTCTCCACCCTGGTCCAGGACACCGGCGTGGCCAACACGGTCAGCAGCCTTCCGCTGGTCGGCAGCCTGCTCGGCGGCAGCGGGGACGGGCAGTCGGCCGTCACCGTGCCGGGCGTGTCCACGGTCGCCGGGCTGTTGTAGACAGAGGACCTCTCACCGCATCGAGTGGTCCGCGATCACCCGATCTGATGAGGAAGTCTGATATGCCGGTTTGCGGATGGCAGCATGGACTGCCATGAGCAACGGCATGGAGTCGCTCATCCACCGCGACTACGCGGCGCTGGTGACCGCGGTACCGCTGATCGCGGGCGCGGCGGTGGCGACCTTCGCCTGGCGGGACCGCGGCCGAACGTCCGCCGCCGCGGACGAGGCCGAGATCGTCGCGCTCCCGCAGGATCTGGAGTACGCGCTGATCGGCGTCCTGCTCGCGGTGATGGCGGAGCGGCTCGAGCACGATCCGGCGGCCTACCCGCAGCTGGCTGGCGCCGCCTCCCGGCTCCTTCCGCCGGGCGGCCGGGCGCCGGGCCCGCAGGGGTGGACGGGGCTGACCGAGCGGGCCAGGGCGGCGGCCGTCGAGGTGCTGCGGCCCACCGCGCTCAGCACCCTGATCCGGGCCGCGACGTACGACTACTTGGGGGCCCTGACGTGAGCGAATCCGCCTACGAGCGCTGCGCCGATTGCCCGGCGACGGTGATCGCCGAGCCGGTTCCGGTGCTCGGCCCGTTCATCGGCCTCGTCGGCGCGGTGCTGTGCGGCCTGGCCGGGGCGCTGCTGCTGCTCGCGCCCTTCGCCTTCGACTACCGGCAGGGCGCCGGCGCGACTCCCCGCAGCAGCGTCGTCGATCTGGCCACCGGCGGCTGCGTGCTGGCCGTCGGACTGCTCACGACGCTGCTGTTCGGCGGTTCGCTGCGGCAGCGGCTGCGCGCCTCGGTGCCGGTCACGTCCATCGCGCAGGAGCCGGTGCCCGCCTCCGCGTCGGAGCCGGCGCCGGTGCCCGAGCAGCCACAGCCCAGGCCCGAACCCGCGCCGCAGTCCGTGGCCCCGGTCGCCGCGCCGGTCGGGGCCGATCCCGGCGGCGCGCTGCGTGACCTGCTGACGCCGCTGGTCGCCGCCCTCGCGGCCGACCTGCGCGCCCGAGACAGTGCCAATTCCGCGCGCGTTGACGGTATGGATTCCGAAGGCAGGCAGTCATGAGCTTCGACCCGCACTCGCCGACCGAGCCCATCCCGGTGATCACGGTCGCGATCCGCCGCCCGAAACCGCCGGTGGCCGCGCTGCTCGGCCTCGGCCTGCTCGCGCTCGGCGGCGCCTGGCTGATGGCGGCGCCCTTCCTGCTCGGCTACCGCGGCGCCGGCGACCAGCCGCGCGGCGCCGCGTGGACCGACGCGACCCGGGTGGACGTCAGCCTGGGCGCTGCTATCCTCGCGGTCGCGGTGGCGGCCCTGCTCGGCTACCTGGCCGCCGCGATCACCTGGCTGGCGCGGTACCGTCAAGCCGAGTGAGTCAACAGCTGAACGGGAGTTGCGGTGCACGGGGACAGGACGGACGCGGGTTGTCAGGCCGGTCGCGGCTGGATCCACCAGGCGATCGAGACGGTCGAGGCGGACGGGCACCGCTCCGCGGACACCCATCTGCTCAGCGTGCCGCTGCCGCGGGCGTGGGGCGTGGACCTCTACCTCAAGGACGAGTCGACCCATCCGACCGGCTCGCTCAAGCACCGGCTGGCCCGCTCGCTGTTCCTGTACGCGTTGTGCAACGGCTGGATCCGGCAGGGGCTGCCGGTGATCGAGGCCTCCTCGGGCTCGACGGCGGTCTCCGAGGCGTACTTCGCGCGGATGCTGGACCTGCCGTTCATCGCGGTGATGCCTGCGAGCACCAGTAAGGAGAAGTGCGCGCTCATCGAGTTCTACGGCGGGCGCTGCCACCTGGTCGAGGACCCGACGAAGGTGGTCGAGGAGTCCAGGCGGCTCGCGGCCGAGACCGGCGGGCACTTCATGGACCAGTTCACCTACGCCGAGCGCGCGACGGACTGGCGCGGCAACAACAACATCGCCGAGTCGGTCTTCGGCCAGATGTCCCGGGAGCGGCACCCGATCCCGTGCTGGGTCGTGGTCGGCGCCGGGACCGGCGGCACCAGCGCGACGATCGGCCGCTACATCAGGTACCGGCGGCACGAGACGCGGCTGTGCGTGGTCGACCCGGAGAACTCGGCGTTCTTCGAGGGCTGGGCGCAGGGCGATCCCGAGTACACGACCGGCACGGGCTCGCGGATCGAGGGGATCGGCAGGCCGCGGGTCGAGCCCTCCTTCATGCCCGCGATCGTGGACCGGATGATCCGGGTCCCGGACGCCGCCTCGATCGCCGCGGCCCGCTGGCTCGCCGTGCACACCGGGCACCGCGCGGGCGGCTCCACCGGCACGAACCTGTGGGGCGTCTTCCAGATCGTCGGCGAGATGATCGCGCAGGGGCGGCGCGGCTCGGTGGTCAGCCTGCTCTGCGACGGCGGCGAGCGGTATCAGCACACGTACTACAGCGACGGCTGGCTGGCCGAGCGCGGCCTCGACATCGCCCCGCACGACGCGGCGATCCGGGAGTTCCTGGCCACCGGCGTCTTCCGCGGCTGATCGTTCCCGGCCCCCGCGAGACGGCGAGCCGCTAGGGTGGCGGCTGTGCCGGGGATCAAGGGGATGCGCTGGAGGGATCTGAGGCCGGGGACGCCGGGTCGGCTGCTGGTCTGGATCGCCGTGCCCGTGCTGGGCGTGCTCGCCTGCGGGCTGCTGCTGGCCGCCTGCGTCGGCGGGCTGCGCGACGGTCTCGGCCTGGTCGGCTCGCGCGAGGAGCCCGAGGTCGTCGCGGCGTCCCGGCTCTCCTTCGACCTGCAGTCCATGGACGGCCACGTCGCCGACCTGCTGCTGATCGGCGACGCGACCGGGCTCGCCGAGAACCGCGCCGACGCGTATCAGAAGTTCGAGAGCGACCAGTCGGACGCCGACAGCCAGCTCGAGCTGCTCGGCAGCGGCATCGACACCATCCCGGACGGACCGGCGACCTACGTGTCGATCGAGAACCAGCTGAGTCAGTACACGCAGTACGTCTCCTACGCGATGTACATCGACGACCAGACGCACGGCCAGCCGGCGGGCCAGCCGCCCGCGGCCGCGCTGCAGGCCTACGACCACGGTTCGACGCTGATGAACCAGGACGTCAGCGGAATCCTCGCGCAGGCGGAGTTCCTCTACACCGCGGAGCAGCTCGCGGAATCGGCGCCGGTGGGCTCGGGCGACGCGACGATCCTGCACCTGCAGATCGCCTGCGGACTGCTGATCGCGCTGATCGTCATCAGGCTTCTGCTGACGCAGCGGCACCTCAGCCGGGCCTTCCGCCGCACGGTGAATCCCCTGCTGGGCCTGGCGACCGTCGTCGCGCTGATCTTCGGCGTGCTGCTCTTCTCCGCGCTCGGCGCCGCGAAATCCGCGTACGGCGCCCAGGATCTGACCGGGCCGGACTCCGTATCCACGCTCTGGCAGGCCCGGGCCACGGCCGCCGGGATGCACGCCGCCGAGAGCCGCTGGGTGCTGGACGGCCGGGATCCGGCGCAGCAGCAGGACTTCGGCACCGGGCAGAAATGGATCACCGCCGTCCCGCAATTCCCGGTTTCGGTGACGGCCGCCCTCAATTCGTACATTGAGAGCGAGCAGACGCTGCAAACGCTGGTCCAGGGCGCAGGAACCCGCGAAGCGTACACGCGCGCGCTGGTCGCCTACGAGACCGGGCCCGCCACGGCGGCCTACGCGCGCTTCGACGCCGCGCTGTCCACGGTGATCGCCGCCGACCTGAAGCGTTTCTCGCTCGCCACCGCGCGCGGGCAGGACGGATTGGTCACCTGGCTGTGGCTGCCCTGGCTCTGGATGGCCGCCGTCGTCGCGTTGGTCCTGCTCGCCTTCGCACCCCGGCTGCGCGAATACCGCTAGTTCTCTCATCCATTTCTCAGCTCTCTCGGAACAAAGTCTTAGGGCCGTAACAGTTATCTGAATTCCTCCTGTGAAAACTGTGAGCTTCACCTGGTTTTCAGACAGCGCTTCGACACTCCGGCTCATGAAGTCGTATCGGACCTCGCGCCGCCGGCTGGCGCTCAACGGGGGACTCGCGGTCGTCCTGGTCGGCGCCGCTGCCGCCGCGTATCTCGAGGTGGGCGGCGCCAACTCCGCCTCGGCCAGTTCGTTCACCCGCGATGCCACGGTCGGCCGCGGCACCGTACTCGCCCAGGTCTCGGCCTCCGGCAACCTCGCCCTGGCCGCGCAGTCCTCGCTGGCCTTCGGCGCCTCCGGCAAGGTCACCGCGGTCAAGGTGACGGTCGGCCAGCAGGTGACCGCGGGCCAGGTGCTCGCGACCGTGGACCCGACCGACGCGAACCTCGCGCTCACCGAGGCCCAGCAGCAGCTGACGGTCGCTCAGGACAACCTGGCCAAGGCGCAGGACGGCCCGACGGCGCAGCAGCAGGCGGTCGACGACGACCAGCTGAACGCGGACGAGAACGCGGTCACCACGGCCCAGGACAACCTGAGCGCGCTCCAGGCTGAGCCGACCTGCTCCACCTCGTCGAAGACCGCCACCACGTCCGGCTGCTCGACCGCCGCGCAGATCACCCAGGACCAGAACGCGTTGACCAACGCCGAGGACGCGCTGCAGACCGCCAAGGACACCCAGGCGCTGAACAACGCGGTCTCCCCGAGCACCGTCGCGCAGGACCAGGAGGCGGTGACCCAGGCGCAGGCCGCGGTGAACACCGCGCAGGAGGAGGTCGCGGGCACGACGATCACCGCGCCGTCCGGCGGCACGATCCTGACGATCGCGGGCCAGGTCGGCAGCGAGGTCAGCGCGGGATCGAGCACGACCGGGGCCGCCGCCTCGTCGGGGAGCGGCTCGTCGTCGAGCTCGACGACCTCGTCCGCGGGCTCCGGCGCCTCGGGGTCTTCGGGCTCCGGCTCCTCGAGCTCCTCGTCGAGCGGCGGCGCGAGCGCGTTCATCACGATGGCGGACGTGAACCGGCTGCAGATCACCGCGAACGTCTCCGAGACCGACATCGACTCGATCAAGACCGGCCAGGACGCGACGATCACCCTCAACGCCCTGCCGGGCACCCCGCTCGGCGCCACGGTCGCGTCGATCTCGCCGACGTCCACGGTCGTCTCCAACGTCGTCGAGTACGCGGTCACCCTCGACCTGGCCGGCGACGCGCCGGCCGGCGTGCGCCCCGGGCAGTCCGCCTCGATCGTCATCACGACCGGCGAGGCGACCGACGCGCTGTACGTGCCGAGCTCGGCGATCACCACGACCGGCGGCAGCTCGTACGTCACCGTGGTCAAGAGCGGCAAGGACGTGCCGACCAAGGTGACGACCGGTGTCGTGGGCACCACCGACACGCAGATCCTCACCGGGCTGACCCAGGGCGAGACCGTCCTGGAGACGATCGCCGGCGCGAGCACCTCGGGCACGCCCGGCCGCGGCTTCGGCGGGATCGGCGGCGGGGGCGGCGGCGCCGGCCTCGGCACCACCGGGCTGACCACGGGAACCCGCGGATGAGCGGCGGCAGCGCGGCCGGGACCGACCGCCCCAGCGCCGTCCACATCAGCAGCCTGACCAAGGTCTACGGCGAGGGCGAGTCCGCCGTGCACGCGCTGCGCGGGGTGGACCTCGACGTGCCGCACGGCGACTACGTGGCCGTCATGGGCTCCTCCGGCTCCGGCAAGTCCACCATGATGAACGTCATCGGCTGCCTGGACGTGCCGACCGCGGGCGGCTACCGGCTCGACGGCATCGACATCGGCAGCCTGACCGAGGCGCAGCTGTCCATCGTGCGCAACCGGAAGATCGGCTTCGTCTTCCAGTCCTTCAACCTGCTGCCGCGCACCTCGGCCTTCGAGAACGTCGAGCTCCCGCTGGTCTACGGCGGCGTGCGCGGACCCGAGCGGCGCCGGCGGGCGCTCGCGGCCCTTGAACTCGTCGGGCTCTCGGACCGTGTAGACCACATGCCCAATCAGCTCTCCGGAGGCCAGCAGCAGCGGGTGGCCGTGGCCCGCGCGCTGGTGAACGCCCCCTCGCTGATCCTCGCCGACGAGCCGACCGGAAACCTCGACACGCACTCGAGCTACGAGGTGATGGGCCTGTTCGACCGGCTCAACGCGGTCGGCCGCACGATCGTGGTGATCACCCACGAGGAGGACATCGCCGAGCACGCCAAGCGCTTCATCCGGCTGGTGGACGGCCGGATCGTGGAGGACCGCAGGCTCAGCCCGGTGGACGGACTGCCGCCGCGGCTCGGCGCCGCCGAACCCGACCGCGCGCCGCGCGCGGTCGCGGGGGGCTGATCCCGGTGCGGATCCAAGAGGTCTTCCGCTTCGCGCTGCGCGGGCTGCGCGCCAACAAGCTGCGCTCCGGCCTGACCACGCTGGGCATCCTGATCGGCGTCGGCGCGGTCATCCTGCTGATCGCCGTCGGCCAGGGTTCCGGCGCGGCCGTGCAGGCGCGCATCGACAGCCTCGGCTCCAACCTCCTGCTCGTCACGCACCAGACCGGCGCGGTCGGCCGCGCGGCCTCGACCCGCGGCGGCACGCAGATCTCGACAGCCAGCCTGACCCCGGCGCTGGCCCGGGACCTGGCCACCTCCGATCAGGACCCTGATGTGTCCGTCGTGGCCCCGGTCGCCTCCACCTCGGTCACCGCCACGTACGAGGGCGCGTCGACCACGATCTCCCAGGTGGTCGGCTCGTACCCGGCCTACCTGCCGATCTCCAACGACGTGGTGTCGCAGGGTGCTTCGTTCACGTCGGACGACGTGGACCACGCGAACAAGGTCGTGGTCATCGGGCAGACCGTGGTCACCGACCTGTTCGGCTCGATCAACCCGATCGGCCAGACGATCCAGATGAACAATGTGCCCTACACCGTGGTCGGGGTGCTGGCGGGCAAGGGCGGAGGCAGCACCTTCAACGACCCGGACGACGTCGCGATCGCCCCGCTGACCACCGTTCAGGACAGCCTGACCGGCTTCGGCTCGCTGAGCGAGATCGCCGTGCAGGCCACGAGTTCCGACGCGACCGGCGCCGCGCAGGCCGAGGTGACGAACCTGCTGCTGGACTACCTCGGCGAGACCACCAGCACCGAGCAGTTCACGGTCACCAACGAGGCCTCGCTGCTGTCCACCGCGCAGAGCACGACCCAGACCTTCACCATCCTGCTCGCCGCCGTGGCCGCGATCTCCCTACTGGTCGGCGGGATCGGCGTCACGAACATCATGCTGGTGACGGTCACGGAGCGGACCAGGGAGATCGGCATCCGCAAGGCGCTCGGCGCGCCGCGCGGGGCGATCCTCGGCCAGTTCCTGATCGAGGCGGTGTTCCTGTCGGTGATCGGCGGCGCCTTAGGGGTGCTCGTCGGCGTCGTCGGCTCCCGCTTCACCATCGACGGCATCCGGCCGGTGCTCGTCCCGTCCTCGATCGCGCTCGCCTTCGGGGTCTCCGCGGTGATCGGCCTGCTCTTCGGCTCGCTGCCGGCCAACCGCGCGGCCAAACTGCACCCGATCGAGGCGCTGCGCCATGAGTGAGACGACGTCAGGAGACGCCATGACCCAGGACGCCGAGAGCGTCACGCAGGAGCTCAGCGCCGAGGAGCTGCTGTCCATCCCGCCGCGCGCCGACAACCTCGCCGAGGAGCTCGCCGCGCGGCCGCCGCGGGCGAGGCTGCCCAAGGTCACGCTCGCCCTGTCCGCCGGAATCCTGGTCGCGGCCGGGTTCGTCGGCGGCGTGCTGGCGCAGAAGCATCTCGGCGGCACGAGCGGCGGCACCGGCCGGGCCGGCGCCCTCGCCTCCTCCTTCGCCGCCGCCCGCGGTTCCGGCCGCGGCGGATTCGGCGGCGGCGCGGGCGGGGTCGGCGCGGGCACCGGAACCGGCGGCGGCTCGATCACCGGCTCGATCACCGTGGTCTCCGGCGGCACGCTCTACGTCACCGCGGCCAACGGCACCGTCTACACGGTCCAGACCTCGGGCGGCACCAGCGTGAAGCTGTCCTCGAGCGGCAGCCTCAGCCAGCTCAAGCCCGGTCAGACCGTCACCATCGCCGGGACCCGGGGTTCCGGCGGAACCGTCAACGCCACCACGATCACCGCGGGGAACTGATGACCATGAAGCGCATCCTCACCAGCACCCTGGTCTCGGCCGCCGCGGGCATCGCGGCGGCCGGGCTGATCGCCGGCTGCTCCTCCGGCTCCGGCTCGGCCACCGCCGCGGTGGCGGCGACCGGCACCGGCACCGGCGGCTACTCCGCCTACGCCTCGTGCCTGAGCCGGCACGGCGTCAAGCTGCCCAGCGGCGGCGCCTTCGCCGGCGGACGGCGCAGTCACTCGCCGGGCGCCGGGTTCACCCGCCCCGCGGGCGGCGGCGGTTTCGGCGGCGGCCTCGCCTCGGCCGACCCGACCATGGCGGCCGCGATGCAGGCCTGCGCGGCGCTGCGGCCCACCGGAGGCGCGGGCTTCGGCGGCGGCACCCGGCTGGCCGCATTCCGCAGCTGCATGGCGCAGCAGGGCGAGACCGTGCCGACCGCCCGGCCGACCGCGGCGGCCACGTCCCGTCCCACCGGCGACGCGCGCTACCTGGGCGGCCTGAACCCGGCCGATCCGAAGGTCGCGGCCGCGCTGAAGGTGTGCGAGGCGCTGATCCCGACGTCCTCCGCGCGGCCGGGAGCCACCTCGACAAGCTGACGGGTGCTCGGCATACTCGCAGGTGGGATGTGTCGAGGCCAACCCGTGACACTCTTCTCAGCCGTTTTTTGGGCGGTTCGTCCATTCTGGTGAGGTGATGGGAACGGATACGGCTCACGTGCTGATCGTCGAGGACGACAGCGAGGTGCGCGAGGCCCTCGGGCGCGCACTCAAGCTCGAAGGCTACGGGATCTCGCTCGCGGCGGACGGCCAGCAGGCGCTGAACTCGGTGAGCCAGAGCCCGCCGGACCTGATCGTGCTCGACGTGTCGATGCCGGGCCTCGACGGGCTCGGCGTGGCCCGGGCGCTGCGCGCCGCCAACGACCGGACCCCGGTTCTGATGCTGACCGCGCGCGACGCCGTGCAGGACCGGGTGCTGGGCCTGAACGCCGGGGCCGACGACTACCTCGTCAAGCCCTTCGCGCTGGCCGAGCTCGTCGCCCGGATCAACGCGCTGCTGCGCCGCGCCGTCGTCGAGCCGCCGGTCGAGCCCGGGCTGCTCAGCTACGGCGACCTGGTGCTCGACCTGGCGGCGGCACGAGTGACGAGGGGCGGTCGCGAGGTTACCGTCACCCGCACCGAGTACCTGCTCCTCGAACTGTTCCTGCGCAACCCTGGCCGGGTGCTGAGCCACTCGCAGATCTTCCAGGCGGTCTGGGGCTACGACTTCGGCCTGCGCTCGCACAACCTGTGGGTGTACATGAGCT